>DASQNG010000201.1:0-11878 GCA_035645095.1 Gaiellaceae bacterium | reverse complement strand
GCTCGGGCATCCGCGAGATCGACCAGATGGACGGCCACCGGTTCGAGCAGTACCTGCGGACGGCGTTCGTCCGCATCGGCTACTCAAGCGCCACCGCGAACGCTAAGACGGGTTGCGGCATGTCCTGAATGATTGGTACTTAGTGTTTCAATGTGAGACAGCGATGTTTCACTTGACGTGAGGCGGGAACCGGGCCCCTGCGGCCGATCACCGCAAGTCGAGTCATGCGCGGCGTGTCTGCGCTGCCGAGAGGAGAGAGTAGATGCTTGTAGCCGATATCAGCGACAGCGTCCAACGCGCGCTTGACACGTTTTTTGTGTGGCTGCCGAAGCTGGCGGCGTTTCTGGTCATTCTGCTGGTCGGCTACTTCGTCGCGAAGATCGTTGCGAAGCTGGTTGCGCGGGCGCTCCAGGCTGCCGGCGTTGATCGGATGCTCCACTCCGGCCAGGCGGGTGAATGGGTCAGGAAGCTGACTTCGCGCCCGTCGGGGCTGCTGGGGTCGGTTGTGTTCTGGGTCGTGTTCCTCGGCGCGCTGTCGCTCGCGGTGTCGGTGCTCGGGGTCGATGCGTTGGAGGACTTCGTTGCTGCCGTGTACGCGTACCTGCCGAACGTGCTGGCGGCGTTGTTGATCTTCCTGGTGGCGAGCGTGCTGGCCGGCGCGATCGCCGGAATCGTCGTGCGGACGATGGGCGAGACGACAACCGGGAAGGTTGTGGCGACTGTCGCGCCGATTCTGATCATGGCAATCGCGAGCTTCATGATCCTGGATCAGCTTCAGATCGCGCCGCAGATCGTGACGATCACCTACGCGGCGCTGATGGGTGGTCTGGCGCTGGCGCTGGCGCTCGCGTTCGGGCTGGGTGGCCGCGACGTCGCGGGCCGCATGTTGGAGGCTGCGTATGCGAAGGGGCAGCAGTCGAAAGAGCAGGTCAAGCAGGACGTTCAGCAGGGGAAGGAGCAGCTGAAAAGCGAGGCGCAGCAGTTGCGGGAGAACCGCCGTGACGACGCCCCCGGAAGTCGTTCCACGTCAAGCACCTAACAGAGAGTCTCTGAGCTGAAGGAGTTGAGATGCAGCACAACATGACAATGGATCAGATGTTGGAGATGCGGGGTTCGCCGGTCTATTCGTCGGACGGCGAGAAGATCGGGCAAGTCGAGGAGATCTACATCGATGAGCAGACGCAGACACCTGAGTGGATCGGGATCGGGACCGGCTTTTTCGGGACGAAGCGCGTGCTGGTACCGACCGCGGGTACGGGCATGAGCGAAGACGGATTCACCGTTCCCTACTCCAAGGATCAGGTGAAGGACGCGCCGGACATCGACGAGGACGAGATCTCGCAGGAGACCGAGCGCGAGCTGTCCGCCCACTACGGTCTGGACTACTCGGAGCGCCGCTCCGACACCGGGCTGCCGGAGGGAAGCGCAAAGTACGACCGCTCCGCGACAACGCGCGGCTCCCGCGACACGGACGAGGGCGAGATCGTCCGTTCTGAGGAAGAGCTGCACGTGGGGACGGAGCGCGTGCGGACCGGTACCGCCCGTCTGCGCAAGTGGGTCGAGACGGAGCCGGTGGAGATGGATGTCGAGCTGCAGCGGGAGAAGGTGCAGGTACACCGCGAACCCGTCAACCAGGTCGTAACCGGCGCAGAGTTCCGTGAGGAGGAAATCGAGGTGCCGCTGCATGCCGAGGAAGCCGTCGTCGAAAAGAAGACGGTTGCGAAGGAACGGATCAGCGTCGACCGCGACGAGGAAACAACGCACGAGCGCGTGACCGACGAGGTGCGCAAGGAACGCGTCGACATCGAAGGCGACATCGAGAACGACCGCTAGATGACGATGCAATCGGCGGCGGGGTGCCCGACACCCCGCCGCCGACCGCTACCACAGGAGCGCGATGAACGAGCAGGAAACCAACGACCCGGCCCGCAGCCCACTCGGCGACCCGCCGCCAACACCCGACGAAGCGGTAGTCATCCGCCACGAGGAGGACGTCACCGGCACCAGCCTTCGCTGGCGCGGCATCGGCCATGTGCGGGCACGCAAGCGCGTCGAAACGCTCCGCGTCGACGAAGTGCTCAGCCGCAACGTGGAAGATGCGACGTTCGATCGCGTCCCCGCCGAAGAAGATGACGCGGGCGGCATCTGCACACTCGATGACGGAACGATCTCGATCCCCGTGTACGAAGAACGCCTCGTCGTGACCAAACAGATCGTGCTGAAGGAGCGCATCCTCATCCGCAAGAAGCTCGAGACGATCAGCGAACGCGTCCGAGACGAACTACGACGAGAACAAGTGGAAATCGACGCCGATGACAGCCACATCGCTGGCTGAAGCTAGCCGAGTCCTTCACCGCAACCTGTACGCCGGGTGTTCTACGGCCGAGGCGAGCGGCACTAGAGTCGCCGCGTGCCCGCTCGCCGACTCGCTGCAGTCGCCGCCGTAGCGGCCGTCGTTTTGTGGCTCGTGAAGGCGCTCGCAATCTGGAACGCCGGCGGGCTCGACGAGAGTTCACTCGAGTCGCCTCTCTTCGTCGCTGGGCTCGTTGCGCTCCTCGTGGCGGCCGCCGTGTTCGGCGCCGCGGTGACGGAGGGAAGGCCGCTCGCCGTGCGTGCGGCGGCTGCGGCTGCGGGAGTCATTGTCGGGGCCGCTCTGACGATCCTCATCCAGAACGCCATCGTGAAGCCGCTCCTCCCCGAGTCCACTGGCTGGGTCGAGGAGGAGGCGGGGCTCTGGGTCTCCGCCGCACTCGTGGCCGCGGTCACCCTCTGGTGGAACTCCAGGCGCGAACCGGGCATCAGCGATACGTGAGTGGCTCCTCTCCTGCGGGCACACGGCGCCAATGCTCGAGCACGAGCATCCGGGCGAGCCGCCGACACGCCCGCGCATGTGCCCGACGTGCGACCGGCTTCGTGACGTAGACACGCCCGCCGGGAGCGGCCAGCTCGTCTGCGCCCAGTGCGGCCGCGTCAGCACCGACGGCCGCGGCTTCCGGGCGGACGTGGTGCCCGACTATGCCGACGAGGGGGAGGAGCCGGACGCACCGGAGCTGCTCGCTTGGTGCGGCGAGTGCTGGCAGCGCGAGTTCGGTGAGTGACGCGACGGCACGCGGGTATCTCAGGTTAGGGGGCGATGCGAAGGAAAGTCGCGAGCTGGCTGTGAAGATCGTCGAGACGACGATGGATGCCGTGACGCTCCTCGGAGACCGTGCGTTCATGCATCACAAGACTCTCGTGCATCCCGCGCTCCATCTTGACGTGGAGTGCTCGGCGAAGAGTTGAGAGCCCCTCCTCCTCACGTTCCAGCCATGCGATCTCGGCGAGGACTTGATCTGCGGTCTCGAGTTCGCGGGGGTCGCTGACTGGGTGAGCCTGTATCTGCATCGTGTTGTCGTTATCGGCACAAACACCGTTCGTCCTTAGGCCCGACGCGGATAGATAGCGGCGGGCGGCCGTGTTTGCGACTTTATGGGCGGCCGTTCTTACCCCACTACTCGCGGCCCCCGGAGTCCAATTTGCCGTCAGCCCCCTGGCCGCAGACAACCGCGAACGAGCCGCCCAGCCACCTATGCGAGATTCGCCCGCAGGCTAAACGCCTCGTACGGGCGGAGCTGCTCGCGTGGTGCGCCGAGTGCTGGCAGCGCGAGTTCGGCTAAACGCGGGATTGCGCGTCTGGCTACGCGGCGGCTTGGCGGGTCGAGCCGCCGGAGCGCATGAGCAGCATCACACTGATGATGGCGACCCACGCGAGGAAGCCGAAGATCGGGATGAACAGGATCGCGATTAGGATGATCGGCGCCGCGACCAGACTGACCCAGCCGACCCATCGTGGCAACACTCCGGACCGGAGCGTGAGGATCCCCGTGGCGAGCGCGAGCAGCGACGACGCCGCGATCCCGAACGTGACGAGCGGGTAGGTCATGCTGTTGAGGATGTAGAACGCCTCAGGGTGCTCGGCGTTTCCGACGGCGTCAGTGAGGGCCCCCAGGACCGCCGCGGTTACGAGCAGGAGACACGCGGTCACGACTCCTCCCGCAAAGCCAAGACCGGAAAGCGGCCGCGGCTCACGCTCGGCCGTCGCGAGAACGGCGCGGAGCGCCCCGACGAACACGAGGTACGCGATCCCCGAAGCAGCGAGCAGGAAGACCGAGGCGATCTGCTTCCCCTCCTGGCTCGTGTAGTGCTGCAGCACCTCCCTGCCGTTATCGCCGCTCTCCCCGGTCAGCACGAGTGCGGTAAAGAAGAGAACGACGAAAACCAGCCCTCCGGCAGGCAACCAGCGCTCGGCGCCGGAAATGGCTCGGGAGTCCTTGGCATCGTGCGGCGGCACGATCGCGATCATGTCAGGCCCGACCGTCGCCAGCAAACACCCCTCGCTCGAGACGCGCCAGTAGAAACTCCGGGTAGAAGGAGCGGCCCAACCGCTTGGTTGAGCCGCTCGCGCTAGAAGAGCTGGTTCTCGCCGGCGAAGATCGCCGACACCGAGTCGTCCGAGAAGACGTTGCGGATGGTCTCCGCGAGGATCCCCGAGACGGAGATGACCTCCATGTTGTCCGGCTTCGTCAGCGGGTCGACCGGGACGGTGTCCGTCACGACGACGCGGTCGAAGACGCTCTCCTGGATCCGCTCGAGCGCCGGCGGGTTGAGCAACGCGTGCGTGGCACAGCCGTAGACGCTGACGGCGCCTGCCTCCTTGAGCGCCTCCGCGCCGGCACAGAGCGTGCCGCCTGTGTCGATGATGTCGTCGGTCATGACGGCGACCTTGCCGGCGACCTCGCCGATGACTCCCTGGACTCGCGCCTCGTTGTGGGCTGGGCGGTCCTTGTTGAGGACGACGAGCCCACCGCCGATCATGTCGGCGAACTTGCCGGCGAGCTTCGCGCGCCCCGTGTCGGGCGCGACCGCCACGAGGTCGCCCTCGATCCCGAGGTCGCGGATGTACTGCGCGAACATCGGCACCGCGGTCATGTGGTCGACCGGGATGCGGAAGAAGCCCTGCACCTGGCCGGCGTGGAGGTCCATCGTGAGGACGCGGTCGGCGCCGGCGGTCTCGATCAGGTCGGCGACGAGGCGCGCCGTGATCGGCTCACGCGGCCGCGACTTCTTGTCCTGCCGGGCGTAGAAGTACCACGGGATCACGGCGGTGATTCGCTTCGCCGAAGCCAGCTTCGCGGCGTTGATCATGATCAGGAGCTCCATCAGGCTCTCGGCGACCGGCTTCACGCCCGTCTGCACGATGAACATGTCGGCGCCACGGATCGACTCCTCGTAGCGGCAGTAGGTCTCGCCGTCCGCGAAGCGCTTCAACGTGACGGCGCCGAGCTCGATCCCGAGTTGGTCGGCGATCTTCTGCGCGAGGTGGGGGTTCGACTGCCCCGCGAAGAGCATCAGCCGCTTCTGCGGCGCGAGGGGGATCGCGCGGCCGGCGGTCAACGGCTGCACCGGCGGCCCGTCGATCCCGGGCAGGCGCTGCTCAATCGTCCCGCTTTCCACCGCGCCCTTCCTTGTTCTCCTGGCGCGAGCGGGCGATCGCGAGCGCGTTCGGCGGCACGTCGGCGGTGATCACGGAGCCCGCGGCGATCCACGCGTCGTCGCCGATCGTGACGGGGGCGACGAATGCGTTGTCGACGCCCGTGCGGACGTTGCGGCCGATCGTGGTGCGGCCCTTCCCACGCCCGGGCTGATGCGCGAAGTTGACGGTCACGTTGCTGGCCGCGATGTTCGTGTCCTCGCCGATGTCCGCGTCACCGATGTACGAGAGGTGCGGCACCTTCGTCCTGGCGCCGATCCGGGAGTTCTTGATCTCGACGAACGTGCCGGCCTTCGCCTTCGTGTGGAGGACCGTTCCGGGGCGAAGGTAACAGAACGGCCCCACGAGCGCACCGGCCCCGATCTCGGCGTCGACGGCGACGACGTGAGGCCCGACCTCGGCGCCGGCACGGACGGTCGTCGCGCCACGGAGGACGGTGAACGGATGCACGACAACGTCGGGCTCGAGGGCCACCGTGGGGTCGATCCAGGTCGACGCCGGGTCGCTGATCGTGACGCCCGCGAGCATGTGCCCCCGGTTCACGCGGTCGCGCAGAGCCGACGTCGCCGCGGCCAGCTCCACACGCGTGTTCACGCCCTCCGTCTCGGCGGGGTCGGGCGCGAGGTGTGCACCCACCCGCTCGCCCGCCTCGACGAGGTCGCGGACGGCGTCGGTGAGGTAGAGCTCCCCCTGCGCGTTCCGCGGCTCGAGCCGCTCGAGCGCCGGCCACAGGAGCTCAGCGCGGAAGACGTAGATCGACGTGTTGCACTCGCGCAGCGCGAGCTCGTCGTCGGAGGCGTCGGCCGCCTCGACGATGCGCCGGATCCCGCCGTCCTCGCCGCGGACGACGCGCCCGTAGGCGCGGGCGTCGGCCGGCTCGAACGTCAGCACGGTCGCGGCCGCGCCCACGTCGCGGTGGGCGGCGACGAGCGACTCGAGGAGTGCGCTCGTCAGGAGCGGTGTGTCACCGGAGAGAACGAGGATGTCGCTCGCGGCGCCGTCGAGCGCGCCCCGCGCGGCGCGGACGGCGTCGCCGGTGCCGAGCGGCCGCTCCTGGACGGCGACCTCGTGGCCGTCGAACGACTCCCGCGTGTCCGGCGAGGCGACGACGACGAGCTTCCGGAGCTCGAGCGGCTGCGCGGCCTCCACGACCCAGTCCACCATCCGTCTGCCGAGGATCGGGTGCAGGTGCTTCGGCGTCGCCGAGCGCATCCGCGTGCCGAGGCCGCCTGCCATCACGACTGCTGCGAGGGTGGTGTCGGTCACGGGTAGCGGTGGTATGGCTGGGGCGCCAGGATTCGAACCTGGGATCGCGGGACCAAAACCCGCTGCCTTACCGCTTGGCTACGCCCCACAGTCGGTGCGGTCAGTGTGGCAGACGAGGCCGGTCAGCGCCGGTCGAGGAGGAGCAGCGCGATCGCGACGAGCGCCACGAGCACGAGCGCGACGACGGCCAGCGTGGTCACCACCGCCGCCACCACCGGCACGAGGACGACGACGAGCTGCGAGACCGCGGCGACCCAGCTTCCATCCCGCACGACCGAGTTCGTGTGGCCGCGACCGACGACCGCGTAGAACGGGAACGCGACGAGCGCCAGGATGAGCACCGTCCACCACGGCACGGCGTCGGCGATGACGAGTATCCCCTCGACGAGAGCGATCCCGAGCACGAGCCGAACGCGCTGCTCGTGCAGGAAGGAGCCGACGCGGCCATGACCGTGCTCGATCGGGCGCGACGTCTCCACCTCGGAAAGGGTACTGCCGCGGTCAGCCGTACCAGGCCGGCACGGCGAGCCAGGTGCGGCCACGCGGGGCGAGGGCGAGGGCCGCCGCGCGCGCGTGGCGGCGGTGGTGGAACAGAGCGTAGACCGTGGGGCCCGCGCCCGAGACGTCGGCACGGAAGGCGCCGAGCGCGAGCAGGTCTGCCGCGAGGGGCGAAGACGCGAGGTCGTTCGGCGGCAGCCGGGCGAGATCGCGCGGCCGGGCGACCCGCGTGAGGGCGCGTTCGAGTGCATCCCGCCGCTCCCCCCACCCCGACGCGCCGCCGCGGGCGTCGAAGCGTCCGTAGACGGCTGCCGTCGACTCCTTCGCGGCTCCATGCGGGAGGACGAGCACGATCCAGTAGTCCTGGGGGAGGTGGAGCGGTTGCAGGTCGGTGCCGTCGCCGCGGCCGAGTTGCGGCCCGTCGCGGAGGAAGAACGGGACGTCGGCTCCGCTCGCAGCGGCGACGCTCTCGAGCTCCGGAACGGGGAGCGGGCGCGGGAGCGTCGCGTTCGCGAGGCGGAGCGCGGTGGCGGCGTCGGAGCTGCCGCCGCCGAGCCCGGCAGCGACGGGGACACGCTTCGTGATCGTCGCGCGCCAGCGCGGCTCGACGTCCGCCGCCGCCGCCAGCCGCGACAGCGCGGCACGGACGATCGTGTCGTCTCGAAAGCCGCGCACCTCCAGCGTCGGAGCCGGCTCAACGGCCACGCGGTCGGCCAGGTCGATCCGCTGCAGCACCGTCGCGACGTCGTGCTTCCCGTCGTCGCGCAACGGGCCGACGACGAGCGCGAGGTTGATCTTCGCCGGCGCCGGCGCGCGGCTCACAGCGCCTCCGCGAGGGCGACGAACTCCGCCGGCTCGAGCGCCTCCGCCCGCGTGGTGGGATCGCGGCCGACCGCGGCGAGAGCCGCCGCGGCGCGCTCGCGGGAGAAGAGGCCGGCGAGCGCGACCGAGTTCGGAAGCGTCTTGCGCCGGTGCGCGAAGGAGGCCTCGACGACCTCCTTCACGTGGGGGAACGCCTGGGGCGCGGCGATCCGCCGGAACGCAACGAGCGCGGAGTCGACGTTCGGCGGCGGCCGGAACGCCGTGCGTGCAACCGGGTGGAACCCCGTGCGTCGCGTCGTGAGTTGGACAAGGACCGAGACTGCCCCGTACGCCTTTGTCGAGGGCCGCGCGAAGAAGCGGTCGGCCACCTCGCGCTGCACCATCACACACCAGAGTTCGAGCGACGGGAGGCCGGCCAGGCTCTCGGCGACGAGCGGCGTCGCGACGTTGTACGGCAGGTTCGCGACGAGCTTCGTCGGCGCCGGCTCGAGCGCGGCGAGGTCGAGCGCGAGCGCGTCCCCCCAGTGGACGGCGACGTGCGGCGGCAGCTCGGCGAGATGCGGCTCGAGCGAGCGGTCGACCTCGATCGTGTGGACGTGGCGCACGCGCGCGGCGAGAGACTGCGTGAGCACACCGAGCCCCGGGCCGACCTCCAGCACGACATCGCCGGCATCGAGCTCGGCGAGGCGGCCGATCACGCCGAGGATGTTCCGGTCGACCAGGAAGTGTTGACCGAGCTCCTTCTTCGGGCGGACGCTCACGGCAGGCGGAACGCGGCGGCGGCGTTCGTCGCGATGAGCGCGCCGAGCTCGGCGGTGTCCTCGCCGCGGGCGGCGGCGAGCACCGCGACGGTGTGGACGACGTAGGCGGGCTCGTTCGGCCTGCCGCGGACGGGCTGCGGCGCGAGGTACGGCGCGTCCGTCTCGGCGAGGATCCGGTCGGCGGGAGCCGCGGCCGCGGCCGCCCGCAGCGCGTCGGCCTTGGGGTACGTGACGTTCCCCGCGAAGGAGAGGTACCAGCCGAGTTCGACCGCGTCCTCCAGCAGCCCCGGCTCCGAGAAGCAGTGCATGACGACGGTCCCGTCGTGCCTGCCCAGAAGTGCCGCCGTGTCGGCGTCGGCGCTGCGCGTGTGCACGACTACCGGGAGGGACGCCTCTTCGGCCAGAGCGAGCTGCTCCTCGAAGAGGCGGAGCTGCTCGGGCCGCGTGCCGGCACCGTAGTGGTAGTCGAGGCCCGTCTCACCGAGGGCGACTACGCGCGGGTGCCGCGTGAGGTCGCGCAGCTCGCCGAGGCGCCGCGCCTCCGGAGTGGCGGCCTGGTGCGGGTCGATGCCGACTGCTGCGTAGACGCCGTCGTGCGCCTCGGCGAGCGCAATGGCGGCCGCGCACGAACTGAGGCCCGTGCCGATCGTGATCACTCGCTCGACGCCGGCCGCGCGGGCCCTGGCGACGGCGACGGCGGCGTTCTCGAGCGCATCGAGGTGCGCATGCGTGTCGATCACGCCGTGGGGGGCGCGTCGATCCGCGGGAAGAGCGGGGCGGCGGCCTCGATGCCGTCCACAACCGCGGTCCGGCCGGCGGCGACCTCCTCCCAGCCGAGCTCGTGCGGTTGCCGCAGCGCCGCGAGGATGTCCTCAGCTGTCTGGGGGACGTAGGCGCTGAGCGCGACCGCGGCGATCCGCAGCCCGTCCACGAGCTCGTAGAGGACGCGGTCGAGCTCCACGGCGCGCGCCTCGTCCTTCGCCAGCGCCCACGGCGCCGTCTGCTCCACGTGCCGGTTGAGCCCGCGGACGTACTCCCAGATCCTGTCGAGCGCACCGGTGAGGTCGAACTGCCCGATCGCCTGCGGCACCCACTCCCGCAGCTCGTCCGCCGCCGCCGCGAGCTCGACCGAGACGCCGCCGCTCGGAACTGCCAGGGTGCCGCCCCGGTAGCGGGCCACCATCGCGGTTGTGCGCGAGAGGAGGTTCCCGAGATCGTTGCCGAGCTCGCGCTCGTATCGCTCCCGGAAGCTGTCCAGGGTGACGTTGCCGTCTTGTCCGAACGAGACCGACCGGGCGCTCCAGAAGCGCACCGCGTCGACGCCGTACTCGTCGATCAGGTCGAGCGGGTCGATGACGTTGCCGAGCGACTTCGAGATCTTCCGGTCGTCGAGGTTGAGGTAGCCGTGCACGAAGAGTTGTCGCGGCACCTCGTAGCCCGCCGACAGCAGGAGGGCGGGCCAGAACACGCAGTGGAAGCGGAGGATGTCCTTCGCGAGCAGGTGCCGGACGTCGGGCCACAGGTGTGTCAGGTCCTCGCCGGCACGCGCGTACGCGAGCGCGCTGCGGTAGTTGACGAGGGCGTCCACCCAGACGTAGGTGACCTGCTCGGGATCCCACGGGATCGGAATGCCCCACGAGCTGCCGGCGCGGCTGAGCGAGAAATCCTGCAGCCCTCCCGCGATGAAGCTCCGTGCCTCGTTCGCGCGGAACGCCGGCAGGACGAAGTCCGGCCGCTCGTCGTAGAGCTGCAGCAACCGATCCTGGTAGGCGGACAGGCGAAAGAAATAGTTCTTCTCCTCGATCCACTCGGGCTCCCGATCGTGCTCGGGGCACTTCCCGTCCACGAGCTCCGCCTCTGACTTGAACGCCTCGCAGCCGACGCAGTAGAGGCCGGCGTAGACGTCCTGGTAGACGTCGCCGTTGTCGTGGATGCGCTGCAGGAACTCCTGGACGAAGCGCTTGTGCTCGTCATCGCTCGTCCTGATGAAGAAGTCGTTCGAGGCGTTCAGGCGCTCGGGCAGTGCGCGCCAGACCGGGGCGATGCGGTCGGCGTACTCCTGCGGCTCGAGCCCCTGCTCCGCAGCGATCCGGGCGACGTTGGCCGCATGCTCGTCGACCCCGGTCAAGAAGAACGTCTCCTCGCCGTGCTGCCGGTGATGGCGCACGAGGATGTCGGCCGCGATCGTCGTGTACGCGTGGCCGATGTGGGGCGTCGAGTTGACGTAGTAGATCGGTGTGGTCAGGTAGAAGGCCAACGCCGAGGATGATAGGCGCCCGCGTGCGGGCGACTCTCGCGGCGAGACCCGCGCCGGCAGCGAGCGCGAGCGCTGCCCCGACGTCGAGGAGCCGCGACCGCCGGGGCGGCACCGGTGCCGCGACCGCCTCCATGTGCGGGCGACGAAGGCTAGGGGGCGGCTGTTGCCGCGACGCCGTGCGGCCGGCAGCCTTCGCCGCAGACGTGGCTGCAGACTCGGTGCCCGCAGCCGGCACGGCGACGGGCGCGGCCACTCGGGCGGTGCGAGTGCTCGAGCCGTTCCGCGGCAGCGCACCCCGCGGCGCCGCGTCGACGTGCGGGAGCGGCCGCGACCCCGCCGCCACGGCGAACGCGACCTCGCTGCTCGATCCGGCGCCGGCGCCACGCACGGTGGTACCAGGGGTCGTGGGCGCGGCCTCCGGCGCCTCAGCTGCAAGGGTGGTGGCGCTCCTGCCGGCAACGGCGCCGCGGCGGCCGAGCGTCGCGCGCGCGGTCGCCGCGCCCGCGTCGGGGACGCCGCTCGAGACCGGCGCGGCCGGGGCTGCCGGCTCCTGCGTCGGCTCGCGATGCTGCTCGGCGGTGGCGGCGACCGCGGCGGCGGCCGGAAGGGCGACGACGGCCGGCCCGACGGCGACTACTGGGGAAGCGACGACGGCGACGGGCTCCGCGACGGGGCTCGGGGCGTCCACGGCAGGCGGAGCCGTGGCCTCGTCGGCAGGAGTCGCCGGCGCCGCGTGGACTCCGG
>DASQNG010000200.1:0-2772 GCA_035645095.1 Gaiellaceae bacterium | reverse complement strand
GGGGCGAGGTTCGTCCAACTCGCAACGGTCACCGACCTAGCCCTCGTGCTCTCGACGTTGCTCTTGCCCTGAAGGTCAAGGCCAACGACGTCGAGCCCGCGAGGCTGTGGTTCACGCGCTCGCGGAGCAGGAGCTGCTCGTCTGCCTGGACAACTTCGAGCAGCTGCTCGACGCCGCGCTGCCGCCGCTCACGGAGGCTACCGCCGCTCAGGGAGGATGAGGCGGTGGAGCTGTTCGCGGCGCGTGCACGGGCGGCTTCGCCTGACTTCGCTGCGGACCAGCACGAGGAGGAGGTACGCGCGATCTGCGCCCGGCTGGATCGGCTGCCCCTGCCGCTCGAGCTCGCCGGGGCCGCATCCGCCTCTTCTCGCCGTCCGGGCTGCTCGCGCGCCTTGAGCAGGTTCTGCCGCAGCTCGGCGGAGGCGCGCGCGACCTGCCGGAGCGCCAGCAGACGCTACGCGCGGCGATCGACTGGAGCTACCAGCTGCTCGAGGCCGCCGATCAGCGTCTCTTCCGGCTTCTCTCCGTCTTCGTTGGCGGCTTCGGGCGCGATGCGGCTGTCGCCGTGTCGGTGCAGGACGAGCTCAAGCTTCTTGATCCGCTCTCAGCGCTGAGCACAGCCTCGTCCGAGCCGGGAGCAGGACGGCGAGCCGCGCTTCCTGCTGCTCGAGACGATCCGAGAGTTCGCCGCGGAGCAGCTGGAGGCGGCGGGCGAGGCGCAGGAGACGCGGCGGCTCCACGCCGAGCACTACCTCGAGTTCGCCGCCCCGGGGTCGCTCCCATGCGATAACGACGAACTCACGGATTGGCTGCCCCGCGCAGAAACGGAGCGCGCGAACCTCCGCGCCGCGCTCGGCTGGTTGATCGAACAGCGGGCGGCCGACAAGGCTCTGCTGCTGCGGTCACCGAGCGACTCCGAGGGACACGTTGGACGAGGAAGCCGCGGGGAGATCGGGCCGACCGATGTAGTCCGCCCATAGTGTGGGATTACGTGGGGTCCGACGAGGAGGTCGGTAAGGCTGATTTCCAAACTATGCAGGAAGCCGCAGACCGGGGACCGGCCCCTGCCGGTCCCCGGACGCACCTCGCGGCTTCAGGCGCGTAGCTAGGGGCCGCAGGCGGCGTCGACTGCGCCGAAAAGTACGAACAGGTACCCGACGTGCGCGGGCGTGTTCCCCTTCTCGTTCTTCAGCGTTCCGCCGGCGAGGAGCCCGGGGCCCATGAAGAGCGTGTTCGACGGCTGCGCCTGGAAGTACTCGGTGGCCACTGCCTTGCCCTCCTGGCAGATGAATGCCTCGTCCAGGGAGTTGACCCAGGCGATGTACTCGTTCGCCGTCAGCCACGCCTGCGACTTGCCCGCGTTCGCGGCTGCGGTCTGGTTCCATCCGGTCTTGAAGCAGAAGTGCGCCATGGCAGGCGTTGCAAGTGCCAGAGCAGCTGTCAGCGAAGCGACGACAGCAACAACCTTCTTCATCCCTCTCCCTCTTTCGTGTTTTTCGGAGCTAGAGCAATCTCGGACGCCGCAGTCGGCTCCGCCCGCTCCCCTCCGCCTGACACGAGAAACTACGACATCGGTAGAAGCTGTGCAATCGATTGCAGCCGCAGAAGCCGCCGCGGCGGTTCCGACGAAGCTATGAAGCGCGCGTTCTACGTGCTCGGCCACTGCATGCCGTCCTCTGGCGCTCCCGGGTGAAGCCGCTCGCGACGCTCGTCCCGCGGCTGCCCGGTCCTGTGCGTGCCGTCGCGCGCAACGCCGTCTGGACGTGGGGGCGCGCTACCGCGGACCTGCGGCCGCTTCCGGACTTCCTTGTCCTCGGCGCGCAGAAGGCGGGGACGACGGCGCTCTACGCGTACCTCCGCCGCCACCCGCAGATCGGCGGGCCGGCGTGGAAGGAGGTGAGCTTCTTCGACCGCCACTGGGCCCGCGGCACGCGCTGGTACCGCGGCAACTTCCCGCTCCGGCGCGGCGCGCTCGCGATCGGCGAGGCGAGCCCGAGCTACCTCTTCCACCCGCTCGCGCCGCAGCGCGTACGCGAGGTCGTGCCGTCCGCACGGCTCGTGGCACTGTTGCGGAACCCGGTCGACCGCGCGCTCTCCCACTACCACCACGCGGTCGCTTTCGGGCGGGAGCCGCTCTCCTTCGAGGAGGCGCTCGACCGCGAGGAGGAGCGGCTCGCGGGCGAGGTGGAGCGGCTCGTCGCGGACCCGCGCTACTTCAGCCGCGGCTGGTGGGACCACACGTACGTCGCGCGCGGCCTCTACGCGGAGCAGCTCGAGCGATGGCTCGCCGTCTTCCCTCGGGAGCAGCTGCTCGTGCTGCCGACCGAGGAGCTCGCACGCGACCCGGCCGGCACGCACGCCATCGTGCTGGCCTTCCTCGGGGTGCCGTCGCACGTGCTCGATGCCTACCCGCGCGTCTTCGAGCGCGAGTACGAGCCGATGCGACCAGAGACACGGGAGCGGCTGCGGCAGGTGTTCGCCGAGCCGAACCGCCGCCTCGAGGACCTCCTCGGGCGCCCGCTCGGCTGGGACTGACCGCACCGCTTGCAGGGGTTTCGTGGGGCCGCGCCCGTGCACCCGGCGACGGAGGCGGCTACTCTCCACAGGCGTGGAGCGGGCGAAGCGACAGGAAGTCGAGCGCTGGGCTGAGGCGCTGACGCGGTCCGACGTGGCGGAGCTCCGCGCGGCCGGACGTGCGATCAAGTCCCTCTGCGCCGAGAACGCAGACCTCGAGCGGCGCCTCGAGAAGCTCGAGCGGCACCGTCCGCGCGA
>DASQNG010000199.1:0-5629 GCA_035645095.1 Gaiellaceae bacterium | reverse complement strand
TCACGACCCGACCGCCGGCACGTGGACGTCGCTCTTCCTGCTCGGCGTCTCGTCGATGTACCTCGGCTTTTTCGCGTGGTACCGCGGACTCGCGCTCGCGGGTATCGCCCGCGGTGGTCAGGTGCAGCAGCTGCAGGCGCTGCTGACGCTCGTCTGGTCGGCACTGCTCCTCCGCGAGCACGTGACGCGCGTGACGGTACTTGCCGCCGTCGCGGTGATCGCATGCGTCCTGTGGGCACAACGCGCGCGCCTCCCGACGGAAGCCGCGCCGCAGTGAACCCGCGTCGTGTCACTGCGCCAGTGTGCGGCGACGCTCTGGCGTCATTCCGTAACGCTGGCGCAGGCGACGCAGTGGCCCACCCGGTCCAGAGCCGCTTCGTGGCCGACGGCATGTGACGGACGTCAACGACCGGCCTGGTTGGGCAGCCGGATGACCGTCGTCTCTGCGACACCTCGGGGATCTGTTTCTCCTGGAGGACGACAGTGTCCTGCTCGTGAAGAGGCTGATGAATAGCCCCGCCGTTCTCTCGATCGTCGCTTCCAGGTGGTCGTCTACGTCCCCCAGCTGGTCGCGGAGGTCTCACACCGGTTGTCCCTGCCGCTCGGGACGGAAGATCTCGGCGCTCGGCCGTGGAGCCCGCTCATTGACCACATCGGCATTGGCGTTCCCGATCTCGACGCCGTGAAGTTCTAGGGGCTGCCTGCCTCGAAGATCCCGGTTTCGTAGGCAAGCACGACGGCTTGCACGCGGTCTCGGAGGTCGAGCTTCTGCAGGAGGTGCGTCACGTGCGTCTTGACGGTGGTTTCGGTGATGAAGAGTTGCTCGCCGATCTCCTGGTTTGAGAGGCCCTTCGCGATCAGGCGGAAGACTTCGCGCTCCCGCACAGTCAGCTGGGCGAGTTCGGGAGGCAGTGTCCGGTGCGGCAGCCGGGTGAACTTTGCGATAACGCGCTTTGTTACGGCGGGTGAGAGTAGTGCTTCACCCGCGGCGACGATGCGGATCGCTGCAAGCAGATGTTCGGGCGGCTCGTCTTTGAGGATGAAGCCGCTCGCGCCCGCGCGTAGCGCCTCGAAGACGTACTCGTCCAGGTCGAACGTCGTGAGGACGAGCACGCGCGCTGCGGAATTGTCGGCGAGGATCCGGCGTGTCGCGTTCAGACCGTCGAGTTCGGGCATGCGAATGTCCATCAGGATTACGGTCGGTGAGAAACGGGCGGCCTTGTCGACCGCTTCGAGCCCGTTCGAGGCTTCGGCGACGAGCTCGATGTCGTTCTCTCCCTCGAGCAGCATGCGGAAGCCGGAGCGCACGAGTGACTGGTCGTCGGCGACCAATACCCGAATCACAGTGATCCACCTCCGATCGGCAGACGGGCGTTGAGGACGAAGCCCCCGTCCGGCCCAAGCCCGGCCCACATGTTGCCGCCGTAGATCTTTACGCGCTCGCGGACGCCGA
Organism: Gaiellaceae bacterium; assembly: GCA_035645095.1. GTDB lineage: Bacteria > Actinomycetota > Thermoleophilia > Gaiellales > Gaiellaceae > Gaiellasilicea. The sequence continues at coordinate 4,176 of DASQNG010000199.1, read as the reverse complement.
CGAGTCCATGGCCGTGGCCGTCGGTCACCGCCGGCCCGTGACCGTCGTCAGCGACCTCGACTTGGAGCTCCTGGGTGTCGTAGCGGATCGTCACGTCGGCACGGGTGGCGCGCGCGTGCTTGAGCGAGTTCGTCAGTCCCTCCTGAACGATCCGGTACGCGGTGAGCTCTAGCGCTCGCGGGAGCGGTGACGCTTCACCTTCGCGGTGGAGGGCGACTGGAAGCCCGGCTCGTCCGATGCTCTCGGCGAGCGCCTCGAGCCCGTCGAGGCCGGGCTGAGGCGCGAGCGCAACGTCTCCGTCCTCGTCCCGCATCGCGCCGAGGAGCCGACGCATCTCGCCGAGAGCGCTGCGTCCCGCTCGCTCGACGTCGCCGAGCGCCTCCTTGTCGGCCGCGAGCTCAGCGGGGAGGTTGTGCCGAACGGCGCCCACCTGGAGGACCATGACGCTGACGGAGTGGGCGACGATGTCGTGCAGCTCGCGTGCGATTCGTGCCCGCTCCTCCGCGACCGCGATGCGCGCCGCTCCTTCGCGCTCGCGCTCGGCCTGCGCCGCGCGGGCCTCCGCTGCTTCCGCCTCCTCGGCGCGCTCGCGCAGCGCGAAGCCGGCCAGCCAACCGATCCCGAACAGGAGCGGCGTGAAGACGAGCTGGGCCGCGGAGTGGCCAGGGTCGTTGAAGATCAGGAGCGCCGAGCTTCCGAGCGTGAGCACGAGGCCGGCGCGCGTGAGCGTCGCGTTACGGAGGTTCCCGAGCAGGAACGCGGCTGCGAGCCCCGCGATAGAGGCGCTCGCCGTGAACGTGACGAGCTCGCCGTCCACGAACGAGAGCAGGGCCGCGACCACCCAGAGGCCGGCCGGCGCGACGAACGGGAAGCGGCGGCGGGCGAGCAGAGGGAGCGCGAGCAACGCGACCGCCGGAGCGGCGAACCAGACGCTCGAGTCCGGTGCGTCCACGGCGTCCCGCCTGATGAGGACCTCCAGCGCACCTTCCAACGCCACGGCTACGACGAGGGCGTCGAAGGCATACGTGCGTGACCACCACCGGCTCACGCGGTGAACGTACTGCGCCGGTTCTCGGAGCGCCTCCTACCTGAGTAGGAGACGAGATCGGCGGCAGGTCAGAGAGCGATCGAGACCTCGCGACGACGACCCCCGGCCAGGCGGCTCCTAGCGTCGAGCGCATCAGCTGTCGACCCGGAAGGAGCACCACCATGTCACGCACCACACATCACACGCAACGCAATCTCGCGGCACGCATGGGACGCTGGAGCGCGGATCACTGGAAGACCGCGACCTTCGGCTGGCTCGCCTTCGTCGTCGCGGCGTTCGCGCTCGGGATGGCCGGGACGAAGACGATCGACCCGAACAGCGCCGGGCCACGCGAGTCCGGCCGCATGGATCGGATCCTCGACGCCGGCTTCGACCGGCCTGCCGAGGAGAGCGTCCTCATCCAGAGCCGAACGCTCTCGGCGCGCGAGCCCGCGTTCGTGGCCGCCGTCGACGACGTCGTGGCGAGGCTCTCGAAGCTCGACGCCGTCCAGAACGTCAGCAGCGGGCGGATCTCCCGCGACAGCCGCTCTGCTCTCGTCGAGTTCGAGATCCGCGGCCCGGCCGACGAGGCGGCGGAGAAGATCGCACCGGTGCTCGCCCAGATCGAGGCCGCCCAGAAGGCGCACCCGCAGCTCTACGTGGGCGAGTTCGGCGTGGCCAGCGCCGTTGACGCGATCGCCACCACCGTCGAGGAGGATCTGGGCAAGGCCGGGATGCTCTCGCTCCCGATCACGCTCGTCATCCTCGTGCTCGCGTTCGGTGCCCTCGTCGCCGCAGGCATCCCGCTGCTACTCGCCCTGACGGCCGTCTTCGCCACCTTCGGCGTAGTCGCCGGCACGAGCCACGTCTTCCCGATGGCGAACGAGACGGGCGCCCTCGTGCTCCTGATCGGACTCGCCGTCGGTGTCGACTACTCGCTCTTCTACCTGAAGCGAGAACGCGAGGAGCGAGCGGCGGGCCGCAGCGAGCGGGCCGCACTGGAGGCCGCAGCCGCCACCTCAGGCCGCTCCGTGCTCGTCTCGGGCCTGACCGTGGTGACGGCGATGGCCGGGATGTTCCTCACCGGCGACCCGATCTTCGAGTCGTTCGCGATCGCCACGATTGCGGTGGTCGCCGTGGCGATGATCGGGTCGTTGACCGTGCTGCCGGCGCTGCTGTCGCGGCTCGGCGACCGGGTCGACCGGGGACGGGTTCCGCTCGTCGGCCGGCGTCGGCGCGACGCCGGCGAGAGCCGGATCTGGGGCGCGATCGTCCGCGGCGTCCTCCGCCGGCCGCTCGTGTCCGCGGTCCTCGCGGGCGGGCTCCTGGTCGCGCTCGCGCTGCCCGCGCTCCAGCTCCGCATGGTCAAGCCCGACCCGGAGACGTTCCCGCAGTCGCTTCCGGCCGTGCAGACGTACAAGCGGATGCAGCAGGCGTTCCCCGGCTCCGCCCTCCCCGCCAACGTCGTCGTGAAGAGCGCGGACGTGCAGGCCCCGGCGATGCAGGCGGCGATCCGGCAGCTACGGCAGCAGGCGTTGGCCACCGGCCGCATGCACGAGCCGATCAGGGTCGAGATCAACGCCGACGGGACGGTCGCGAACATCGCGGTGCCGATCGACGGCACGGGCACCGACTCCGTCTCGAACGCGTCGCTCGCGCACCTGCGCGAGGAGATCGTGCCCGCGACCGTCGGCGCCGTTCCCGGGGCGGAGGCAGGCGTCACCGGCGCGACCGCCCAGTGGAAGGACAGCACGGACGAGATGAAGTCGAATCTCCCGCTCGTCGTCGGCTTCGTGCTCCTGCTCGCCTTCTCGCTGATGCTCGTCGCGTTCCGCTCCCCCGTGATCGCGGTGAAGGCGATCCTGCTCAACCTGCTCTCCGTCGCGGCCGCCTACGGGGTGCTGGTGCTCGTCTTCCAGCACGGCTACGGCAGCGGCCTCCTCGGCTTCACGCCGACGGGCGGGATCGACCCCGTGGTGCCCCTGCTCCTGTTCGTGATCCTGTTCGGGCTCTCGATGGACTACCACGTGTTCCTGCTCAGCCGGATCCGCGAGGCCGTCCAGCGGGGCGCGAGCACCGAGGAGGCGGTGGCCAGGGGCATCACCTCGACGGCAGGCGTCGTGACGAGCGCCGCGGTCGTCATGATCGGCGTGTTCGCGGTCTTCGCGACGCTCTCGATGCTGATGTTCAAGCAGTTCGGCGTCGGCCTCGCGACAGCGATCCTGATCGACGCGACCATCGTCCGCGCCGTGCTGCTGCCCGCGTCGATGAAGCTGCTGGGCGACTGGAACTGGTACCTGCCGCGCTGGCTCCGAGGGCTGCCCCGCTTCGAGGCCGGCGAGTCCGAGATCGACGTCGCGACTCCCCCGCGGCGGCGGCGCGCCCGGCGGCTCCTCCCGCTCGGCGTGGTGCTCGCCACCGTGCTGTCGGTGGCCGTACTGTCGCCGGTCAGCCTGCTCGCCGGCACGGGGAACAAGCACGAGCGGCCCGCCGACGTGTCCCAGCTCGGACGCACATACGGGTACGGGATCGGCAACTTCACGCTCGATCTCCGCGACGTCGAGCTACCGCAGGGCACGACGCGCATCGAGGTCGAGCTCGCAGTCGGGCACCTGCTCGTCAAGGTCCCGGACGGTGCCGCGCTCGTCATCGACGGCCACGCGGCCGCCGGCAAGGTCGACCTCCTCGACGAGACGAGCGACGGCACCGACGTGGACGACCGGCTCGTCGTTCCGGGCTCGAGCCAGTCCGCACCGGTCCTCGTGCTCGAGGCCGACGTCGGTTTCGGCCGCCTGGGGGTCGAGCGCGGATGAGCCGAGCGACTCTCTCCCTCGCGCTCGTCGCGCTCGCCCTGCTCGGGCTCGCGATCCTCCGGTTCGCAACGTGAGCCGCGCGAAGGCGGTGGAGCCTGCTCCACCGCCTTCTGCGGCGATCGTCAGGGCTTCCTCCGCGGTCAACCGCCAAGGTTGAAGTCTCGAAGCTGTGACGAAAGTTGCAAGGAGTAGTAAATCGGACCCAGTACAGCTCACTGCTGCGGAGCGGCCGGCGGGGTGCCGGCCGCTCCGTGCTGACGCGGCTCGGCCTACGGGCGGAAGACGATCAGCGCCGGCACGTCACCGCGGTCGACCTCGGCGATCGCTTCGTTGACG
>DASQNG010000198.1:0-5328 GCA_035645095.1 Gaiellaceae bacterium | reverse complement strand
GATCCGGCGCGCCGCCTCCAGCAGCGCGACGACCGCCGACTTGTCGTCCGCGCCGAGGATCGTGCCGCCGGCGTTCCGCACGACGCCGTCCTCGACGACGGGCTGCAGCGGCCCCTGCGGCGGCACCGTGTCGAGGTGCGCACAGAGGAAGATCGGCGTCCCGCCGGCCCCCCGCCCGGGGAGGCGGCAGAGGAGGTTGCCGCTCGTCGAGCCGATCCGCCCGCCCGCGTCGTCCTCGTCGACTTCGAGCCCGAGCCCGCGCAGCTCGCGCGTGACCCGGTCTGCGACCGCCCGCTCCTCGCCCGGCGGGCTGGGGATCGCGGCGAGCTCGAGGAACAGGTCGAGCGCCTTGGACACCGCCGGATCGTAGAGGCGGACGCCAGCCGGCCGCGCCGTCAGCGCGCTGCGCGGAGCTCGACCGCCTCGCGTGAGCGCGCGCGGCGCTGCGCGGCGGCGACGAACTCGCGGAAGAGCGGTGCGGGCCGCGTCGGGCGCGACTTGAACTCGGGGTGGAACTGGCTCGCCACGAACCATGGGTGCTCCGGCAGCTCCACGACCTCGACGAGCCGGCCCTCCTGGAACGTCCCCGAGACGACGAGCCCCGCCTCCACGAGCTGCCGGCGGTACTGGTTGTTGACCTCGTAGCGGTGGCGGTGCCGCTCGTGCACCACTGCGTCGCCGTAGGTGTCGCGCGTCCGGGTCCCGTCGGCGAGCTCGACCGCCTGCGCGCCGAGCCGCATGGTGCCGCCGAGGTCCTCGATCTCCTTCTGCTCCGGCAGGAGGTCGATCACGGGGTGCGGCGTCTCCGGGTCCATCTCGGTCGAGTTCGCGCCGTCGAGCCCGCAGACGTTCCGGGCGAACTCCGACACGGCGACGTGCATGCCGAGGCAGATGCCGAGGTACGGGATCTCGCGCTCGCGGGCGACCTGGCACGCGAGGATCTTGCCCTCCCAGCCGCGGGAGCCGAAGCCGCCCGGGACGAGGACACCGTCGACGCCCTCGAGCAGCTCCGCGGTCTCCTCGTACGACATGTGCTCGGCGTCGACCCACTGGACCCGCACCGCGCACCGCTGGTGGACGCCGGCGTGCTTCAGCGCCTCGTGCACCGAGAGGTAGGCGTCGTGCAGCTTCACGTACTTGCCGACGAGCGCGATCGTCACCTCGCCGCGACGGTCGCCGATCCGGTCGATCAGCTCCTGCCACTCGCCGAGCCAGGCCGGCGGAGTCTCGAGCCCGAGCCGGGCGCACACGAGCTCGTCGAGCCCTTCCTCCTGCAGCACCTTCGGGACGAGGTAGACGTCGGGCACGTCCGGCGACGCGACGACCGACCGCACATCGACGTCCGCGAAAAGCGCGATCTTGTCCTTGATGTCCTGCGAGAGCTCCTCGTGGGAGCGGCAGACGATCACGTCGGGGTGGATGCCGATGCGGCGCAGCTCGTTCACCGAGTGCTGCGTCGGCTTCGTCTTCAGCTCCCCGGCCGCCTCGATGAACGGCACGAGCGTGCAGTGCAGGTAGAGGACGTTCTCCGGCCCCACCTCACGCCTGAACTGCCGGATCGCCTCGAGGAACGGCAGCGACTCGATGTCGCCCACCGTGCCGCCGATCTCGCTGATCACGACGTCGGCGGGCGTCGACTTCGCGACCCGCTTGATCCGTGCCTTGATCTCGTTCGTGATGTGCGGGATCACTTGCACGGTCGCGCCGAGAAACTCGCCCTTCCGTTCCTTCCTCAGCACGGACTCCCACACGGCGCCGGCGCTGTGGCTCGCGTTCCGGGACATGTTCTCGTCGATGAAGCGCTCGTAGTGGCCGATGTCGAGGTCGGTCTCGGCGCCGTCCTCGGTGACGAACACCTCCCCGTGCTGGAACGGGCTCATCGTCCCGGGGTCGACGTTCAGGTACGGGTCGAACTTCTGCGCCTGGACGCGCAGGCCCCGCGCCTTCAGGAGCCGGCCGAGCGACGCGGCGACGATGCCCTTCCCGAGAGCCGAGACGACGCCGCCGGTGACGAAGACGTACTTCGTCGCGGGCGCGACGCTCACGAGCCGTGCCTGCCGAGCGCGTCGAGCTCGCGCAGCACAGGCGTCGCCTCCACGAGCGCCCCGAGCGACCGCCTCTCGCCGAGGAGGGTGAGGCCCGCGAGCGCCGCGATCGCGCTCAAGCGCTGCCTCCGTGAGAGCCGCTCCACGGAGCCGAAACCTAGCACGGCGCCGAGCGCGTTCGAGCCGCAGTCCCCCAGCATCGACATCTCGCCGAGATCGTAGGGAGCGAGCAGGATGGCGGCCGCGACGGCTCCCGGTGCCCGCGGGCGCACGACAAGCGCGCCGACGCCGAACGCCTTCAGCGCGCGCCCCGGCCGCGTGTCGAGCTGGTTGAGCGCGTTCGCCGCGAGCGCGACGAGGAGCGCCGCCGAAGCGGAGCGTGTGCGGAGGAGCGCGTAGAGCGGGATCCCCACCAGCTTCAGCACGCCGGTCGTCGCACCCGCCCGCAGGTGGGCGCGGAAGCCGCGCTCGGGCCCGCTCCAGAGGTCGTCTGCGAGTCCGAGGGCGGCGACGGGCGCCACCGAGGGCGCTGCGAGACCGACGACCCAGCCCACGAGCGGCAGCCGGAGCCCGCGGTGGTTTGGCGCGACCGGGCCGAAGGCGAGCAGCACGTCGCGCAGCTGTCGCGCCCGGTGGCGGAACCCGGGCGCGTCGCGGCCGGTCGCTCGGTGCGCGAGGTCGAGCTCGACCTCGTGCACGTCGAGGCCAGCGCGGGCGGCGTCCGCCGTCATCCGCGCCTCCACGCCGAAGCCTGCCGCGACCGGGAAGAGCGCCGCACGGGCGCGCGCGGAGAGCGCACGCTGGCCCGACAGCGGCTCGGCAGCCTCGTAGCCCGAGGCGAGCCGCACGAGGTGTCGCGCCGCCCCCTTCGCGAGCCCGAAGCCGCCACCTTGCCTGCGCGCGAACCGCGCGACGGCGAGATCGCCGCCGGCCTCGACGAGCGGCCGGAGGTCGCCGCGCAGGTCGGCGTCGCAGAGGAGCAGCCGGCCAGGCGGCGCCTGCCGCTCGCCCAGGGTCAGCGCCTGCCCCTTGCCGCGGCGCGGGAGGCGCAGGACGGCGGCGCCGGCGGCGGCCGCGGCCGCGGCGGTGCCGTCGCGTGAGCCGTCGTCCGCCACGACGACGGCCGCCCCCGGGAAGAGCCGCCGCAGGGCGTCAATCGTCGCGCCGATCCTCTCCTCCTCGTCGCGCGCGGCGACGAGGACGGCAGCCGGCGCGTCAACCACTCGTCGTGATCTGTGGTAACGGCTCGATCGGCGGCAGGATGCCGTCCTCGGCAGTCTCGCGCAGGCCGTAGTCGCCGGGGTCGGCGCCCGCGAGCAGGAGCACGAGCGCGAGGCGCCCGATCGGCGTGTCGATCCCGTCCACCGTCGAGATGCGGTGGCGCTGGAAGACCGGGATCGCGCTCTCCTCGACGCGTGAGACCTCGGCGCCGACGACAGGCGCACCGACGCTTGCGGTGCCGGAGTAGAAGCCGGCGAGGAACCGCGCCGTCTCGGCCTGCTGCGGCGGCGCCGCCCGGATCACGACCACGGCGTCGGCCGTGCCGGCCGCGTCGCCGACGCGCTCGATCACGACCCGCCCCTCCAGCGCGTCCCAGAGCGGCGTCGGGGCGCCGGCGGCGAGTTCGCGCCCCAGGTCCCGGCCGAGGTCCTCGAGGTGGTCGTCGCCGACGTAGCCGCCGAGCTCCGGACGGCCGCCGAGCGTTCGCTCGATGTCGCCCATCCGCAGCGGCACGCGCAGCGCGCGCATCCGGAGCAGCCGCGCGTCGGACTCCTCGAGGGCGCGGAGCACCCAGTCGAGCGTCGTATCGGGCGAGCCGACCACGACGACCGCCACCTGTTTGCCGGCGAGCCGCTGGCCGGCCAGCACCGGGTACGCGCCGGCGACGAACTCCTCGGCCGCCGCCTGGCGCCGCTCGAGGTCGTCGCCCCTCGTGCGCGCCCGCTCGAGCGACGTCTCGAGCTGCGCGATCTGGCCGTTCAGCCGGCGGCGCTCGGCGTCGTCGACGAAGCCGCGGCCCGAGATCCCGATCCCGACGAGGATCCCCATCACGAGCGCCAGGAACACCGCCGTCAGCGACGCGACGTGGTAGCGGAGGTCGAACACGCCGCCAGTGTCGCAGCTGGGCGGCTAGAACCCGGGTAGGCGCTCGGCGAGCTCGGTGACGACGTTCTGAAGCGCGGGCGACGCGGCGATCGCAACCGCAATGGCGGCGAGGCCCGCGCCCGTGACGGCGACGAGCGGCCACACGCCGACGCGCCGGCTGACGAGACGCGAGACGCCCTTCGCGTCGACGAGGATCTCCCCCACCTTCAGCCGCGTCACGAACGTCGAGGACATGCCGGCGCGGTCGCGCTCGAGGAACTCGACGAGGTTGAAGTGCGTCCCCACAGCGACGATCAGCTCCGCCCCCTTGTCGTGCGCGAGCAGGAGCGCCACATCCTCGGAGATCCCGGGGGCGGCGACCGTCTGGAACGGGACGTCGAGCCGTCGCAGGCGCGCCTCTCCTGGGGCGTCGCCCTCGGCGTACGCGTGCACGACGATCTCCGCGCCGCAGCGCAGGCCGGCGTCGGACACGGAGTCCATGTCGCCGACGATCACATCCGGGCGCCAGCCGGCTTCGAGCAGCGCGTCGGCGCCGCCGTCCACCCCGATCAGCACAGGGCGGAAGTCGCGCACGTACGGCCGGACGATGCGCAGGTCGCGCTTGTGCCCCGGCCCGCGGGCCACCACGAGCGCGTGGCGGTCGCGGAAGCTCGTGCGGAGGTGCGGGAAGTCGGGGCCGCGCGCGAGCAGCTTCCCCTCGTCGCGCAGGTAGCGCATCGTGTTCTCGGCGAACGCCTCGAGCGCCTCGGTGACGCGGCGCTGCTGGTCGGCGAGGGCGCCCTCGAGCTCGGCGACCGTCAGCGTCCGGCCGGTCACGACGCACTCGCCGTCGCGGAAGATGCTCGCGCCGCGCACGGTGACGGGGTCCCCGTCGGCGACCACGTCGAAGAGCGGCGCCGCGGGTGCGTCGATCAGCCGGACCCCGCCGCGCACGAGGAGCAGCGGCCCTGGGTTCGGGTAGCGGCCGGTCTGCGAAGCGGCGACGTTGATCACGACGCGCACGCCCGACTCCACGAGCTCCTCCGCCGAGACCCGGTCGAGGTCGGCATGGTCGATGATCGCCACGTCGCCGGGAGTGAGGCGGCGCACGAGCTCCTTCGTCCTGCGACCGAGGCGCGCCGTCCCGGTGTGCTCGACGAGCGCCACGTCAGCCGTCAGCCGAGCGTGGCGAGGAACT
>DASQNG010000197.1:0-16525 GCA_035645095.1 Gaiellaceae bacterium | reverse complement strand
CGGGCGCCGCTCCCGATGTGCCGCACCGAGGTCGCGGAGTGCTACGAGGCGCGCGGCGACGAGCTCGGGTGCAGGAACCCGGAGTTCCACGAGATCGCGCGCGGCCGCCCGAGCTTCCGCGTCTTCGCGCAACTGAGCTAGTAGTCGCGACGGGGACGTGCGCCGCGCGCGACGCGACCTTCGGCGGCGCCGGACGCCAGGCGTTCCTGTAGCGCCTGGGCCGGTGGCGGTCCGGGCGGCCGCCGCTTGGTGCGGCTTACGCCTCCTCGGCGGCCTGAGGTGGACGCGGCATCGCGGCTCCGCGGCCCGAGGTGGCTGCGGCCGGTCTCTCCGCGCCGCGAGGTCGCTCCGCGCGCTGCACGTGACGCCTGAACCGCGTAGCAGCGTCCAGGAGCATCGGCTTGTGATTCTTCAACACAACTCGCCCGCTCGTTTCACACAATTGGCACACGCCGCGCTGTGCGCGGCGGCATCGTTGCGCTCATGCGGTGCGCGCTCTCGCCGAACGACCTCCGCCTCCAGACGCTCGTCGCCGCCCTCGACCGTGGTGACGTGCCGTTCGCCGCGACGTGGCGCGCAGTCGGCGAAACGGCCTGGAAGCTGGGGTTGCCGCGGCCAGCTATCACCTCGTCCGACGGCTGGCACTCGAGCTCCGCAGCGTTCGCAGCGCGCGGAGAGACCGCCGGCGAGCCGCCGCCGGAGCCGCCGCCGCAGTGCTCTCCCCACACGTCGCGGAGGTTTGGCTCGCGCTCGCGCGGCTCGAGGACGCGGCGGCGCGAGAGCGGCTCGTGTTGAAGAGTCACAAGCTTCCGCCTGCGCGCCCGCCGTGACCGGCTGATAGGGCCGTGGGCCGGGGCGAGTCGGGGAGCCAGGGCCTCCCGCCGCCGCCTACGTGCGCTTCGTCTGCGCGCGGCCTCGGCGGCGCGCCGCCGGAGTCGCGGACGCGGCGGGAGCCGCCGCCACTGCCCCGGCGGGCGCCCACCGGGCATGGAGGTCGCGCAGCTTTCGCATCTCGGCAGCGTCCGGCCCGTGGTCGTCGGGGCCAGGGGTCTCCATCACGGCCGGAAGGCCCTGGAAGGCCGGGTGGCCGAGGAAGACGCCGATTCGCTCGCCGAGCTCGCCCTCGAGGACGTTCGCGTGCCGGTCGCGGTTGGAGGAGAACGGGGCGGCCGCGTCGTTCACGTGCAGCGCGCGGAGCCGATCGAGCCCGATCAGCTCGTCCACGTCGCGGACGACCGCGTTGAGCACGACGGGATCGGCCACGTCCACACCGGAGACGTAGAGATGGCAGGAGTCGAGGCAGACGCCGAGTCGTGGATGCCGCCCGAGCGCATCCACGAGCGCCGCGAGCTCCGGGACCGAGCGCCCCATCGTCCCGCCGGCGCCGGCCGAGTTCTCGATCAGGAGCCACGTCCGCTCGGAGCAGTCCTCGAGCACCTGCTCGATCGCCGGCACCGCCCGCTCGAGCCCCGCTTCGAAGCCGGCGCCCAGATGCGAGCCGACATGGAAGACGACCGCGTCGGCCTCGATCGCACACGCCGTCTGCACCGTGGAGCGCATGGTCGCGAGGCTCTTGCCGAAGATCTCCGCATCGGCGGTCGCGAGGTTGCAGAGGTAGAGGGCGTGCACAAGGACGGCGCCGAGCCCGGCGGCGTCGCGGCGGGAGCGGAACTCGGAGTAGTCGAGCTGGCTGCGCTCCGGGAACCGCCAGGTGCGCGGGCTCTGGACGAAGAACTGGACGGAGTCCGCGCCGATCTCGACCGCGCGGTCGAGTGCTCCCTTGAGCCCGCCCGAGCAGTGTCCACCGAGCAGCACGCGGCTAGGCTAGCGGCGCGATGAGCGTCCGCGTCCGCATGGCGCCGAGCCCCACCGGCTTCCTCCACATCGGCGGCGTCCACACCTTCCAGTTCAACTGGCTCTTCGCCCGCGGGCAGGGCGGCGAGTGCCTGCTCCGGATCGAGAACACCGACACGAGCCGTGAGGTGGTGGAGGCGGTCGAGCAGATCCAGGAGTCGCTGACGTGGCTCGGCATCGACTGGGACGGCGAGCTCACGTACCAGCTCGACGCGATGGACCGCTGCCGCGAGCTCGCGGCACGCCTCGTGGCCGACGGCCGCGCGTACGAGGACGACGGCGCGGTTCGGTTCCGGATGCCCGATACCGGCACGACAGCCTGGCAGGACGCCGTCCGCGGGCGCATCGAGTTCCCGAACGAGCAGCTCGACGACCTCGTGATCGTCCGCTCGGACGGGCGCGCGACGTACAACTTCGCCTCGCCGGTCGAGGACATGGACGACAGGATCACGCACGTGATCCGCGGCGAGGACCACATCTCGAACACGCCGAAGCAGATCAACGTGCTGCGCGCGCTCGGGCACGAGCCGCCGGTCTACGCCCACGTCGGCAACATCTTCGGCACCGACGGCAAGAAGCTCTCGAAGCGGCACGGCGCGGTGTCCGTGGACGAGTTCCGCGCGGCGGGCTACCTGCCGGAGGCGCTCTTCAACTTCCTCGCGCTGATCGGTTGGGCGCCGGACGGCGAAACGACGGTCATGAGCCCCGACGAGATCCTCGAGCGCTTCTCGCTCGAGCGCGTGGGGGCCAGTCCCGGCACGTTCGACTACGCGAAGCTCGACTGGCTGAACGGCGTCCACCTGCGTGCGCTCGACGCCGCAACGTTCGCCGAGCGCCTCGTCGCGTACCTGCGCGAGCGGGGCCACGACTGGCCGGAGGAGCGGATACGCGCCGCGGCGCCCCTCGTGCAGGAGAAGATCGGCCGGCTGGGCGACTTCCCGGGCTTCGCGGGATTCCTCTTCGGCGACGTGGAGCCGGACCCCGCGCTCCTCGACGCGACCACGATCGAGGCCGCGATCGCCGCACTCGTGCCGCTCGAGCGGTGGGAGCCCGAGCCGATCGAGAGCGCGCTGAAGGCCGCCTGCGACGACCTCGGCGTGAAGCCGCGAAAGGCGTTCGCGCCGATCCGCGTCGCCGTGACGGGGGCGACGGTCTCGCCCGGGCTCTACGAGAGCCTGGCGCTCCTCGGCCGTACCGAGACGCTCGGTCGCCTCAGCCGCGCGGCTGCGCGGGCGGGGGGCGCAGCGGCCTAGGCGGCGCGAGCGGGTCGAGCGCGCGCTGGAACTCGAGCCAGGCGCGGCGACGGAAGCTCGGCGAGGCCTTGGGAACGGGCGTGGCTGCGTCCGGCACGGGGAGCGGAGACGTCGTGGACTGGGGGATGTGCTTTCTCACTTTCGAGGCCTAAACGAATGCGGCCGCCTCAGCGTTACGGCCGTCGCCACGAAAGCGTCGTCGAGGCGGCGACGAATGCGAGGCCGACGACCCACAGCGGCCACACCTCGACGAGCGCCCCGGCGAGCACGCACCCGACGCCGGCGAAGAGCAGCGCGACCGGCCACGCGGCGTGCAGGAGCCCCGTCCGCGGCGGTGCCGGTGACTCCGGCTGCTCCACGCGCGCGAGGGCGAGCCGGACGCCGAAGAGGGCCGCCCGCCACTCCCAGAGGAGCGGCGCGGCTGCGAAGGCGCCAGACTCCTCGAGCGTCTCGGCTACATCCGCCGTGTCCTCACGGGCGATCGCGAGGGCCGCCGCGAGCTCCTCGTGCGACTCCTCGTGCCCCGGCAGCGGCTCGAGTCCGAGCACGCGCTCGCCGGCGGTGTGCAGCGCGTACTGCAGCGCCGGCATCGTGTACGCGGCCTGCTCGAGGGCGAGTGGGTTCGCGGCGGCGGTCTCGAGGGCGCGCAGCACCGGTGCCAGCTCGCGACGCACGCCGTCGACGGCGCTGTCGTACGCGCGGTCCCCGACGCCCGTCCGAACCTTCGACCTCACAGGGCGAGTCTATCGCCGGCTGCACCGGACGATCGCCTGCCGAAAGGGACAGGTACACTCGCGCCGCGATGGTCGAAGGGCGCGCCCAGCCCCGCACCGTCCTCGTCGTCGACGACGACGCTTCGTTGCGCCTGCTCTGCCGCGTCAACCTCGACCTCGACGGGCACCGCGTCGTCGAGGCCGCAACGGTTGCGGCCGCGCTCGCGGCGCTCGACGAGCACGAGGTCGACGTCATCCTGCTCGACCTGCACCTCGGCTCCGCGAGCGGCCTCGACGTGCTCGACGCCGTCGAGGCCGCCGACCTGCCGGCTCGGGTCGTCCTGCTCTCCGGCTCGAGCGACCTGCCCGCCGACGTGCGCGGGCGGGTGGCTGCGAGCCTCGGCAAGCCGTTCACGCTGGAGGATCTGGCGCGGGTGGTCGCCGACGACGCCTCCGGTAGGCTTCGCGGCGCGTGAGCGTCGCCCTCGTCCGCACCCCTCTGGAGTTCGAGGAGCGTCTGGGCCGGTACCTGTTCGAGCGTGCCGAGGAGGCGCGCGCAGTGCGGGTGGGGGAGAAGGAGACGTCCGAGCAGGCCGCGATCGTCGAGCGCTACGGCGATCTCTTCTCGTCCGGGCAACTCGACGCGCTGCGGGAGGCGGAGTCGGCGGCCGTCGGAGATGCTCGCGAGCGCCTCTACCGCCTCCGCAAGACCTGCGAGGGCGGTCTTGTCGCGGCGGAGCTCGCGGCGCGGGAGGACGAGCTCGAGAACCGGATTCTCGCGGCGCGGGTGACGTGGCGCGGCGAGGAGCTGCCGCTGCGGACGGCGCAGGCGAAGCTCGCGGTACTGCCGGAGTACGGCGACCGCGAAGAGCTCGGGGCGCTCCACGCGGCCGAGAACGAGACCTTCAACGGGGTTCGGCGCGAGCTCTTGGCGGCAGGGGAGACGCTCGAAGCCGAGCTCTCCGGGGTCGCCGACCCGGTCGCGCGGAACGCCGAAGAGAAGGGGATCTCGCTGCACGACCTCGAGCGCGCGCTCGACGCGGCCAGTCGTGCGTCGGCGACTGCGTACGAGGCGCTCCGGGAGCGGTGGTTCGACCGGCTCCTAGGCCCTGCGCGCGACCCGGTCCCGACGTCGCACCACACGAGCTACCTGCGGCGGCTCTCGCCGCTCGAGGCGACGTACACCCGCGAGCGGGCGGTGCCGGTGTGCGCCGAGACGCTGCGCCGGCTCGGGTTCGACATCGAGCACGAGCCCGGGATCCGGCTCGACCTCGACGACCGCCCGCAGAAGTCGCCGCGGGCATGCGTGATCGCCTCCGACCCCCCGGGAGTCGTCCACCTGATCACGCGGGCCCAGGGTGGACTGCACGACTATCAGGCGTTCCTGCACGAGGCCGGGCATGCGCTGCACTACGCGGGTCTCGACGCAGAGCTGCCGCTCACCTTTCGCCGCCTCGCCCGCGACCACGCGCTGACCGAGATCTACTCGTACATCCTCGAGGCGATCTCACGCGAGCCGGGGTGGCACGCCGAGCACTTCGGCCTGAGCGACGACGAGGCGCAGACGAACGCGGAGGCTACGACCTTCCTGGAAGCGCTCCTCTTCCGCCGCTACACGGCCAAACTGCAGTTCGAGCTCGAGTTCTGGGGCCGCTTCGCCGACGACGGCGGCTCGCCCGGGGGATACTCGGAGCGACTGACGGCGGCCACCGGGCTTCGGTACCCGCCCTCGAACTACCTCTCCGACATGGACGCGGGCTTCTACTCCGCCGACTACCTCCGCGCCTGGATCCGTTCGGCGCAGCTGCGCGCGCACCTCGTGGCCGAGGTGGGCGAGGACTGGTGGCGTCGCCCCGAGACGGGCGAGCGGCTCCGCGCCCTGTTCCGCGAGGGCACGCGCCCGTCGTCGGAGGACGTCGCCGCCCGGATCGGGTTCGATCCGCTCGACACCGTGCCGCTCCAGCACGAGCTCGGCGCCTAGCGCCAGCGTGCAGAGCTAGTCCCTGATTCGGGCCTGCCGTGGATCGCCCTGACGAGCGGGAGGTCGCCGAGGAGATGCAGCGGCAGCGCGCTGCGCGCGCCGGCGACGTCGCCGCAGGCGACCTCGTCCTCCTCCTCGCCGCCGGCACCGGCTACACCTGGGGGGCCGCGGTGGTGCGCTGGTGAGGGTCGCGGACCTCGTCGGCACGGAGCTCGTCTCGGAGTGGCGGCTCGTCGACCAGGCACGCGTCGACCTCTTCGCGGAGGCGACCGACGACCCGCAGTGGATCCACATCGATCCCGCGCGCGCCGCGGCGGGCCCCTTCGGGACGACGATCGCCCACGGCTTCCTGACGCTCTCGCTGCTCGTGCCGCTCTTCGAGGAGGCGCTCCCGCCGCTCGACGGCTACGCCCTGACCGTCAACTACGGCCTGAACCGCGTGCGGTTCACCGCGCCGGTGCCCACCGGCAGCAGGATCCGCGGCCGTTTCCGCGTACAGGCGGTGGACGCGGTCGCAGGCGGTGTTCAGGCGACGGTGTCGGCGACGGTCGAGCTGGAGGGGAACGAGCGTCCCGCCTGCGTCGCCGAGGCCCTCTTCCGTTTCCTCGACTGAGCCCGCTTCCGCGGCGCCACGGTTTCGGCCGGGCGCGGCGGGGTACCTCGGGCGCCGTGGAGACGACCTGTCCGAACTGCGGCGCCGAGGTGGACGACTCGACCCTCGACCGCTGCCCGGACTGCAGCGTCCCGATCAAGGTGACGTGCCCGAACTGCGGGGAGAAGGCGGCGGCGGACGAAGACGACTGCCCCGCCTGCGGCGCGCCGCTCGCGCACGCGGCCGAAGCCGGCTAGTCCTCGCCGAAGACGGCGTCGAGTTCGGCGTCGACGTCCGCCGGCAGCCCCGCGGGCTCGCAGAGGAAGATCTCGTCTCCCGGCCGCCCGACCACGTCGAGGCCGGCGCTGCGCGCCATCGCCGCGACACCGCTCTCGTTCGGCACCCACCAGTTCGTCTCGTCGCCGGCGAGCTTGTGCTCGACGAACGCCGCCGCCGGCCAGCCCGGCCAGCGGAGCACGTCGCGCCGGTCGAACTGCAGGTCGACCCACGGCTCCGGCGCGGGCGCGTCGGGCATCGTCAGCGTCTGCAGCACGAGCAGCCGCCGGGTGCGGCGTGCGACGAGGTCGAGGGCGAGCAGCGGGTGGCGCAGGTGGTAGAGGACGCCCATGAAGAGGACGAGGTCGTAGCGTTCGGCGCTCCGGGCGAGGTCGTAGACCTGCATCCGCCGGAACTCGACGTGCTCCTCGAGCCCCAGCCGCTCCGCCGCCCAGCGCGCCTGGCGGAGGTAGCGCTCGTCGAGGTCGATCCCGAGGACGTCTGCCCCGCGCGATGCGAGCTCGAAGCTGTAGAAGCCCGCGTTGCAGCCGATGTCGAGTGCCGCCCAGCCCTCGAGGTCGGCCGGGAGGTGCGGTGCGAGCTCCTGCCACTTGTACGCGGGGAAGTCGCCGAGCGGGTGGTCGGGCGCCGTCTGCAGGCCGCCCGGGAGATGGAGGTTGTGGAACCACGGCCCGAGCTGCGCGATCTCAGGCAGCGACGCGCCCTCCGACTGCAGCGTCACGCACGCGCCCCTGCGAGCGCCTCGACGTGCGCCTCGAGCTCGTCCGCCCGGTGCTCCGCGGTGTGCTGGGCGAGCACCCGGGCGCGGGCACGCTCGCCGATCGGCCGCGCCTGCTCGGGTGCGAGCGCGAGGTGCTCGAGCGTGCCCTCGACGAGGATCTCGCGGCCAGGCTCGAAGAAGGCGTCGAGACCGTCCCACCAGTCGGAGATCACGGGAACACCGCAGGCCGCCGCCTCGAAAAGGCGCACGCTCGGCGACCAGCCGGCGCGGCGCATGTCGGCCCGTGTGACGTTGATCGTGAACCGCTGCGCCCCATAGAACCGCGGGTGGTCGGGCGGCGGCAGGTGCTCGAACCGGTCGACGTTCCGGGGCCACGCGATGTCGGCCGGGTACTGCGGCCCCGCGACGGCGAAGCGCAGCTCCGGGCGTGCACGGGCCGGCTCGAGCAGCAGGCGCTCAAGTGGCGGCTGCCGGTCGGCGCTGTAGGTGCCGAGGTAGCCGACGGCCCAGCGCTCCTCGACCTCCGCCGGCGCGTACGCCTCCGGGTCGACGAAGCAGTGGAAGGCACGCGCGTGACGCACGCCGAAGTCGCGTTCGAGTCGCGCGAGCGTCGGCCCCCCGGTGAAGGACAGGTAGAGGTCGAAGCGCGGCATCAGTGCCGGCGTCAGGTACTCGCACGCGCCGCGCTCGACCGCCGCGAGCGTGACCGGCGTGTCGATGTCGTAGAAGGCGACCTGCCCGCGCGCGACGCCGAGCACGAGCTCTGCGACCGCGACGCCCTCGGGGACGTAGGAGCCGACGACGACGAGGTCGGCGTCCGCCAGCTCCTCCGCCCACCCGTCGCGCAGTTCGTCGAGCGACCCGTAAAGCGCGGTGCGGCCCCATGGCGGGTCGGGGAGGTCGCGGTTCGCCGCGTACCACGGGACGTCGCGCTCGAGGAAGAGCACGTCGTGGCCGCGCGCCGCAAGCGCGCGCACGAGGCCGCGAAAGTTGGTGGCGTGGCCGTTTCCCCAGGACGACGTGATGGAGAGGCCGAGCACGACGATCCGCAGCTCATGCACGGACGACCTCCAGCAGTCGCTCCACGTCGGCTGCGCGCCGCGCGTAGGTGTGGTCGCGCAACACCCGCCGCCGCGCTGCGGCGCCGATCTCCCGCGCCCGCAGGGGGTCGAGCCCCGCGAGCAGCTCTGCGATCTCGGCGCCGTCGGTCGCGACGAGCACCTCGCTGCCGGGCTCGAGGAAGAGCTCGATCCCCACCCAGGCGTCCGTGAGGAGGCACGCGCCGGCGCCGGCCGCCTCGAAGACGCGCGTCGCTGGCGAGTAGCCGTTTGCCGCCATGCTCTCGCGCGAGACGTTGAGGACGCAGAGCGGCGTCCCGTTCAGCGCGTTGTGGTCACGCGTCGAGACGTGCCCCAGGTTGCGCACGTTCGGCGGCAGCGGCTTGTCGTCCCAGCCCGACCCCCCGAGCAGGAACAGCCGCTCGGGCGCGAGCCGTGCCGCGCGCAGGAAGAACTCGTCGACCCGTGCCTCGCGGTCGGGCAGCCGGTTGCCGAGAAAGGCGAGGTCGCAGCGGAACCGCTCGTCCGGCGGCACGGGGTGGTGACTTTCGGGGTCGAGCGCGTTGTAGACGGGCACACAGTCGCGCGCGCCGAGCGCGCGGTAGCGCTCCACCAGCGGGTCGCCGCCACCGTAGGTCAGCACCAGGTCGTACCGCGGCACGAGGGCACGCAGCGGGTCCTGCTCGTCCGCCTCGAGCCGCGCCAGCGTCGCGGGCGCGTCGACGTCCCAGAAGATCGTCGTCGGGACTCCGAGCTCGAGCACGCCGGCTTCGAGCTCCTCGTCGAGGACGCCGACGCCGCTCGCCTTCACGACCACGTCCGCGCCACGCGCCCGCTCGAGCGCCTCCTCCCAGCAATCGGGGTCGAAGACCACCACCTCCGCCCACTCGGGATCGGCCAGGTCACGGTGCTCCTGCCGCGCGTAGGCGTCCGGCTCGAGGAACGTGATCCGGTGGCCGCGCTCGTGCAGCGCGCGGACGAGGCCGCGGTAGTACGTGGCCGCGCCGTTCCAGTAAGCGGAGACGAGCGACGACCCGAACCACGCCAACCTCACGCGGCGACCGCCTGCGGTCGCAGCTCCCGGACGATC
The DNA here is from genome assembly GCA_035645095.1 of Gaiellaceae bacterium. Lineage (GTDB taxonomy): Bacteria > Actinomycetota > Thermoleophilia > Gaiellales > Gaiellaceae > Gaiellasilicea. Next base: position 6,966 of record DASQNG010000197.1, on the reverse strand, counting down.
GCGAGCAGCTCGTCGACGCGATGCGCGCAGGTGTGTCGCCCGGCGATCGTGCGCAGCCCCTCGCGACGCAGCGACGCGGCGAGCGCCGGCTCCGAGAGCACCGTCTCGAGCGCGCGCCGTAGCTCGGCCCCGTTGCGGGCCACGAGGTGGTCGACTCCGGCACGGAAGAGGTTCTCGGCGTCGTCCCAGGGCGCGCTCACGAGCGGGATCCCGCAGGCCAGCGCTTCGAACGGCCGGATCGTCGGGATTCCGGGCAGCGCCTCGACGTAGGGCCGCCGCGGCACGTGCACCGTCACCCGGTGGCGGGCGAAGGCCTGTGGCGCGTCCGCGTTCGGCAGCCAGCCGCCGTACTCGAGCCCGGCGCGCGCCACGGCTGAGCGCGCGCTCTCGGGGTAGCGCACGCCGTGGACGGTGCCGGAGAGACCGAGTGCGGCGGCCGGATCGAGCAGGAACTCCTGGAGCTCCTGCGTCCGCTCGCCGTCGCCCCAGTTGCCGATCCAGACGAGGTCGCGCTGCTGCCCCTCGGGCTCGAGCGGGCTGAAGACGCGCGTGTCGGCGGCCTCGTGCCACGTCCAGGCCGCCGCCGCCCACCCGCGCTCGAGGTAGAGGTCGCGGAGGACGGCGCCGAAGGCGAGCACGCCATCGTAGTGCGTCAGGTCGTAGCGCGCCATCTCCTCCGGGCGCGTGACGGCGCGGTGGTGCGTGTCGTGGAAGAGGAGGGCGAACGAGGCCTGCGCGCGCCGCTCGCCGACCCGCCGCACGAGCGCCGGGTCGTTCCACTCGTGCACGAGCACGAGGTCGGCGCCGTCGAGCGCCTCGTCCAGGTCGAGCTCCTCGAGTGCGTACGTGCTGCTCCGGAGCTGCGGGAACCGGTCGGCGAAGTCCCGCAGCGGCCGCTCGCCGTGGTCGCGGGCGAGGTTCGCGCGGCTCCAGCCGTCGCGCGGCTCGTGCACGCGCACCTCATGCCCGCGGTCGAGCAGCTCGGCGACGACGCCGCGCAGGAAGTGCGCGTTGCCGTGGTTCCAGTCCGACGCGAGAGAGTGGACGAAGAGGACGACGCGCATCAGGCTGCGGCCTCCGCGCGGTGCGGCGCCGACGATGCGACTCGGTGGTAGGCCTCCGCATAGGCGGCGCCCATCCGCTCGGGCGTGTAGCGGCGCGCGCGCTCCGCAGCTCGCGCCGCCAGCTCGTCCCGCAGCCCGGGCCGCTCGATCAGGAGCGTCAGCGTGGCCGCGAGCGCCTCGTCGTCCTCAGGGTCGACGAAGAGCGCCGCGTCCCCCCACACCTCACGGAGGCTCGTGATGTCGCCCAACACGAGCGCGCATCCGGCGAGCGCGGCCTCGAGCGCGGCGAGCCCGAACGGCTCGTACCGCGCGGGCAGGGCGAAGATCGACGCGCGGGCGAGCCATTCGTCGACGGCGCGGCGGTCGAGTCGGCCGAGTGCGCGCGCGTGCTCGGACCGCCGATCGGGCGAGAGCTCGCCCGCGAGCGCCACCGGCCACGGCAGCCGCGGCGCGACGCGGTCGAGAGCGGCGACGTTCTTCGCGTCGTCCCACAGCCGCCCCGCAGTGAACACGAACGGCTCGTTCGTGCGGACGACGCCTGCGCTGCGGCGGCCGTTCGGGATCACGGCGCGCGCGCCCGATAGGCCGTAGTGGCGCTCCAGCTCGCGCAGCATCGCACGCGTCGGTGCGACGATGAGGTCCGCCGCCGCAGTCCCGGCGGCGACCCGCTCTGCGTAGCGGATCCAGGTGGGCGGCGCCTCCTCGCCGCGCACGGCGGCGTGCCACGAGAGCACGCAGGAGTGGCCAGCGACGAGCAGTGGCAGCTCCCACGGGAGCGTCCCGTGCGCGTAGCCGTTCAGGTGCACGACGTCCGGCTCCACCTCGTCCCGGATCTCGAGCAGCCAACGGCCCGCACGGTCGACGTCGCGCCACGGGTCGTCCATCCACTCGAGCTTCAGGCTCTCCGCGTAGGCGCGTGCGATCTGCGACCCGCGCAGCTCCGCCCGCTGGGCGGGGGAGAGAGGCGCTCCCATCGTCGCGAGTACGACCTCGACGTCGTGCGCGGCGAGGGCGTCCGCCAGCTCGAGTGCGTACGTCCACACCCCGCCGACGGTGTCGGCGGTCATCAGGACTCGCATCGCGCCTCCCGGTAGACGGCGTCCAGCAGGTGCGCCACGTCGACGAGCCGCTCGATCCCCGCGTCGTAGCGGGCGCCGGCCGCCAGCCGCCGGGCCCACTCCACCGCCGCGCGACCGCCCCAGTCGTCCCCGGCCGCCGCTGCGAGCTCCTCGGCCTTGGTGCCGCGCCGCCGCTCGGCGCGGAGGTCGTAGAAAGACCCGTCGACGTTGTGCAGCGAGACCGCGCCGTCGGTGCCGTGGAAGGAGGCCTCGATCACGCAGTCGCGCCCGGCGGGGAGCCGCCACGAGCAGGCGAGCCGCACGTGCGCGCCGCCGAGGTTGAGCTCGGCGAACGCGACCTCCTCGACGGCGAGGCCGCGCGGGGACAGGAGCCGCCCCGAGAGGACCTCCGCCGGCGGGAAATCGAGTGCCCACAGCGCGAGATCGGCGAGGTGGATGCCGAGGTCGATCAGGCAGCCGCCGCCGGCGAGGCGGCGGTCGTAGAACCACGGCTTGTCCGGCCCGTAGGCATTGTGGAACACGAGGTCGACGGCGTAGACCTCGCCGAGCGCGCCGGAGCGAACCTCGTCGCGGAGCGCCTGCGCCGCGCGCGTGTAGCGGTAGGAGAGGTCGACGCCGAGCAGCCGGTCGGCGCGGCGCGCGGCCTCCACCACCGCCCGTGTCTCGCTCGCGTCGCGGCCGAGCGGCTTCTGGCAAAAAACCGCGAGACCGCGGTCGAGCGCCATGACCGCCTGCTTCGCGTGCAGCGCGCTCGGCGTCGCGATCACGACGCCGTCGAGGTCGCGCTCGAGCAGCTCCTCGAACGAGTCGAGGCAGTCGACGTCGAGGTCGCTGCCGACGGGGTCGGCGAGGGCGGCCACCTCGGCCGCGCCGCTCGCTGCGATCGCCTCCAGGCGGCTCCGGCCGATCCAACCGATCCCGGCGAAGCCGAGCTTCGGACGCGTCGCGACAGCCGGCGCGGTCACGGCGTCACCAGCGCCTTCAGGAACCCGTCCGGCCGCGTGCGCATCGCCTCGAAGGCCGCGCCCACCTCGTCCAAGCCGAACGTGTGGGTGAGGAGCGGAGTCGGATCGAGCCGGCCCGCGGCCACAAGTTCCGCCGCCTGCCGGATCCCATCGACGTACACGGCAGGGTCGCGTTCGTGCGCGTTCACGACGTCGAGCCCGCGCCAGTTCCAGAGCTGGAGGTCGACCAGCCGGGGGCCGTCCTGGTGGTAGCCGGCGATCGCGAGCAGGCCGCGCTCTCGCGTCAGGCGGCCCGCGAGGTCGAGCGTCTCCTGGACGCCCGAGGCCTCGACGACACGGTCGAACGTCTCGGTGGGCGCCTCGGCGAGCGTGAGCGCCTGCTCGCAGCCGATCTCGCGCGCGAGGTCGAGGGCAAAGGGGCGCCGGGAGAGCGCGGTCACGTGCGCGCCTGCGTCGGCGGCGAGCGCGGCGACGGCGAGCCCGATGAAGCCGGCCCCCACGACCGCCACGCGGTGCCCGGGCTCGATGCGACTGCGCCGGACGACGTTGACGGCGCAGCCGAGGGCCTCGCCCGGGAACGGCCGGCCCGCGAGCGCCGGCGGCAGCGGGACGACGTGCTCCGCCGGCGCGACGTCGTACTCGGCGAAGCCGCGCGTCGAGAGCGCCGCGATCGGCGTTCCCGGGTCGACGTCCGCGCCGGCGCCGACGGCCTCGACGACACCCCAGGCCTCGTGCCCGGGCTCGCCGGCCGCGAGCGGGTAGCCGAACCACTCGCGGCCCTCCCACGCGGGCAGGCTCGAGCCGCAGACGCCGCATCCTTCCACGCGGAAGAGCACCTCGCCCGGCCCCGGCTGCGGGACGGGCAGGCGCTCGACGACCGCGCGACCGGGCGCGGCCAGCGACGCCGCGCGCATCGTGCGGGTCCGGGTCGCGGCAGCCGCCGTCATCTCAGCGTGCCGCGACACCGAGTGCCGCGCGGGCACCGGCGCGGCTGCGCTCACGCAGCCAGTAGTACAGCTCCTCGATGCCGTCCGGGACGCTCACCCGCGGCCGCCAGCCGGTCGCACGTTGGAGTCGCAGTGTGTCGGCGACGTAGTAGCGCTGGTCGCCGGGACGCTCGGGCGCGAACTCGACGTGTGGGCGCTCGCCGCGCAGGTCGCCGATCAGATCGACCACCTCGAGCAGGCTGACGGCGTTGTCGGGGCCGCCGCCGACGTTGAACGCCGTCCCCGCGAGCGAGTCGATGCCGTCGCGGACGCGCAGGAACGCGTCCACGAGGTCCGCCACCCAGAGGACGTCTCGTACCTGCGCCCCGTCGCCGTAGAGCGTGATCGTCTCGTCGGCGAGAGCGCGGAGCGCGAAGTGCGCCACCCACCCCTGATCCTCGGTCCCGTGCTGGTGCGGCCCGTAGATGCAGCTCATGCGGAAGACGGCCGCCGGCAGCGAGTACGTCTTCGCGTAGTCGAGGACGTACTGGTCGGCACCGCCCTTCGAGCAGCCGTACGGCGTGCAGAAGTCGAGCGGGCGGGACTCGTCGAGGCCGCGCGCGCGTAGCTCGGAGTCGACCGGCTGCCAACGGTCGGCCTCGCGCTCGAGCCGGAGGTCGGGCAGCGCACCGTAGACCTTGTTCGTCGACGTGAAGACGAGCGGCGGCGGCGCGGAGAGGCGGCGCAGCTCCTCGAGCAGCGTCACCGTACCGCCCAGGTTGACCTCGTAGTCCGCGTGCGGGTCGGCGAGGCTCGTCGTCACCGCGACCTGTGCGGCGAGGTGGAACACCTGGTCGATGCCGGCGATGGCGCACCGGACTGCGTCGCGGTCGCGGATGTCCGCGATCTGAGCCTCCACCCGGCCTGGATGGCAGTCGCAGAGCCAGCGCAGGTTCCGCTCGACGCCGGGCCGGGACAGGTTGTCGAGCAGGCGGACGCGGTACCCCTCCTGCGCGAGCCGGTGGGCGAGGTTCGTGCCGACGAACCCGGCGCCGCCGGTGACGAGTGCGACGGGACGGATCACAACGTGAGCCCCCGAGCCGCGAGCTCCTGCGCCGCGGTGTCGACCCGGTCCTCGGCGACCTGCCCCTCGAGCCACTGGGCGAGGTCGCGCAGCCCGTCGCCGAGCTCCACCTCGGGGCGGTAGCCGAGCAGCTCCTGCGCGAGGCCGATGTCGGCGAAGCAGTGCCGGATGTCGCCGGCGCGGGCCTTACCCGTCAGCTGCGCCTCTGCATCGACGTCGAGCGCCAGCCGCAGCTCGTCGAAGATCTCGAGCACGCTGACGCTGCGCCCGCTGCCGACGTTCAGGACGCGTCCGTCCGCGGCGGTCTGCTCGAGCGCGAGCCGGCACGCGCGCGCCACGTCGGCGACGCTGACGAAGTCGCGGCGCTGCTGCCCGTCTTCGAAGACGAGCGGCGGCTTCCCGTTCAGGAGCCGCGACGCGAAGATCGCGAGCACCCCGGTGTACGGGTTCGAGAGCGCCTGCCGCGTGCCGTAGACGTTGAAGAAGCGGAGCGCGACGGTGGGAACGTCGTACGCCGCGCCGTAGATGAGGCACATCCGCTCCTGGTCGTACTTGCCGAGGGCGTAGATCGACGCGAGCGCCGGCGGCTTCGTCTCGGGCGTCGGCACGGGGCGGAGCTCCGCGCCCGCGGCTCCTCGCGGCTCCCACTCGCGCCGCTCGAGCTGCGTCCGCGTCCGCTCGCACGCGTCGGCGGTCGCGCCGGCCGCGTCGACGTACGCGCCCTCGCCGTACACGCTCATGCTCGAGGCGACGACGAGCTTCTCGACGGGCCGGTCGAGCAGGGCCTCGAGCAGGACGCCCGTGCCGTGGGCGTTCACGCTCTGGTAGTCGGCGAGTTCGTACATGCTCTGCCCGACGCCGACGCGCGCCGCAAAGTGGTAGACAGCGTCGACGCCGTCGAGCGCGCGGGAGACGGCGTCACGGTCCCTCACGTCGCCGCGGACGAGCTCTACCTCCGGGCTCAGGTATTCAGGCCGCCCGCCTGCGGGATGCACCTGGGGATCGAGCCGATCCAGGGCGCGAACGCGATGCCCGTGGGCGAGCAGCTCGTCCGCGAGATGCGAGCCGATGAACCCTGCGCCGCCCGTGATCAGAACCCGCTTCGCCACTGCTTCCTCCGTCCTCCGGGTGTTGGTGGGGCGGGTGCCGGGCCCCACGCTGCCATTGCACGACCATCTGCAGCCGCAGAATTTTCCTAGCCCTGCGAGGTTCTTCCGAAACGCAGCTACATCTATGACCGTCGACGAGCGCAGCCCCCTGACGAAGGACGTCGGCGCGTTGCGGCCGATCCGTACTTCTCCGGCGTCGATCGGCGCGACGCCGGATGCCCCGGCATCCCGATGGCGCGACCATCGACGTCGATGGACGCTGTCCTTCAAGCCGAAGCGGCGGTCGGGCCCCGTCCGCACATGGGGCCGGCCGCCTCGCCGCTGATCGTCCTCGCAGGAGTCGAGAAGGTCTACCCATGGGCCCGGTCGATTACCGGGCGCTGCGCGGCGTCGACCTCGCGATCGAGGCGAGGGAGATGGTGCGTGTGTTGGACCCTCGGGAAGCGGCAAGTCGACGATCCTCCAACCTCGTCACCGGGATCGACCGTCCGCCGGCGCGGACGGTCACCGTCGGCGGTCGGCGCCTCGACGGCACGAGCGAGGAGGAGCCCGCCGTCTGGCGCGGCGCGAACTTCGGCATCGTCTTCCAGTTCTTCCAGCTCTCCTGCCGTCCCTGACGGCGCTCGAGAACGCCGTCTCCGCTCGACTTCGCGCGGCGCGGCTCGAAGCGGGAGCGCTTCGAGCGCGCCCGGCACAACCTCGAGCTCGTCGGCCTCGGCGACAAGGGCGACCACCTCCC
>DASQNG010000196.1:0-2874 GCA_035645095.1 Gaiellaceae bacterium | reverse complement strand
GATCGATTTCGTGTCGATTCGCTGACGATTCATGCCCACCCGTCCGGAGCAGCCGTTGCGCGTCACGATCTGCCCCGTCAACACGGCAGGCGTGCCGTGGACGATGGCGGAGGCTCTGCGCCGGCGAGGCGTGAACGCGCGGCTCGTCGTCTTCGAGCGCTACCGGCTCCACCCGGAGGCGGACGAGTCGCTCGACCTCACCCGCCGCGGCCTCGTCCCGCGCCAGACCGCGCAGTGGCGGGCGTTCGCGCGGCTCGTGCCGCAGACGGACGTCTTCCACTTCGTGTTCGGGCTGACGCTCGTGCCGCAGACCCTCCAGTTCCCGCTGCTGCGGACGCTGCGGAAGAAGTCTGTCCTCCACTACCTCGGCTCCGACATCCGCGGCAAGACACCGGAGCAGCTGGCGTACGGACGCAAGGCTGGCGCGCAGATCGTCGGCAGCTACGACGCCGTGCGGTGGGTGCCGGAGGCGGAGGTGATCCCGCCGGGGATCGACGTGGCGGCGATCGAGCCCGCGCCGCCATCCGAGCGGGCGCGGCCGCTGATCGTTCACGCCCCCTCCAGCCGGCGCCGCAAGGGGACGGAAGCCGTGCTCGCGGCGTGCGCCGGCCTCGACGCCGACCTCGAGCTCGTGGAGGGGCTCCGCCACGACGAGGCGTTCGAGCGCTACCGCCGCGCAGACGTCGTCGTCGACCAGCTGAACGCCGGCTGGTACGGGATCTTCGCGATCGAGGCGATGGCGCTCGGGAAACCGGTCGTCACGTTCTTGCACGACGAGGCGGTGCGGCGAACCGAGGAGGCATACGGCGTCGAGGTCCCGGTCGTCTCCGCGACGGCGGAGACGCTGCGCGAGCGGCTCGAGCCGCTCGTGGCGAGTGCGGAGCTCCGCCGCCGCACCGGCCTCGCATCGCGCGCGTACGTCGAGCGGGTGCACGACCTCGAGCGGGTGACCGACCGCCTGCTCGACCTCTACGCTCGCCTCTAGGTGCTGACGCTCGGCGCGCAGCTGCGGCGGCTCGGCCGCCACTCCGCCGTCTACGGGCTCGGCGGGATCGTCTCGCGCGTCCTCGCCGTCTTCCTGCTGCCGCTCTACACGCGCTACCTCGACCGCGAGGACCTAGGCGCCGTCGGCCTCATCGTGGCCCTCTCAGCGGTGCTCGTCACCGTCCTGCGGCTCGGGCTCTCGTCCGCGTTCTTCCGCTTCTACTTCGACTCGCGCGACCCGGCGCGGCGACGGCTCGTCGTCCGCACGTCCTTCTGGTTCACGATGGGGAGCGCGACGCTCGGGGTCGTCGCCGGCGTGCTGCTCGCCTCGCCGCTCGCGGGCCTGCTCGGGCTCGACGACCCGAACCTCGTGCGCGCCGGCTTCGTCGGCATCTGGGCACAGATGAACTACGAGCAGCTGACGGCGCTCTTCCGGGCGGAGGAGCGCTCGACGGCGTTCGTGCTCGCGAGCCTCGCGAACATCGCCGTAACCGTGGCGGCGACGGTGCTGCTCGTCGTCGTGTGGGAGCAGGGCGCTCTCGGCGTCGTCGTCGGGAACCTGACCGGGACGCTCGTCGTCTACCTCGCGCTGCTCTCGGTGCACCGCGAGCAGCTGGGGCTCCAGTTCTCGCGGCCGCTCCTGCGCGAGATGAACCGCTTCGGCGTGCCGCTCGTACCCGCGGCGCTCGCCCTGATCGCCGTCAACTTCAGCGACCGCTTCTTCCTCGTCCACCTCGCGAGCCTTGAGGAGGTCGGCCTCTACGAGATCGGCGTGCGGATCGCCTCGGCGATGGTGCTGCTGCTGACCGCCTTCCGGATGGCGTGGCCGGCGTTCGCCTACTCGATCGAGGACGATGCGGAGGCGAAGCGGACGTACGCCTTCGTGCTCACGTACCTCGTCGCGGCCGCGGCGTGGCTCGCGCTCGCGCTCGGGCTGCTGGCGCCGTGGCTCGTGCGGCTGCTGACGCAGCCGGAGTTCTACGAGGGCGAGCGGGTGGTCGCTCCCCTCGCGTTCGGGGGCATGGCCTACGCCGCGTACATCGTGATGGCGATCGGCGTCGGTCGCGCGAAGCGGACGCAGTTCAACTGGCTCATCACCGGGGTCGCCGCGGTCGTCAACGTCGCGCTCAACCTGGCGCTGATCCCGCGCTACGGGATGATGGGCGCCGCGGTCGCCACGGTCGCCGCCTATGGGGTGATGTTCCTGGCGATGACCTGGTACGCACAGCGCGTCTTCCCGACGCCGTACCAGTGGCGGCGGGTCGTCACCGCCGTCGCCGCGGCCGGCGCGCTGCTGCTGCTCGGGAAGGGCGCGGGTGGCCTCGCCGCCGCGCTCGCCTTCACCGCGCTCTACCCGTTCGCGCTCCTGGCACTCCGCTTCTACCTGCCCGGTGAGCGCCGGCGGCTCAGCGCGCTACGGCCTCCTCTGCGACCGCGCGGCCGCGCGTCGTGAGGCGGAGGGCGCCGGCCTCCTCCTCCACGAGTCCGCGCCGCGCCGCGCCGCGGACGATTCGCCCTGCGAACGCCGCGTCCCAGCGCAGGTGCTCGCCGAGGTGCGCGACGCGGTTCTCGACCTCGGCCTCCGGCCGCCCCTCGTGGTTCGCGAGGTGGATCGCGAGCATCGTCTGCGCGAACTCGAGCCGCTGGCGCGCGCGCCGCCGCGCCGCCGCCACGAGGCCACGGCCGGGCGCGAGGAGCCAGGCGAGGACGAAGCAGACGCCGGTCATCGACGCCATCGCGCCTGCGATCGAAGCATCGAGCAGGTAGGCGAGCCAGTAGCCGGCGAGTGCCGACGCCGCACCGATCGCACACGCGAGTGCCAGCAGGCGCGGCAGGCTGTCGGTGAGCAGGTAGGCGGTGGCGGGCGGCGCGATCATCAGCGCGACGACG
>DASQNG010000195.1:0-25252 GCA_035645095.1 Gaiellaceae bacterium | reverse complement strand
CGGAGCCTCGAGCAGATCGTCGCGCACGCGCTCTTCGCGGACGGAGCGGCCGCGGCGACCGTCGTCCGGCCCGATGGAGGTGGGCTCGAGCTCGTCGACTCCGGGGCGCGCACCGACACCTCGACCGCGCCGCTCATGACCTGGGACGTGACCGACCACGGCTTCCGGATGGGCCTCTCGCCGAAGGTGCCGGAGGCGGTGCGCCGGCACGTCGCCCCCGTCGTGGACGAGCTGCTGGAGCGGCAGGGCCTGACCCGGGCGGACGTCACGGCGTGGGCGATCCATCCGGGAGGGCCCGCGATCGTCGACGCCGTTGGCGACGCCCTCGGCCTCGACGACGCCGCGCTCGAGCCGTCGCGCGAAACCCTGCGCGAGGTCGGCAACTGCTCGTCGGCGACGGTGCTGATGGTGCTCGAACGGCTCGGGCCGGTCGAGGGGAACGTCGTGGGCCTCGCCTTCGGCCCGGGCCTGACGCTCTACGGCTTCCTCCTGCGCTCCGCCTAGCGCCACTCGGGTGGGACACAAGGCCCTTCGGGAGCCGCACGCGTGCGCACGCGCCGGCGACGAAGTCGCCGGAGAGAGCGCGAAGCCGCCGAGCGCGACGTCCCCTCGTGGAGCCGCGCGTTCCAGGAAACGGCCACCGACCGGCGGGCCTCCCCCGGAGACGGCCGTCGCCGCAGCCGCCCCGGTCCCGCACACGGCCGCCAGCGAGGCCGCGAGCACCTCGACGAGCGTCGTCCGGACGGCCGCGCCGCCTGCGTCCCCGTCCGCACGCGTCAGTTGTAGCGCTCGGCCCACGGCGGCGGCAACGTGCGCCCGGTCGGAGCTCCTCGGCTAGGCCTGGGGGATGCGGGCTTCGAGCGCGGCGCCGAGCGCCTCGCGCACCGGCTCGAGCTCGATCCGGTCGAGCACGTCCTGGAAGAAGCCGCGCACGATCAGCCGCTCGGCCTCCTGTCGCGAGAGGCCGCGGGCCATCAGGTAGAAGAGCTGCTCGCGGTCGACCTGCCCGAGCGTGGCGCCGTGCGTGCAGCGGACGTCGTTCGCCAGGATCTCGAGCCCGGGGATCGAGTCCGCGTGCGCCGTCTTCGAGAGCAGCAGGTTCCGGTTCTCCTGGTAGGCGTTCGTCCGCTGCGCGTCCTTCTCCACGCGGATCATCCCGCGCCAGACCGCACGCGCGTCGTCGCGCAACGCGCCCTTGAAGGCGAAGTCGGAGGTCGTGTTGGGGGCGATGTGCTCCTGGAACGTGTCGTAGTCGAGGTGCTGGTGGCCGTCGGCGAAGTACGCGCCCGTGACGCGCGAGGTCGCGCCGGTGCCGGCGAGGTCGTTCTGGATCCGGATCTTCCCCTTCTTCGAGCCGAACCCCCCGGCGACCCAGTCGAGCTCCGCGTCGCGCTCGACGCGCGCGTGGTGCGTCCCGAAGTGCCACGTCTCGCGGGAGACGTTCTGGACGGAGACGTACTCGACCTTCGCCCCCTGCTCGACGAAGATCTCGACCGCCGCGTTCACGTAGCCCGAGAGCTCCGGCCGCGTCGAGGCGTACTCCTCGATCACCGTGAACCGGCTGCCGGGGTCGGCGACGACGAGCAGGCGCCAGAAGAGGGAACCGCCGTCGACGTCGTTGACGATCCGGACGTAGAGCGGCTGCTCGAGCTCGACGCCCGGCGGGACGTGCACGAGCAGGCCGTGCTCCCACATCGCCGCATTGTGCGCCGTGAACTTGTCGTGGGAGCCGACGAGCTGCCCGAGCCGCGGGTGGTGCTCCAGGCGCTCGAAGCGGACGCCCTCGGGCACGCGCTCGAGCTCGAGCCCGGCCTGGGAGACGCGGACGATCCCGGCCGCCTCCAGCTCGAGCATCCCGGGCGCGCTCGCGACCTCGCTCGCGCCGTCCGCGGCGAACGCGTCGGGGTCGAAGCCCTTCAGGTCGGTGAACCGCCAGGACTCCTCGGAGGTCGAGGGCAGCGGCAGCTCGCGGTAGCGTTCGAGGAGCTCAGGGCGGCTCATGCGTCGTACCGCCGGTGCAGCATCAGCGCGTTGCCGTCCGGATCCTTGAACCACGCCTGTTTACAGACGTCCGTCGCGATCGTCTCCCCGTCGAAGACGACGCCGCGCTCCTCGAGCTCGGCGCGCGCGGCGTCGACGTCGTCCACGCGCAGGGCGAGGCCGGCCGGCGAGGCCGCGAACGGCTGTCCGATGCTCACCGGGTCGAAGACGTCGAGCGTGACCTGGCCGCAGCGCAGCTCGAGGTCGTGCTCGCCCTCCGTCTCGACATGGAGCCCGAGCAGCTCGGTGTAGAAGCGCTTCGCGCGCGGCAGGTCCTGCGTCAGGACGGAGACGAAGTCCACGTGCTCGACCTCCATGCCCTACTGGGTCGAGCCGTCGGGTGGCGGCGCGTACCGGCGGTGCAGCATGAGCGCGTTGCCGTCGGGATCGGCGAAGAACGCCATGTGGCAGACGCCCGTGTCCATGATCTCGCCGTGGAACTCGACGCCGCGCTCCTCGAGCTCGGCTCTGGCCGCCGCGACGTCCGCCACGCGGAGCGCGATCTGGGACGAGTGCGGGGCGGTGAACATCTGTCCGACGTTCGTTGGGTCGATCAGGTACAGGCTCACGTTCTCGCCGAGCTGGAACTCTGGCCAGGCGCCGTCGGGGTCACCCACGGGCGGCAGACCGAGCGTCTCGCCGTAGAACCGCCGCGCCCTCGCCATGTCCGAGACCGGCACGGACACGAAGTCCACGCGCTCGACGAGCATCCTACGACTGCGGCGGGTCGGAGTACGGGGCGTAGCGGTTGTGCAGCACGAGTGGGTTGCCGTCGGGGTCGAGGAAGGTGGCCATGTGGCAGACGCCCGTGTCGAACGTCTCCCCGTCGAACTCCACCCCCTTTGCCTCGAGCTCGGCGCGGGCGGTCGCGACGTCGTCCACGTGGAGAAGGGCGATCCCGTTCGCCTGAGGCTCGAACGTTCCTCCGAAGCGCTCGGGCTCCCAGATGCCGAAGCACGTGTCACCGACCCAGAACTCGAAACGCGCGTTCTCGTCCTGCGGCAGGCCGAGCGTCTCGACGTAGAAGCGGCGCGACCGCTCGGCGTCCTGCGACGGCACGCCGACGACGTCGACCTTCCCGATCGTGCTAGCCAACCGACCCTTCCATCTGCAGCTGGATCAGCCGGTTCATCTCGACGGCGTACTCGAGCGGGAGCTCCTTCGTGATCGGCTCCACGAAGCCGGAGACGATCATCGCACTCGCCTCAGCCTCCGAGAGGCCGCGGCTCATCAGGTAGAAGAGCTGCTCCTCGCCGATCTTGGAGACCGTCGCCTCGTGGCCCAGGTCGACGTCGTTCTCGTCGACGCGGATGTAGGGGTAGGTGTCAGAGCGGGACTCGTCGTCGAGGATGAGCGCGTCGCACACGACCTTCGACTTCGCGCCGTGCGCGCCCTTCGCCACCTCGAGCAGGCCGCGGTAGCCGGCGCGGCCGCCGTTCTTCGAGATCGACTTCGACGTGATCACCGACGTCGTGTTCGGCGCTGCGTGGACGACCTTGCCGCCCGCGTCCTGGTGCTGGCCGCTCCCGGCGAACGCGATCGACAGCACCTCGCCGTGGGCACGGTCCCCCATCAGCCAGATCGCCGGGTACTTCATCGTCAGCTTCGAGCCGAGGTTCCCGTCGACCCACTCCATCGTTGCGTCCTCGTAGGCGACGGCGCGCTTCGTGACGAGGTTGAAGACGTTGTTCGACCAGTTCTGGATCGTCGTGTAGCGGCAGCGGCCGCGCGGCTTGACCACGATCTCGACCACCGCGGAATGCAGCGAGTCCGACGAGTAGATCGGCGCGGTGCAGCCCTCGACGTAGTGCACGTAGGCGTCCTCGTCGACGATGATCAGCGTGCGCTCGAACTGGCCCATGTTCTCCGCGTTGATGCGGAAGTACGCCTGCAGCGGCAGCTCGATCCTCACGCCCGGAGGTACGTAGATGAACGACCCGCCCGACCAGACGGCCGAGTTGAGCGCGGCGAACTTGTTGTCGTTCTGCGGGATGATCGTCCCGATGTACTGCTTGACGATGTCCTCGTGCTCGCGCAGGGCGGAGTCCATGTCGAGGAAGAGCACGCCCTTCGCCTCGAGGTCGGCCTGGAGCTTGTGGTAGACGACCTCGGACTCGTACTGTGCCCCGACCCCGGCGAGGTACTTCTTCTCCGCCTCGGGGATGCCCAGCTTGTCCCAGGTGTCGAGGATGTCGGCCGGCAGGTCCTCCCAGCTCTGGGCCTGCTTCTCGGTCGGCTTGATGTAGTAGTAGATGTTCTCGAAGTCGATCTCGGCAACGTTCCCGCCCCACTCCGGGAGCGGCCGCGCCAGGAAGTAGTCGAGCGAGCGGTGCCGGAACGTGCGCATCCACTCGGGCTCCTGCTTGTGCTCGGCGATCGCCTCGACCACCTCGTGCGAGAGGCCGCGGCCAGACTTGAAGAAGTAGTTCTCGGCCTCGTCCGGGTTGGCGAAGCCGTAGGCGTACTCGTCCCTGATCCCCTTGACGATCTCGGTCTCGCTCACGCTGCTACCTCTTCCTTCGGGATGAACGCGTCGTAACCCTCGGCCTCGAGCCTGTGCGCCAGCTCCGGGCCGCCGCTCTCCACGATCCGGCCGCCGACGAAGACGTGCACGTGGTCGGGGGAGACGTAGTTGAGGATGCGCTGATAGTGGGTGATCACGAGCGCGCCCATCTCGGGGCCAACGAGCTCGTTCACGCCGCCGGCGACGATGCGCAGGGCGTCGATGTCGAGCCCCGAGTCGGTCTCGTCGAGGATCGCGATCTTCGGCCGCAGGAGCGCCATCTGCAGGATCTCGACGCGCTTCTTCTCGCCGCCCGAGAAGCCGTCGTTCAGGTACCGCGAGGCAAGCTCGCGCGGCACCTTCAGCCTGTCCATCGCCGCCAGGATCTCGGTGCGGAACTCCTTGACCGGGATCGGGTCGTCCGTGCCGCCCGCCTTCGCCTTCCGGATCGCGTTGATCGCGCTCCGCAGGAAGCTCGTGACGGTGACGCCGGGGATCGCGTGGGGGTACTGGAACGCGAGGAAGAGGCCCTTCTGCGCGCGCTCGTCGGCTCCGGCCTCTACGAGGTCCTCGCCGTCCAGGAGGATCTCGCCCTCGGTGACCACGTAGGCGGGATGACCCATCAGGGCGTAGGCGAGCGTCGACTTGCCCGAGCCGTTCGGGCCCATGATCGCGTGCTTCTCGTTCAGGCCGACCGAGAGGTCCACGCCCTTCACGATCGGGGTGCCGTCCTCGAGCGCGACGTGCAGGTTCTTCAGTTCCAGGTACGCCATGAAACCTTTCGAGTTCGTGACCGGAGATGTGGCCGCGTCGAGCCGGATCGACGCTGCTTCGTGCGGCCATCGTAGCCGAACAGGACGACCAGAGCGGGTGCCCCGAGGGCGGCTGCGGAGCCCGCCTTGCCCAGGCGGAGGCGAGCCTTCGTCCACGCGCTCGAGCCCTTCGCGCGGGCGTCGAAGCGGCCGCGCGCACCGGGATCGCCGGGTACGGTCGTGTACAGGTTGTCGGGCGCCGTGACCGGCTTCTCCTCGCCGGTCGTCTGGTCCTTCCAGCCGGTGCGCCGGAGCCAGAGGTCGCCCAGCCGCGGCGCCAGCTTCTGCCCCCACAGGAGCCGCTGCGCCGCCCACGTCACCGGCAGCTCGCGCTCGGGCCGCTCGCAGCAGTGGAGGATCGCGTCCGCGACCACCTCGGGCTGGTAGATCGGCGGCACGGGCTGGGGCTGGAACCCCAGCTTCTGCCGACCTCGGTCGAACTGCGGCGTGTTGATCCCTCCCGGGAGGACGAGCGAGACGCTGACACCGGTGCCGTGCCGCTCCTGCTCCACGCGGGCGGATTCGAAGAACGCGCGCGCCGCGGCCTTCGACGCGCAGTACGCCGCCTGCAGCGGGATGCCGCGGTAGGCGAGGCCGGAGTTGACGTCGACGAACGTCCCACGCGTCCGCTGCAGGTGCGGCAGGGCCGCGCGGTAGGCGTGGTAGCGGCCCATGAAGTTCACGTCCAGCACGCGCCGCAGCTCGTCGGAGTCGAGCTCCTCGACCTCCGCGAGCACCGTGACCATCACCGAGCAAACGACGCTGTCGACGCGCCCGAACCGCTCGACCGCTCGCGCGAAGAGCGACTCGTGGTCGACGGCACTCGTCGCCTCGGCCGCCACCGCCAGCGCCTCGCCCCCCGCCGCCTCGACCTCCTGCACTGCCGCCTCCAGCGCCTCGGCGTTCCGGCCCGAGACGACGACGCTCGCCCCACGCGCGCCTGCGGCCCGGGCGACGGCGCGGCCGACGCCGCTCGTCGCGCCCGTGACCACGATCACCTGCTCCCGGAGCGGCCGCTTCATGCGGGCTCGCGTGCCCGCGCCGGCACGCCGGAAAACGGTGCTACTGTGCCGCGGTGCCCTTCGGAATCGGCATCTGGGAGATCCTGATCCTGCTCCTCGTCGTGCTGCTCGTCTTCGGGCCGAAGCGGCTGCCGGAGATGGGGCGTTCGCTCGGGCGCGGGATGCGGGAGTTCAAGGACTCGGTCTCCGGCAAGGACTTCGAGGACGACGAGCCGGGGAGCCGGCCGGCCGCCCCCGAGCTCTCCGCCGGTCAGCCCGTCGTGTCCACGCACGAGCGGCGTGAGCCGGTGCACGAGCCGCAAGAGCGCGACACCGTCTCCTAAGCGCGCAACCGCGTGGCCCTGAAGCGTCTGCCGCGGCGTCTGAGCCACGGCGAGGAGGCGACCCTCGTCGAGCACCTCGGCGAGCTGCGCGCGCGCCTCGTCATATCGCTCGTCGCGATCTTCCTGCCGGCGACGATCATCTTCGTCGCGTTCCGGCAGGAGCTCGTCGAGCTCCTGATCCGCCCGCTCCCGGACGACAAGAGCCTCGTCACCCTCGGGGTGACGGAGCCGTTCTTCACCTCGCTCAAGGTGTCGTTCTTCGCGGGGCTCGCGATCGGGCTGCCGATCGTCCTGTACCAGCTGTGGTCGTTCCTCGCGCCCGCCCTGGAGGAGTCCATGCAGCGCGTCGTCGTCGTCGCGGCCGCGATCGGCGCCTTCCTCTTCGCGGCCGGAATCGCCTTCGCGTACGTCGTCGTGCTGCCGAAGGCGCTCTTCTTCCTCACGAACTTCAACGAGGACCTGTTCCAGGTCGACATCCGGGCGAGCTACTACTTCTCGTTCGTCCTCGTCGCACTCCTGGGCATGGGTCTCGTCTTCGAGATGCCGATCTTCGTGCTCACCCTCGTGCGGCTGCGCATCGTGACGGCGGCGCAGCTGCGTACGCACTGGCGCTTCGGCGTGGTCGGCGTCTTCCTCGTCGCGATCCTGCTGCCGACGGTCGACCCCGTCTCACTCGCGTTCGAAGTCGTCCCCCTGCTCGCTCTCTACTTCCTCTCGGTGGTCCTCGCGGGCCACATGGAGAAGCGCTGGCAGCAGGACTACGACGAGGTCGACGGCTTCCTGCCGTCGTGAGTGCGACACGTGTCCTGTCGGCCGACTGGGTGCTGCCGGTCGACGGGGAGCCGATCCGCGACGGTGCCGTCGCGATCCGGGCGGGCCGGATTGCGTCCGTCGGCACGAGCTCCGATCTCGGCGAGGGCGAGCGCTTCCCAGGCGCGGTGATCGTGCCGGGCTTCGTCAACGCCCACAGCCACCTCGAGTACGCGGTGTACGCCGCGTTCGGCGACGGCCTCTCCTTCGCACCCTGGCTCGCGCGGCACATCGAGCGCAAGGGACGTATCGACCGGCCCGAGATGGAGGCGATCGCGCGGCTCGGCGCCGCCGAGTGCCTCGCCTCCGGCGTTACGACCGTCGGGGACGCCGCGTTCTCCGGCGCGTCGGCGCACGCGTGCGCGGAGCTCGGCCTTCGCTCCGTCGTCTACCTCGAGGTGTTCGGCGGTGACGTGGAGGCGGCGCGGGCGCAGTACGAGCAGAAGCTCGAGTACATTGCGCCGGTCCTCTCTGACGACGTGTGCTCCGGGGTCTCACCGCACGCTCCGTACTCCTGCTCGAACGACGTCTACCGCTACTGCTTCGACCTCGGCGTGCCGGTGATGACGCACCTGAACGAGAGCCGGGACGAGCTCGACTGGCTGCTGCACGGCTCCGGGCCGATGGCTCCGGTCGGCGACATCCTCGTCCAGCCGGACGGGCAGACGGGGATCCGCCGCCTCGCGGCCGCCGGCCTCCTCGACGGGCGCGTCGTGGCGGCGCACTGCGTGAAGGTCGAGGCGGACGAGGTCGCGCTGCTCGCCCGGCACGGCGTGGCCGTCGCCCACTGCCCCCGCTCGAACGCGATCCTCGGCTGCGGCGTCGCGCCGCTCGCCGAGCTGCGCGCAGCGGGGCTGCGGGTGGGCGTCGGCACCGACGGCGTCTCGTCCGCGCCGTCGCACGACTACTTCGACGAGCTGCGTGCGGTGGTGCAGGCGGCGCGCGCGCGGTCGGAGCGCGCGGACGCACTCCTGCCGGCGGAGGCGCTCGAGCTCGCGACCCTCGGCGGCGCACGGGCACTGGCGCTCGACGACGAGATCGGCTCGCTCGCCCCCGGGAAACGAGCCGACCTGACGGTCGTCGATCTCACCGGCTCGGCCTACCTGCCGTGGGAGGATCCCGCCGCCGCAGTCGTCTACGGCGGCGGCCCGGCGCGCGTCCAGGCTACTCTCGTCTCGGGTGAGTTCCGTTACAGAAGAGGTGACTTCGAATGGCACGAGCTGATCGCCGGCGCGACGCGCGCCCGCGCCCGGCTGCTGGAGGACGCGCCGGCGAGCGGCAGGTGACGTCGTACGAGGACGAGATGTTCTTCCCGAAGCTCCGCCGTCAGGCGAAGTGGATGTTCGTCTTCCTCGCGCTCGTCTTCGGCCTCGGGTTCGTCGTCTTCGGCATCGGTTCCGACCAGGGCACCGGCATCGGCGACCTCTTCCGCGACCAGGGCGGCGGCGGCAGCGGGATCCCGTCGGTGAACGAGGCGCAGGAGCGCGTGGAGGAGAACCCCCGTGACGCCGTGGCGAAGCGCGACCTCGCGGCGGCGCTGGAATCGGAGGGCCGGACGAACGAGGCGATCGTCGTCCTCGGCGAGTACACGAACCTCCGCCCGAAGGACGAGACCGCTCTGCGGCAGCTCGCGAGCCTCTACCTCACGCGCGCCCAGGAAGCGCAGCGGCGGGCGCAGAACGCGCAGGCGCTGGCGCAGTACCGGAGCCCCGGCCCGACCTTCGCGGAGTCGCTGAAGCTCGGCGACGAGGGCGAGACGCTCGGCGAGGACCCGATCAACGAGGCCGTCACGGCCGAGGCGAACGAGACGCTCACCGCCGCGTACAGCCAGGCACAGCAGGCCTACGGCCAGGCGGTGCAGGTGTACGAGCGGCTCGTGGCGGTCGCGCCGCGCGACCCGAACACGCGCCTCGAGCTGGCCCAGGCGGCCCAGCAGTCCGGCGACGTCACGAGGGCGGTCGCTGCGTACGAGGAGTTCGTGAAGCTGGCGCCGGACGACCCGACGACGCCGCTCGTGAAGGACCAGATCAAGCAGCTGAAGGAGTCGCAGGGCGGCGGCGCCGGTTAGACTGCCCGAACGACCGGGAAGGGTCCGGCGGATTCTGTCGACGAGATCGGACCGGGGAGAGCACTTCATGAATTTCGACGTCAAGACCGAAAAGCTGAGCGATCAGCAGTACGTGATCTCGCTGGCAGGCGAGGTCGACCTGTACACCGCGCCCGAGTTCAAGCAGCAGCTGCTCGAGGTGATCGACCAGGGCGGCCGCGACGTGATCGTCGACCTGTCGGACACGACCTTCATCGACTCGACGACGCTCGGCGTCCTCGTCGGCGGCGTCAAGCGGCTGCGCACGAACGACGGCCAGCTCTCGCTCGTCTGCAGCGACCGCAACATCACGAAGATCTTCGAGATCACCGGCCTCGACCGCGTCTTCACGATCCACGAGACGCGCGACGCCGCCGTGGGCGCGCTCGGCACGGGGTCCACCGCCTAAGTTGACGCGGGCGCTCCTGGGTGCCTGCGCGGCCGTGCTCGCGGCCCTCGCCGCGAGCGGCTGCGGCACCGTCGGCCTCTCCGAGGCCGGCACCGGAGAGGTCGCCCGTGGCAAGGAGCTCTACGTCGAGAAGTGCGGCGCCTGTCACGTCCTCGCGGACGCGGGCACGCAGGGCGTCGTGGGGCCGAACCTCGACGACGCGTTCCGCCAGTCGCGCGCCGACGGCCTCGGCGAGACCACGATCCAGACCGTCGTCCGTGGCCAGATCGCCTACCCGGTGGTGAACCCGCCGACGGGACTGCCGGGGATGCCGAAGGACCTCGTGACGGGGGACGACGCGCACGCGGTCGCGGCATACGTCGCGTCCGTGGCGTCACTGCCGACGCAGGGGCAGCCGGCGTCGTCCGACGACGACAGCGGCACCGGCACGGGTGGCACCGAGACGGGCGGCACGGAGACCGGCGGCACCGATACCGGTTCCGGAGCGTCCGGCACGCAGCCGGAGGGGCAGGAGCTCTTCGCCGCGAACGGCTGCGGCTCGTGCCACACCCTCGCGGCGGCGGGGTCGTCCGGCTCGGTCGGCCCGAATCTCGACGAGGCGAAGCCGTCGCAGGAGCGCGCCGTCGAGGTGATCACGAAGGGCGGCGGCGCGATGCCGGCGTTCGGAGACTCGCTCTCCGAGGACCAGATCGCAGCGCTCGCCGACTACGTCTCGCGGAACGCCGGCCGCTAGCGCCGGCGCCTGTCCCGGTAGTCATGTCGGGGGTCAGCGGTCGAGGTCGACGACGACGTGCGTGACCGGCGGCGCGAAGCGTTCCCGGGCCGCGGCGACGACGCCCCGCTCCAGCCAGTTCGACCGGCCCTCCGGATGCGTGGCGATCACGATCTCGTCAGCCCCGAACGTCCGCATCTCGTCGTCGAGGGCCTGCAGCGGGTCGGCATCGCCGATCTCGCCCCGCGCGTCGAGCCCCGCCTCGCGCAGGCGCGCGAGCGACGCCTCGAGCCGCCGCTCGGCCGCGGCCCGCGCGCCGTCCTCGTCGGACGCCCAACGTTGGACCCGGGTCGCGAGCGCCGGCACGACGACGAGGACTTGGGTCGTGCCCTCGGCCTTGCTCCGGATCGTGTCGAGCAGCTCGTCGCCGCCCACGGTCTCGTTCGCGACGACGAGGATCCGGCGCTCGCCGCTCGCGGACGGCACGGGCGCGACCACCTCCTGCTCCTCGACGCGCCCGCGCGTGCCGAGCACGCGGTACAGCACGGTGCCGGTGAGCCCGAGGAACACGAGCAGCCCGAGCACCGGATGGACGAGCGCCGCGACCACGATCAGCCCGAAGTAGCCGAGCGTGTAGAGGACGAGCCGGAAGGCGTCTGCTTCGCTGCGGAGCGGGTTCCGCATCCCGGCGGTCAGATGAGGTAGATCGTCGCGTAGACGACGATCCACATCACGTCGACGAAATGCCAGTAGATCCCGGGGATCTCGACGCCGTGGTGGTGCTCCGGCGTGAAGTGGCCGCGGAACGCCCGGACCGTCGCGACCGCGAGCAGCGTCAAGCCGACGAAGACGTGTGCTCCGTGCAGGCCGGTGAGGCCGTAGAAGATCGTCCCGAACGCGCCGTCCGCCGGGTTGAAGCCGATGCGCGCGTACTCGAGCATCTGCGTGAGTAGGAACGCGAGCCCCATCAGGAACGTGAGCACGAGGCCAGCCTTCAGCCCGGCTCGGTTGCCGCGCTTGATCGACTGGAGCGCCCAGTGCATCGTGAAGCTCGAGGTGACGAGCACGGCCGTGTTCAGGCCGGCGACGAAGACGGGCAGGTGGAACGGGTCGAGCGGCCACTCCGGCGCCTCCGGGTTGACGACGCGCACGAAGAAGTACGCGGTGAAGAACGCGCCGAAGAGCATCGCTTCCGAGGCGATGAAGAGGAACATCCCGAGCACCGTCGGGTCGAGCCGGGAGCTGCGGTGCGCCGGCGGCGGGCCGTGGTGGGCGCCGGCGTGGTCGACGTGAGCGCTCACACCGCCACCTCCACGGGGTCGACGACCACGTGCTCCACCGGCACGCGGGCGTCCGACGCGAGGCGCACGACGAGGTCGCGACGCAGCCAGGACGAGCCGCGCTGCTCGGGGAAGGTGGAGACG
This sequence comes from Gaiellaceae bacterium, assembly GCA_035645095.1. Lineage (GTDB taxonomy): Bacteria > Actinomycetota > Thermoleophilia > Gaiellales > Gaiellaceae > Gaiellasilicea. The sequence continues at coordinate 13,111 of DASQNG010000195.1, read as the reverse complement.
AGGATCTCGTCGACCCGCTCGTCGCGCACCGCGTGCATCGCGGCCGCGTACGGGTCCGGGTGGGCGATCTGCCCGTGCGCGTCGATCCCGTCGGCGCGCAGCTGCGCGAGCGCGAGCCGGAGCCGGCGCTCGGCGTCCGGATGGTCGCCCCGGCCGGGGTCGCTCTGCGGGCAGATCACGAGGAAGCTGGCGCGGTCGGCCTCGCGCGACTTCTGGCGGATCCGGTCGAGCAGCGGCTCGCCGAGCACCGTCTCGTTCGCGACGACGAGGACGTTCTTCGCGCCGACTCGCTCCGCGACCTCGGAGACGACGTGCTCGACCGGGATGTCGCCGGCCGCGCGGCGGATCTCGTCCACGAGGTTCCGGCGGCGCCAACCGGACTTCGACTCCGGGTGGGTGGAGACGACGATCCCGTGCGGCTCCTCGATCGCGATCGCGTCACGGACTGCCGTCAGCGGGTCGTTGTCGACGACGTGGCCGACCGCTTGCAGGCCCGCCTCGCGCAGCTTCGTCAGCGTCCGCTCGAGCCGCCGGCCGGCCGAGGCGCGGCGCGTGTCCTGGTAGACGACGTAGCCCTCGCGCGGCGCGTTGACGGGCGCGATCACCGTCACGAGCAGCTGCCCAGTCTCGGCGTTCCGGCGCACCGCGTCGAGGAGTTCGTCGCCGGTCAGCGTCTCGTTCGCGACCACGAGCAGCCGGCGGCGCTCCCGCTCCGCGGCCTCCATCACCGCACGACCTCCTCCGTCCGCACCTCCGTCGTCGCCGCGGCGCTGTGCAGGACTGCGTGCCGTGCGCCGGGAACGCCGTATTCGTACGGGCCGCCGACGACCTGCGGGATCTCGTCGAAGTTGAAGACGGGTGGCGGCGAGCTAACCTGCCACTCGAGCGTGAGCGCGCGCCACGGGTTGCCCTCGGCGACCGGGCCGCGGGCCCAGCTCAGGATCATGTTGTAGAAGAAGACGACGGTTGAGACGCCGAGCAGGAACGAGAAGACCGTCATCACGAGGTTCCAGTTGCCGAACTCCGCGGCGTAGTCGGCCACCCGGCGCGGCATCCCCCGCAGGCCGACGTAGTGCATCGGGAAGAACGTCCCGTTGAAGCCGATGAAGGTGAGCCAGAAGTGGAGCTTGCCGAGCCGTTCCGAGTACATCCGGCCGGTCATCTTCGGGAACCAGTAGTAGATGCCGGCGAAGATCGTGAAGACTGAGCCGCCGAAGAGCACGTAGTGGATGTGCGCGACGACGAAGTAGGTGTCGGAGGCGTGGATGTCGATCGGCACAGACGCGAGGAAGATCCCGGAGAGCCCACCGAGCACGAACATCGAGAGGAACCCGAGCGCGAAGAGCATGGGCGTGCCGAAGCGCAACCGTCCCTCCCACATCGTTGCCAACCAGGAGAACACCTTCACCCCCGTCGGCACCGCGATGATCATCGACGTGACCATCATCGGAACGCGCAGCCACGGCGCCATGCCCGCGACGAACATGTGGTGGGCCCAGACGGAGAAGCCGAGCACGAGGATCGCCATCAGGGAGAGTGCCATCAGCCGGTAGCCGAACACCGGCTTCCGCGAGAAGACGGCGATCACCTCCGAGATGATCCCGAAGCCCGGCAGCATCATGATGTAGACGGCCGGGTGGGAGTAGAACCAGAAGATGTGCTGGTACCCGAGGACGTACCCGCCCTCCGCGACCGTGAAGAAGTTCGTGTGCATGATCCGGTCGAACATCACGAAGAACTGCGACGCGGCGATGAACGGCGTCGCGATCACGACGAGCAGCGAGGTCGTGAAGTTCGCCCACACGAGCAGCGGCATCCGCCAGAAGGTCATTCCGGGCGCACGCATCGTGATGATCGTGACCAGGAAGTTGAGCGCGGTCATGATCGAGCTCGCGCCCGCCCACTGGACGCCCATGTTGAAGAAGATCTGCCCCATCGGCGCCTCGGTCGACAGCGGCGGGTAGGCCGTCCAGCCGGAGGCGAAGGCTCCGCCGGGGGCGAGGAAGCTCGCGACGAGCATCAGGCCGGCGATCGGCAGCAGGCAGAACGAGAGCGCGTTCAGGCGCGGGAACGCCATGTCCGTCGCGCCGAGCATCAGCGGGACAGCGAAGTTCGCCAGGCCCGCGAACGCCGGGATGATGAAGAGGAAGATCATCAACGCGGCGTGCATCGAGATCAGGCCGTTGTAGGCCTGGCCGTCGACGAACTGCAGGTCGGGCTGCGCGAGCTCGGCGCGGAACAGCATCGCTGCGAGCCCGCCGAGGATGAAGAAAACGAAGACCGTGACGAGGTACTGGACCCCGATCACCTTGTGGTCGGTGTTGACGCGGAAGTAGTCGTGCCAGCTGCGCGCGCCGTGGCCCGAGTGGTCCTCCGGCCGCGTCGGCCGGCCGGAGACGTAGTAGACCCAGTAGTCGAACGAGCCGAGGCCCGCGAGGAAGCCGAGCGGCGCGGCGGTCATGAACGAGACGACCGAGAGCACGTCCCACTGAAGCAGCGGCTCGTAGCCGCCGAGCCAGCGGAAGAAGACGACGATGCCGAAGCCGAGCGCCCCGAAGAGGGCGGTCATCCAGAGGGCGCGGAGGTAGCCGGGGCCGGTGAGGCGGCGGACGCCGCGATGCGGCGGCGGCTCGTGACCGTGCACCGCGTGGGCGCCGGGCTGGTGGGTGTGGTGGAGCTCCGTCATCGCGTCGGCTGCCTAGCCGCCGTCCACCAGATACTGCACGAGGGCGTCGAGTTGCTCGTCGGTCAGCGTGCGGTCATACGTCTTCGGCATCACCCCGGCCTGGAAGCCGGAGGCGACGCGCTCGTCGGGATCGACGATCGACTCCCGCAGGAACTCCTCGAGCTCGAGCCCCGCGCCCTCCGCGGCGCCCGTGAGGTCGTCGAGCGGCGGGCCGACCTGCGCATCGCTGCCGGCCGGCTCGAACGCGTGACAGCTCCCGCAACCGGCCGACGCGAAGATCTCCTCTCCCGTCGTGCCCTGCTGGCCGTCACCCGGCCCACTCGCGAGGCGCGTCAGGAAGCCCTCGTAGTCCTGCTCGGCGACGACGGAAACCGGCGCGCGCATCGTCGCGTGGCCGAGGCCGCAGAGCTCGGTGCAGACGACGGCGTAGCTGCCGACGCGCTTCGGCGTGATCACGAGCGTCGTCTCGATCCCCGGCACCGCGTCCGACTTCTGCCCGAACTCTGGCACCCAGAAGGAGTGGATCACGTCCCGGGCGTGCAGGGTGAGCTTCACCTTCCGTCCGACCGGGAGGACGAGCTCGCCGGCGCGGAGCGGCTCCGCGCCCTCCTCGGCGGGATACTCGAAGCTCCAGGCGAACTGTTGTGCCGTGACGCCGATCCGGAGCGGGTTCTCGCCTGCGTCGTCGTTCTTCGCCAGCACGATCGCGCTCACGACCGAGATCGCGGTCACGAGCACCGCCGGCACGGCCGTCCAGGCGATCTCGAGCCCCGTGTGCCCGTGCACCGGGGGGCCGTCGCGCTCGTCGTCCGGCGCGGCACGAAACTTGAGGATGCAGTAGAGGATCACGGCCGCGACGATCGCGAAGATCGCGATGCAGATCACCGTCGTGAACCAGAACGTGAAGGCGATCCGGTCCATCTCCTCCGACGCGGACGTCGGCAGCCACGGGATCAACACCGCGACGAGCGACGCGGCCGTCCCGGCCAGCACGCCGTACACGACCATGCGGACGATGGAACCCCTGCGCACCGCCGGCGAGCCTACACGAACCCCCGCAACCGAATCGCGGCCTCGCGCGTTGTATCTACGGCCCCGGAACACGGGGTTCACCCCGCTACGAAGGAGGACGAAACGTGGGTCTTGGAGTCAGCATCTTCCTGATCGCCCTCGGCGCGATCCTCACCTGGGCCGTGAACGCCACCGTGTCCGGGCTCGAGCTCACGACGATCGGCGTCATCCTGATGATCGTCGGCATCATCGGGCTCGTGCTCTCGATGATCTTCTGGTCGTCGTGGGGCGGTGTCGGCGGCACCCGTCGGCGCGCGACCTATGTCGAGGACGGCCCGCCGTACTAGGCCTTCTCGTCGCCGAACGCAGCACTGACAGAGGCGGCCACACGGCCGCCTCTTCTCGTTCCGCGCCCGCTAGGCGAGCGGCAGCTCGAACGTGAACGTCGAGCCCTGCCCCGGCGTCGACTCGACCCAGATGCGGCCGTCCATGCGCCGGACGATCTCGCGGCAGATGTAGAGCCCGAGGCCGGTCCCGCCGACGCCGCGGGTCAGGTCCGGGTCGAGGCGGTAGAACTTCTCGAAGATCCGCGACTGCTCAGCGACCGGGATGCCGAGCCCGCGGTCGCTGACCGCGAACCGGAGCCGGTTCTCGAGCGGTTCCAGCGAGACCTCTACTGGTCCTCCATCCGGCGAGTACTTGATCGCGTTCTCGACGAGGTTCACGAGCACCTGCCGCAGCTTGTCGGCGTCGGCGGCGATCGGCGGCAGGTCGACCGGCGCCCGCAGCGTCAGCTGCACGTCGTCGGGCAGGTGCGCGGCGGCGGCAGCGACGACCTGCTCGGAGAGCTCCCGCGCGTCGGCGCGGCCGATCGCGACCTCGACGACGTCGGAGTCGAGCCGGCTCGCGAGCAGGATGTCGTTCACGATCCGCGCGAGCCGCTCCGCCTCGCCGGAGACGACACCGAGCATCCCCTCGCGCTGCTCCTGCGAGAGCGGCACGTCGTGGCGACGCAGCGTCATCGCGGCGCCGTAGATCGCGGCGAGCGGCGTCCTGAGCTCGTGTGACACCGTCGAGACGAAGTCGCTCCGCATCCGCTCGAGCGCCCGCTCCTCCGTCAGGTCGCGGAACGCGTACACGGTGCCCTCGCGGAAGCGGACGCCGGAGATCGAGAGCCAGAGCTCCCGCTCGCCCACCTCGAGCGGCACGGTCTCCGCGCGCGCCGCCCGTTCGGTCGGCGCCGTGACGGGGATGCGCTCCGCGACAGCCGCCCAGCCCGGCACCACCTCGGCGAGCGGCCGCCCGAGCACGTCCTCCTCCACGATTCCGAGGATCGCCGCGGCGGCCGGGTTCCACAACCGCGCGACGCCGGCGTCGTCGAGCAGGACGACGCCGTCACCGACGAACTGCAGCGCCTGCGCGGCCTGTGCGCGGCGAGCGAGTTCCGCCTGGGTGCGCCGCTCGTCCGTGATGTCTCGGAACTCGACGACGGTCCCGGCGGCGGTGCCGTTGCGGACGATCGGGCTCGCGGCGGCCCGAACGGGGAAGAACGTCCCGTCCTTGCGGACGAAGAGATCCTCGTACGGCTCGACGCTCCGCTCCTGGAGGAGCGCGCGGTCGATCGGGCACTCCTCCATCGGGTAGGGCGACCCGTCCGGCCTCGTGTGGTGCACCGAGTCGTGCAGGGGCCGGTCGCGAATCTCGTCGAGCGTGTACCCGGTGATCTCGACGGCGGCCTGGTTCATGTAGGTCGGCCGTCCCGCCGCATCCATCATGAAGAACGCCGACGCGGCATTCTCGGTCACCGTGGTGAGCAGCCGGCTCTGGTCGCCGAGTGCTTTGAACAGCAGCGCGTTGTCCACGGCGACGGCGGCTCGCCTCGCGACCTCCTGCGCCAGCTCGAGGTCCTCCGTGCCGTAGACGCGCCCGGAGTCGCCGGAGGTGACGAGGCTGATGGCGCCGAGCACATTGCCACGTGCGACGAGCGGGACGATCAGCGTGGAGCGCAGATCCAGCTGGTCGAGCACCTCGGCGACCTCCGGCCGGTGCCGGATGACGAGCTCCAGCGTCTCGACGTCCACCTGCGGCACGAGCTCCGGCTCGCCGCTCCGGATCACGGCTGCCGCCCCGTAGGGCGCCTCCGGATCCGGCGGGAACCGGCGCGTCAGCTCCTCGGCCCAGCGGACCTTCTCCGGATCCGCGTGCGCGAGCGCGAGCGTCCGCAGCGCGCCGTCCTCTGTGCGGAGGGTGATCGAGCACCAGTCGGCGAGCCGCGGCACCGCGAGGCGCGCCAGGCTGCCCAGGGTGGCCTCGTATTCGAGCGAGGCCGCGAGCAGCGTGCTCGCCTCGGCGAGGAAGCGCAGTCGCTCCTCGCCGCGGTGCTGCTCGGTGACGTCGCGGAACGACCAGAGGTACCCGTAGTACTCGCCCTCGCGCCCGCGCACCGCCGAGCCGTAGCGGTCGAGGACGCGGCCGTCCTTCAGTTCGACCTCCTCGCGTCCGACCTCCTCGACGTGCTCGTAGAGGTGCCGCACACGGGCGGCGAATGCCTCGGGGTCGACGACCAGGCTCTGCGCGTGCTCGAGCGCAGCGGCGTCGGACCCGGCTGCGAGGACCTCGTCCGGCAGCCGCCACAGCTCCGCGAAGCGGCGGTTGTACGAGATCAGCCGCCCGTCCGGCGAGACGAGCAGCAGCCCGTCGAGCGACGACTCCTGCTGCGCCTCCAGCACCGAGGTGCGGAACTCGAGCTCGCGGAAGAGATGCGCGTTGTCGATCGCGATCGAGGCCCGGTTCGCCAGCTCGAGCGCCAGCTCGAGGTCCGCCTCCCGGTATCGGCCCGCCACCTGCGAGCCGAGGCTCATCAGGCCGAGCGTCTCGCCGCGCGCGGTGAACGGGACGAAGATCATCGAGCGCGACCCGACGCGCTCGAACGCTTCGCGGTCGACGCCGAGCTGCTCGAGCTGGTCCACCAGCTCGTCCGTCAGCGTCGACGCGAGCAGCGGCTCGGCGCGGCGGAACACCTGCTCCGAGATCGGCGGGGACGGGCCTTCGAAGCTGTACCGGTCGGGCATCGCGGCCATCAGCGCCTCACGCTCCGGGTCCGCGTGCGAGTACGCGACGCGCAGGAGCCCGTCCCCGTCCGCGAGGAAGATGTTGCACGCGTCGGCGACGCGAGGCACGACCACACGCGCGACGCGCCGGAAGATCTCGTCGCGATCGAGCGACGAAGAGAACAGCTCACCGGCCTCGGCGAGCAGGCGCAGCCGGTCGTCGGCGCGCTTCTGCTCCGTGATCTCCATCAGGACGGCGCCGACACCGATCGTCCGGCCCTCGGCCGTGCGCACCGGGTAGCAGCTCGTGAGCCAGTGGCGCTCGTTGCCGACACCGCCGGCGCCGCTGTCCGTCGACTCGTGGTAGACGGCCGCCTCGCCGCTCTCGAGGACACGCGCGTACCGCTTCTCGAGGACGGGCGCGAGCCCCGGCACGACCTCCCACAGCGTCTTGCCGAAATGCTCCTCCGGCGGCAGCCCGTTGAGCGTCGCGAGCGCGTCGTTCACACGCACGTACCGCAGCTCGGCGTCCCAGAAGCCGATCCCCACCGGGGCGGAGACGAGCAGCGAGTCGAGCAGCGCGAGCGACCCGCCGACCTCCGTGTACAGGCGGGCGTTCTCGACCGCCACGGCGATCCGGCGCGCGACCTCCGTCGCGAACTCGAGGTCGCGGCTGCTGTAGCGGCGCCCTGAGTCGCCGGCGCCGAGCGAGACGGTCCCGAGGGTCCGCCCGCCGGCGACGAGCGGCACGACGAGGTACGAACTCGGGTTCAGCTCCCGGTACAGCCGCAGGTGCTCCTCGTCCACCGCCGCCTCGCGGAGCACCGCCTCGTCGACCGCCCCGATGAAGACCGGATCACCCGAGCCCAGGGCGCGAACGACCGGGTGTGCCGCGTTCTCCGCCGGCGGGTAGCGCCGCCGCAGCTCGCGCAGCACCTCCTCGCGCACCGGATCTGCGTGCTGGAGCGTCGCGAGCCGCAGCGAGCCGTCGGGCTCGACGAGGTCGACGAGGCAGTAGTCGGCGAGGGCGGGGACGGCGAGCCTTCCGAGCTGTGCCACCGTCTCCTCGAAGTCCAGCGACGCGGCGAGGATCGCGCTCGACTCGCTGAGGAAGCGCAGCCGGTCCTCGGCGTGCTTCCGCTCCGTCACGTCGCGGAACGTGTTGATCGCGAGCCGCACCCCTCCGTCCGGGTCGTGCACCGGCGCCGCCCGGACGACGGCCCACCGCTCCTCGCGAGTCTCACGGACGCGGTAGCAGACGAGGAGCTCCGGGCTCTCCTCGCCGGCGAGGGCGCGACGTCCCGGCAGCCGGTCGACGTCGAGCGGCTGCCGCTCCTCGTCGAGCAGCTCGAACCTCGCGAGCACCTCCGGTACGGATGCGGCCAGCAGCGCCGGTCCCCCGTCCAGGCCGACGAGCCGGGCCGCGGCGTCGTTCGCATAGACGAGACGGCCATCCCGGTCCTGCACGGTGATCCCGTCGCCGACGCCGCGGAAGATCGCCTCCAACTCCGCGCGCGACGAGGTCAGCTCGTCCTCGGCCCGCCGCCGCTCCGTCGCGGACGCGACGTGACTCGCGATCGTCTGCGCGACCTGGAGCTCGTCCGCGTCGAGTTCGTGGCGCCGGTCGAAGCACAGGACGACCTCGCCGGTGACGCGGCCGCCGTGCACCAGCGGGATGCGAACGAGCGAGCGGACCCCCTCGGCGGCGAGCGCGCACAGGAGCGGCCGGAGCGACGGCTCGGCACGCACGTCCGGCACCACGACCGGCGCGGCGTCCGCGTCGTCCGGGTGCCACGGCGCGTCCGCCACCGGCACGTCGCCGGCAGCGTACGAGATCCCTCGCGCGGCGACGGGCCACAGCTCGCCGCCGTGGGAGAACAGGATCGCCGCCCGCTCCGCGCCCACTGCGTCCCGGAGCGCGTCGAACGCGGCGTCGAAGATCTCGTCGGCCGACGCCGCCCGCCCCACCGCCTCGGCGAGGCGGTACACCGCCGCGAGCCGATCGCGCTCGCGCTGTACGCGCCGGTACAGCCGGGCGTTCGCGACCGCGGTCGAGGCGAGGTGCGCGAGCTGGAGGAGCATGGCCTCGTCGTCACGCGTGAACTCGCCGCCGCCGAGCTTGCCGGTGAGCTCGATCAGGCCGACGTTGCGTCCGTCACCGTCGACGAGCGGCGCGGAGATCGTCGCGTCCTCGCCGGGCATGTCACCGACGGGGGCGACGCAGCGAACCGTCAGCGGCGACGCGTCCCCGTTCAGGCTCGTGGCGGCCCCGTGCGCGCCGACCGCCTCGCGGGCCTGCTCCGTGACCACCTCCAGCAGCTCGTCGAGCGAGAGCGTCGAGTTCACGAGGACGGCCGCGGCCGCGAGGCGGCCGAGCGCGTCGGAGTCGCCGCTCCCGGTCGTGAGATGGTGCTCGTGCTCTGCTCGTCGAACCGACAAAAGGCGCTCCGACCCCCCAGGGTCCGCTCGGTGTGCTGATGGTATCCGCGTGCCTCGGCCTGTCCAGAGCGGCCGCTGAGCCTGGAGCTAAAGGATCTGCCCGCAGAGCCTGTCCGTCGTCTAGATGAACGCGATCGAGGGAGTCTCCGTCCGGCGCTACGCGGGGTTCTGCCGCGGAGGGAGCGCCTTCGTCGGCAGTGCCTTGGCCCACGACGCGGTGCAGGAGGATTCGCGTGCGCGCTCGGCCGCCGCCACCAGGGAGCGGGGTCGCTTCGTGGTCCGACGGATCGCGCGCCCGCGAAAGCCCCTCGACACACGTCGGACGACATCGCGGCTCTTCATGATGGGCCGTGAAGGGATCGAACCTTCGACCTTGGGATTAAGAGTCCCCTGCTCTACCAGCTGAGCTAACGGCCCGAACGGCTGACTAGTGTAGCGCCGGATGAAGGTGCTGACCGTCGTCGGAAACCGGCCCCAGTTCGTCAAGTCGGCGCCTCTCTCCCTCGCGCTGCGGGACGCCGGGATCGAGGAGGTGACGCTTCACACGGGGCAGCACTACGACCGCGCGCTGTCCGACGTCTTTTACGCCGAGCTCGGCCTGGACGGGCCGCGCTACGCCCTCGACCTGCGCACGTCCGACCCGGAGCGGATGCGGCCTACGATCGCCGAGGCGCTCGCGGCAGAGCGGCCCGACGTCGTGCTCGTCTTCGGCGACACGAACTCCACCGTCGCCGGGACACGCGCCGCCGTGGCCGCCGGCGTCCCGGTCGCGCACGTCGAGGCCGGGCTCCGCAGCGGCGACCTTACGATGCCGGAGGAGCGGAACCGGATAGAGGTCGACGCCGTTGCCGCGCTCCTGCTCTGTCCCGACGAGCGTTCGCGCGCGACGCTCGCGGCCGAGAGCGTGCCGGGCGAGGCGGTGGTGGTCGGCGACGTGATGGCCGACGCCGCCCGGCTCTTCGCGCCGCGGGCGCGGGAACACACCGCGCCGCCGCACGCGTCGGGGACGTACGTGCTTGCAACCGTGCACCGCGAGGCGAACGTGGCGCCTCCCCGGCTCGGGCGGATCGTCGCGGGCCTCAACCGCCTCGCCGAGCCGGTCGTCTTCCCGGCGCACCCGCGGACGCGCGCGGCGCTCGAGCGTGGGCGCCTCGCGCTCGAGCCGCACGTCGAGCTCGTGGAGCCGCTCGGCTACCTCGAGCTCGCGGTCGCGGCGTCGGCTGCCCGCGTCATCGTGACCGACTCCGGCGGGCTGCAGAAGGAGGCGTACTGGTACGGCGTCCCGTGCGTGACCGTGCGCCCGTCCACGGAGTGGGTGGACACCGTCGCGCTCGGCGCGAACGTCCTCGTGGACGACGACCCGGACGCGCTCGTCGCCGCCGTCGCCGCGGCCCGGCTGCCCGCCGGGCTGCCGGCGCTGTACGGCGACGGGCATGCGTCGGAACGGGTGGCGACGGCCCTCATCGGTACGATCAGCCGCCGTGGCTGACGTCGGCATCGTCGGTGCGGGATATGTCGGCGTCCCGCTCGCGCAGGTCTTCGCGGAGGCGGGGCGGAGCGTCCTGCTCGTCGACCGCGACGCCGAGCGCGTGGCGCTGCTGAACCGGGGCGAGAGCTACATCGAGGACGTCCCCTCGGACGTGATGCGCATGCTCGTCGAGGAGCACGGCCTGCGCGCGACGACCGACTATGACGAGCTGCGCGACTGCGACGCGATCGTGATCGCCCTGCCGACCCCGCTCTCGAAGCAGCGGGAGCCCGACCTGTCGATCGTGACAGGAGCGGTCGAGCAGATCGCGAAGCGCCTCCGTCCGGGCCATCTCGTCGTGCTCGAGTCCACGACGTACCCGGGGACGACGCGGGAGGAGGTGCTGCCGCGACTCGAGGCGATCGGGCTGAAGGTGGGCGAGGATTTCCACCTCGCCTTCTCGCCGGAGCGCGTCGACCCCGGCCGCGAGGACTGGACGACGAAGAACGTGCCGAAGGTCGTCGGCGGGATCACGCCAGCGTGCACGGAGCGTGCCGCAGCGCTCTACTCAGGCCCCGTCGAGACGGTCCACCGGGTCAGCTCGCCGGAGGCGGCGGAGCTGACGAAGCTGCTCGAGAACATCTTCCGCTCCGTCAACATCGCGCTCGTGAACGAGCTGGCGCAGCTCTGCGACCGGATGGGGATCGACGTCTGGGAGGTCGTCGGCGCGGCCGCGACGAAGCCCTTCGGCTTCATGAGCTTCAAGCCCGGCCCGGGCCTCGGCGGCCACTGCATCCCGATCGACCCGTTCTACCTCACGTGGAAGGCGCGTGAGTACGGCTTCTACACCGAGTTCATCGAGCTCGCCGGCAAGGTCAACGAGAACATGCCGTACTACTGCCGCTCCCTCGTCTCGCAGGCACTGAACCACGGCGCCGAGAAGTCGCTCAAGGGCTCGAAGGTGCTGGTGCTCGGCGTCGCGTACAAGCCGAACATCGGCGACATGCGTGAGTCTCCGGCGCTCAAGCTGATCGAGCTGCTACAGAACGCCGGGGCCGACGTCTCCTACCACGACCCGCACGTGCCCGAGATTCCCGGCTTGGAGCTCGCGTCGGTCCCGCTCGAGTCGCAGCACTACGACTGCGTCACCATCGTGACCGACCACGACGGGATCGACTACGACGCGCTCGTCGAGGACGGCGTCGTCGTCGTCGACTTCCGCAACGCCACCGGCGACGCGGGCCGCACCTCCGACCGCGTGTGGAAGCTATGAGAGGCGCGCGGTGAAGGTCGGGCTCGCCGGCCTCGGCTACTGGGGGCCGAACCTGGCGCGGAACTTCGACGACCTCGCGGAGCTGACGCACCTCTGCGACCTCTCCGAGGAGAACCGCTCGCAGTACGCCGCGCGCTACCCGCGCGCCACCGTCACCGGCGACTTCGACGACGTACTCGCCTCCGATGTCGAGGCGGTCGTCGTCGCGACGCCGGTTCCCACCCACTATGCGCTCGCGAAGCGGGCGCTCGAGGCGGGGAAGCACGTGCTCGTCGAGAAGCCGCCGGCGATGCGCGGCGAGGAGATGGACGAGCTCGTCGCGCTCGCAGCCGAGCGCGACCTCGTGCTGATGCCGGGGCACCTCCTGCTCTACCACCCCGGCGTCCGGAAGCTGAAGGAGCTGATCGACGGCGGCGAGCTCGGCGACGTGCTGTGCGTCTACACCAACCGGCAGAACCTCGGCATCGTGCGGACGAACGAGAACGCGCTCTGGTCGCTCGGGGTGCACGACCTCTCGGTGATCCTCTGGCTCGTCGGCGAGGAGCCGGTCGAGGCCGTCGCGCACGGCCGCGACTTCCTCACGGACGGCGTCGAGGACGTCGTCTTCTGCTACCTGCGCTTCCCGAGCGGCAAGATCGCGCACATGCACCTCTCGTGGCTCGACCCGCACAAGATGCGGAAGATGACGGTCGTCGGGCGCGAGAAGATGGTCGTCTTCGACGACATGGAGCTCGAGCGCAAGGTCACCGTGTACGAGAAGGCGCCGTGGAAGCGCGCCGAGACCTACGGCGAGTGGCAGACGCGCACCGGCGACATCCACATCCCGAAGATCGACACCGCGGAGCCGCTGCGGCTCGAGTGCCGCGCCTTTCTCGACCTCGTCCGCGGAGACGGCGACCGGCGGCGCGTCGCCGAGGACGGCGCGATGGTCGTCCGCGCGCTCGACCGGCTGACGGCGTCGCTGCGCGAGGCGATGACCGCGCGCGAGCGGGTGCCCGTCGGTGGCTGAGGTGCACCCGACGGCGACGGTGTACGAGGGAACCGTCTTCGGCGAGGGCGTGAAGGTGCTCGAGGGCGCGGTCGTCGGGAAGCAGCCGACGCTCTCGCCGCGCTCGACCGCGAAGCGCGAGCCGCTGCCACCTGCGGTGCTGGGGGCGGGCACGGTCGTCTCGGCGGGCGCGATC
>DASQNG010000194.1:0-4167 GCA_035645095.1 Gaiellaceae bacterium | reverse complement strand
TGGCGGCGAGCGGGATCATCTCCGAGGCCGACCGCGACGCCCTGCTGGCGGGCCTCGCGCGGGTGGAGAGCGAGCTCGACGGCGGCGAGTTCGTGTTCCACGAGGACGACGAGGACATCCACATGGCGGTCGAGCGGCGCCTGACGGAGATCCTCGGGACCGTCGGCGGCCGCCTGCACACCGCGCGCTCGCGCAACGACCAGGTCGCCACCGACATGGCGATGTTCACGCGCGCGCACGCGCTGCAGACGCTCGAGAAGCTCCAGCGTCTGCAGAGCGTGCTCGTCGCGCTCGCCGAGCGCCACGAGGACTGGGCGATGCCGGGCTACACGCATCTCCAGCGCGCGCAGCCCGTGTACCTGTCGCACCACCTGCTCGCGTACTTCTGGATGTTCCGGCGCGACGCGCGACGCTTCGAGTTCGTGCTGGGCTCGACCAGCGAGCTCCCGCTCGGGGCAGGTGCGCTCGCAGGCGTCAACTTCGCGACCGACCGCGGGCTCGTCGCGAGCGAGCTCGGCTTCGCCGGCGTGTCGCCGAACTCGATCGACGCCGTCTCCAACCGCGACTTCGTGCTCGACTTCCTCGCCGCGGCGGCCACTTGCGCGACCCATCTCTCGCGGCTCGGCGGGGAGCTCGTGCTGTGGTCCTCGCAGGAGTTCGGCTTCTGCGAGGTCGCGGACTCATGGGCGTCCGGGTCCTCGATCATGCCGCAGAAGAAGAACCCCGACGCGGCGGAGCTGCTGCGCGCCAAGGCGCCGCGCGTCGCCGCGCGGCTGATCGCGCTGCACGGCGTGCTGCACGGGCTGCCGCTCACCTACAACAAGGACATGCAGGAGGACAAGGAGCACCTGTTCGACGCGGTCGACACGCTCGACCTGTGCCTGCAGGCGGCCGCGGGGATGCTCGAGGGGATCGCGTTCGACCGCTCGCGGCTGGCCGCCGCGGCCTCCGACGAGCTGATCGCGGCGACCGACGTCGCCGACCTGCTCGTCCGGCGCGGGATCCCGTTCCGCCAGTCCCACGGCATCGTCGCCGGCCTCGTGCGCGAGGCCCTCGCGACCGGGCGTCCGCTCTCGGAGCTCTCACTCGACGAGCTCGCGCGCCACTCCGAGGCACTTGACGACGAGTTCTACGAGGTGCTCGCGAGCCGCTCCTGGCTCGAGTCGAAGATCTCCGAGGGCGGTACTGCGCTGGCGCGCGTGCGCGAGCAGCTGAGCCATGCGCGCGCGGAGCTCGAGGGCCAGCCGTCCTGAGCGTGGGCCTGCCGGCGGAGTTCTACGCGCGGCCGGTGGTCGCGGTGGCGTGCGACCTCGTCGGCTGCACTCTGACCCACGGGCCGACCGCCGGCGTGATCGTCGAGACGGAGGCCTACCACGAGTCCGAGCCGGCCTGTCACGCGTTCGCCGGCGTCACGCCGCGCACGCGCGTGCTCTTCGGCCCGCCCGGGACCGCCTACGTCTACCGCTCCTACGGCATCCACGCGCTCGTCAACGCCGTCTGCGAGCCGGAGGGCGTCGGCGCCGCCGTGCTGATCCGCGCACTCGAGCCCGTCGCGGCGCTCGCGCTCATGTGCGAGCGCCGCGGCCTGGACGCGGTCGAGCAGCTCTGCTCCGGTCCCGGCAAGCTCACCCAGGCGCTGGCGATCGGGCTCCAGCACAACGGCGGTGACCTGACCGCCGGGCCGGTCCGGATCGGCCCGCGGCCGCCGGGCTGGGAGGGGGTCGAGCTCGTATCCGGCACGCGCATCGGGATCACCAAGGCGCCCGAGCTCGAGTGGCGCTTCTGCGCAGCGGGATCGCGCAGCGTCTCGCGACCGTGGCCGGCACGCGAGGCAGCGCGGCAGGCCGGGCGACGGCCCATAACCGGTGACGAGGTGCCCATGACTCACATGGCGACCACCACCGCGGCGGTCGGTACGAGATGAAGCCTCCCGCCTCGATCGACATCACGCCAGTCCGCGTCGCCGATCTGCTCGTCGAGGGCGAGCGGATGCCGGTCTACGTGCACGTCATCGAGCATCCCGAAGCACGCGTGCTGATCGACACCGGCATGACGGAGCTGCACCCGGCGGCGGCCGACCTCGATCCCCGCCTGCGGCCACTGAGCGAGCAGGACTTCGATCTCGCCGGCGTGGACATCGTCGTCAACACACACCTGCACTTCGACCACTGCGGCGGCAACCACCTCTTCGTCGGCGAGCCGATCTACGTCCAGCGGCAGGAGCTCGACGACGCGCGCAGCGAGGACGACTACACGATTCGCGAGTGGGTCGAGGCGCCGGGCGTGCGCTACGTGCCGGTCGACGGCGAGCTCGAGCTGCTGCCCGGGCTCCGACTCGTCCCGGCGCCAGGCCACACACGCGGCATGCAGGTGGTCGTCGTCGAGACCGGCGGGCGTCCGGTCGTCGTCGGCGGCGACGTGGCCGTTTGGCTCGGCGAGCTCGACGAGCCGCATACCGAAGGCCAGCTGCGGGTGCGCGCGCTCGACCCCGAGCTGGTCTGGCTCGCGCACGAGCACGAGCCATGGCGGCGGCCTATGCCGCCGGCTTGACCCCGAACAGGTCGGAGAACCGGCCCGACTCCCATAGCGCCCGGACCGGCAAGCGTGGCCGGTGACGCTACTCGGGTGCGGCGACGCCGCCGGCGGGCGGCGCCTGCTCGGCCGGCGCGGGCTGCTCGACCTCCGGGGCCTCGGGCTCGGGCGCGGCCGGGGCGGGCTCCGGCTCGGTGCCGCCGCCCTCGCCGCTCGGGATCGTGTCCTCGGGTGGCGGCGCAGATGTGGCCGGCGCGGCGGTCGCCGGCGTTTCAGGCCCGGTCGGAGCGGGGGCGAGCGGCTCGTCGGGCTCCTCCTCCGGCGTGCCGTACTCCTCCAGGCCGAGCGCAGTGTCCATGAACGACTTCCAGATCGCCGCCGGGAACGTGCCGCCCGCGACTGCCTGACCGTTGAACTCGGTCTGCATCGGCCGCAGCTCGTCGGGGTACCCGACCCAGACCGCGACCGTCAGCTCCTTGGTCCAGCCCACGAACCAGGCGTCGCCGTAGTTCTCGGTGGTGCCGGTCTTGCCGGCGACGAAGGTGCCCGGGATCTGCGCGCGTACCGCGGTGCCGTTCGTCACGACCGTGGAGAGGATCGAGGCGACCTGGTCGGCGACGGCCGTGCTCATCACGGGCCAGTCGCGCGTCTCGTTCTCGGCCTTCTCGCCGTTCGGGAGCGTGACCGGCTTGATCCTGCCGTCGTCGGGCCGGCCGATCTTGCGGATGCCGACCGGGCCCGGCGTGGGCGTCGTGAGCTCGCGCCGGTCGACCGCGTCCGGGCTCATCGACCCGTACGTGAAGCGCCCGCGCCGGGCGAAGGTTCCGTAGGCGTGCGCCATGTCGAGCGGCGTGACGCCCTGGCGCAGACCGCCGAGCGTCATCGCGAGGTTGTGTGAGACGGGCGTGCGGATGCCCATCCGCCGCGCGAGCCGCGCGATCTTCTCCGGGCCGACCTCGATGCCGACCTGCGCATAGACGGCGTTGTCGGAGAACGTCGTCGCGCTGCGCAGCGTCTGGACGCCGGCATAGGCGTTCTCGTAGTTGTTGACCTCGAACGCCTCGATGCACTCGCCGCTCTTGCGAGTCACGCAATGCGACATCTTCCGCGACGCCCAGGTCGAGTCGGGCGAGATCCCGCTTCCGAGCGCCTGCGCGAGCACGAACGGCTTGAACGCCGAGCCGGGCTGGCGCCGGCCCTGCGTGGCCAGGTTGAAGGGCGCCGTCGCGTAGTCGTCGCCGCCCACCATCGCGAGCACCTCGCCCGTGTCGTTCTTGAGCGCGACGAGCGCGGCGCGCGGGCCGTCGCGGTTGGGCAGCCAGGCGTCGACCGCCTCCTCGGCGGCGTCCTGCAGCCGCGAGTCGAGCGTCGTCTGGACGGTCAGGCCCTCGTCGAACGCGCGTCGTGCGCCCTCCTGTCCGCCGCCGAGCTTGTCGACGACCTGCTGCTTGACCCAAGAGGTGAAGTACGGATAGCGCGTGTCCTCGACCGGCGGGCGGATGTCGCGGCTGGTCGGCAGCGAGGTGAGCAGCGCCCGCTGCTGCTCCGCCGGCGTGATGAAGTCCTGCTCGACCATCCGCTGCAGCACCAGCGCACGGCGCCTGCCCGCCGCCTCGCGGTTCTCGAGCGGGTTGT
>DASQNG010000193.1:0-8420 GCA_035645095.1 Gaiellaceae bacterium | reverse complement strand
CGCGCCCGCGCGCGCGAGCGCCGCGGCCACCTCACCGCGGTCCTCCGCCGCCGCGGCGGCGAAGCGCTCGCGGACCCGGCGGCGGCTCGTGTTGACCTGCACCTGGCGCCCCGTCTCGGGATCCACCATCCACAGGTCGCCCATGGGCGTGAGCTGCTGCTCGCGCGGGTCGCGGATCTCCACCGCCATCACGCCGTGGCGCCCGCGCAGCGAGCGCAGCGGCGCCTCCCAGTCGCGCGGCCCGCGGAAGTCGGAGACGACGACGACGAGTGCCCGCTGGCGCGCGAGAGCGCCGGCGCGGCGCAGCGCCTCGCCGAGCGAGGTGGCGCCGGCGGCGCTGCGCTCCTCGTGCCGGAGTGCGCCGAGCAGGCCGAGTAGGCCCAGTCGCCCCTGCCGCGGCTGCTGCTGCTGCGGCTCGTCGTCGCCGAACGTGACGACGCCCAGCCGGTTGCCGCGGCGGGTCGCGACGTGGCCCAGTGCGATCGCCGCGCCCTCCGCGACGTCGCTCTTCCGCCGCGCAGCCGTCCCGAAGCGCATCGAAGGCGACGTGTCGAGCACGAGCCACGAGACGAGCACGCGTTCGGCGAGGTCGACGCGAACGTGCGGCTCGCCGGTCCGGGCGGTGACGTTCGCGTCGAGCCGCCGCACGTCGTCCCCCGGCACGTACGGCCGCACCTGCGCCAGCTCTGTGCCGACGCCCAGGAGCGGCGAGCGGTAGTCGCCCGCCAGCAGCCCGCCGACGCGCCGGCCGATGGTGACGTCGAGCGCGCGCAGGAGCGCTCGCGGCATCGGGCCTGGCCCGGGTGCCGGGGGAGCCGGAGCCGGCGGCCGGCTCGCGCGCGAGGCGAGCCTCACGCCGCCGTCGGCCGCGCGAGGTCGGTCTGCGGCACCGGCACCGCCGCCAGCACCGCCTCGAGGATCGTCTCGACCGTCACGTCCTCCGCGAGCGCCTGGTAGGTGAGGATCAGCCGGTGGCGCAGCGCGTCCTTCGCGAGCGCCTGCAGGTCGGCGGCGACGACGTAGTCGCGGCCGCGTAGGAGGGCGAGCGCCCGCGACGACTGGACGAGGCTGATCGGCCCGCGGGGGCTCGCGCCGAACGCCAGGTACTCGCCCAGCTCGGCGAGGCCGCGCGTCGCCGGCTCCCGCGTCGCCCGGGCGAGTTCGACCGCGTAGCCCACGAGTGCCGGGTCGACGTAGACGGCGCGCGCGGCGCGCTGCAGGCCGCGCAGGTCGTCGAGCGAGAGCGTCTGCCGCAGGTGGGGCCGCTCGACGAGCTGCCGCTGCACGATCGCGAGCTCCTCGTCGCGCTCGGGGTAGCCGATCACGACCTTCAGCATGAACCGGTCGATCTGGGCTTCGGGGAGTGGGTAGGTGCCCTCCGACTCGATCGGGTTCTGCGTCGCCATCACGAGGAACGGGTCGGGCACCGGGTAGGTCGTGCCTCCGATCGTCACCTGGTGCTCCTGCATCACCTCGAGCAGCGCCGACTGCACCTTCGCCGGCGCACGGTTGATCTCGTCCGCGAGCAGGAAGTTGCAGAAGACCGGCCCGAGCTCCGTCTCGAGCGTCCCGTCCGCCGGGCGGTAGACGCGCGTGCCGACGAGGTCCGAGGGGACGAGGTCGGGCGTGAACTGGACGCGGGAGAAGCTGCCACCGAGCACGTCAGCTGTCGTCTTGATCGTGAGCGTCTTCGCGAGCCCGGGAACGCCCTCGATCAGGAGGTGCCCGCCGGCGAGGAGGCAGACGAGCACGCGCTCGAGCATCGCGTCCTGGCCGGCGATCACGCGACGGATCTCGTAGAGCGCCTGCTCGAGGCGGTCCTTGGCCTCGGCCGGCTGCGGGACGGGCAGGTCGGTGGCGTCGCTCACGTGGGTTCCTCCTTCGGCGGGTGCCTGACAGGAAAGCACGCGCGGCTGAGACGCGGCTAAGAACGCACGTCGGGTGGCGGCTGGCACGTCTCGCGAGGCGCGGCAGCTGTGACGCGGTTGTGCCGATTGCGCGCCGGGAGACGCGCAACAGCGTCCGGCACGGCCGGGGGACGTCCGCTTCGGCCACTGGTCTGTGGCCGAGCCCGCCGGTATCCCGTCGGCACCCACTTCGACAGGGAGGAACACATGAAGGAGCAGAAGGTGCGTGCGCGAGCCGCGCTCGTCGTCGGCGTCGTCCTCGCCGCGGTCCTGGCGGTCGGCGTCTCGACGGCCGCGCAGGGAGCACGATCGTCCGAGGACGTCCAGATCTGCCGCCACAAGAAGACGGGCCTCCTGCGGGCGGTCGTGTCCCGTGACGGGTGCCGGCGCTCGGAGCAGGTGCTCGCGGGCGCGTTCGGCGGCACGCAGGGTCCCCAGGGGCCCGCAGGCCCGGCAGGACCGCAGGGCGAGCAGGGGCCTCCGGGGCCGGCCGGCCCGGCGGGTGCGACGGGTGAGCGCGGCTCGGACGGTGCGGCCGGCCCAGCGGGAGCGACGGGAGCGACGGGGCCGGCCGGATCGATGGGGCCGGCGGGACCGGCGGGGCCGGCCGGCCCCGTAGGGCCACCCGGGCAGGCGCTCGCGGGCATCGGCGACCTGCACGGCATCGCCTGCACGACCGGCCAGGGCACAGCGGGGACCGTGACTGTGACGACCGCGGCGACGGGCGCGATCTCGCTCGCGTGCGCCGCCGGGTCGCCGCCGCCTCCGCCTCCGCCGAGCGGCCGTCTCGTCGTGATCAACGAGATCGACTACGACCAGGTCGGCGCGGACAGCGGCGGCTTCGTCGAGCTCCGCAACAACGGCACCGCCGACGTCGACCTCGCCGGGATCGCGCTCGTGCTCGTCGACGGCGGCACCGGCAACGAGTATGCCCGCCGGAACCTGCCCGGCACGCTCGCGGCGGGCGGCTACCACGTCGTCTCGATCGACGCCCAGAACGGCGCGCCCGACGGCGTCGCACTCGTCGAGGTCGCCACCGGGAAGCTGCTCGACGCGCTCTCCTACGAGGGCGAGATCACGAACGCGACGATCGGCGGCCAGACGTACAGCCTCGTCGAGGGGACGGCGCTGCCCGCGACCGTCGCCGACTCGAACACCGTCGACGGCTCGCTCTCCCGCATCCCCAACGGAAAGGACACCGACGACGCGGCGTCCGACTGGGCCTTCACGACGACGCCGACGCCGGGCGCGGCGAACGTCGCGACGGGCTGAAGCAGGCGAGGGCGGTGCGCGGCCTCGCCGCGCGCCGCCCCTCGCGTTCGCCGCTAGCGCCGCCCCTTCAGGCGCATGTTCGCGCGACCCTCGGCGCCGGCCTTCGCCCAGCGCTTCCGCTCCTCCGCCTGCGCGCGCTTGTCGAGCCGCCGCTCGAGATGGGCGAGCTCGCGCTGGAGCTTCTTGTACGACGTCCACCGGTCGACGTCGAGCGCTCCGCTCTCGAGCGCGGCCTGGACTGCACAGCCCGGCTCGCTGCGGTGTGCGCAGTCGTTGAAGCGACATGCCGCCGCGAGCTCCTCGACGTCGGCGAACGCCTCGCCGAAACCGTCGGTCGACTCCCAGAGCTGGAGCTCTCGCATCCCCGGCGTGTCGAGCAGGAGCCCTCCCTCCGGCAGGAGCACGAGTTGCCGGTGCGTCGTCGTGTGCCGGCCCTCCCCGTCGGACTCGCGGATCTCCTGCACCGCCAGCAGCTCCTCGCCGGCGAGCGTGTTCACGAGCGTCGACTTGCCCACGCCGGAGGAGCCGAGCAGCGCGATCGTCTCGCCGGGCCGCACGTACGACCGGATCACGTCGAGGCCATCGCCGGTGAGGCTCGAGATGGCGTGGACCGGAACGCCGAAGGCGATCGCCTCGACCTCGAGCACCTTTTGCGGCACGTCCTGCGCGAGGTCCGTCTTCGTGAGCACGATCACAGGCTGGGCGCCGCTCTCCCACGCGAGCGTGAGGTACCGCTCGAGCCGGCGCAGGTTCAGGTCCTCGTTCAGCGAGGTGAGGAGGAACACGGTGTCGACGTTCGCGGCGACGACCTGCTCCTCCGACGCCGCCCACGCGACCTTCCGGGAGAACTTCGTCCGCCGGGGCAGGACGGCCTGGATCGTCCCGGTCCCCTCGGCCGGGCGGGCAGCGACCGCGACCCAGTCGCCGACCGCCGGCAGGTCGCCGGGTCCGGCGGCCTCGTGCGAGAGTCGCCCGGCGGCGCCGCAGCGGAGGTCGCCCGCGGCGGTCGCGACGCCGTAGACGCCGCGGTGCTGCACCGTCACGCGGCCGGGCACGAGCCCCGCCTCGGTGTGCGGTTCGAGGTGCGTTGCGAGCCGGTCGTCCCAGCCCAGGTGCTGCAGATCGTTCAAGCGATGTCCTCTCGTTCCGGGTTGGCGGTCGTGGTGCGCCTCCGCGCCCTGCAGCCGTCCGAGTGCCCGCCGAGAGGTGTCGCCGGCGAGCCTCTAGAGCCGCAGGGCTCCGGAGGCGAAGGGGGCAGTCGTGATCATCTGTCGCACCTCCTTCGTCGTCGGGACGAGCTCAGTATGCCTGCTGCCGGCGCGGAAGTCGAACGGGGTTGGCACCGCCCGGGATGGCGGTTAGAGTCCTCCCGTGGCCGTAGAGGCCACGGCCGGTTCCGGGGGGAGGCGGCTCGATACCCAAGGGGAGGGACTCTTGTCACAGCTTCGTATGCGGCTGACCATTGCCGTCGCAGCCTTCGTCGCGCTCACGTGCGTCGGCAACGCGCTCGCCGCCGGCAACGTCGTCGTGAGCCAGGTCTACGGCGGCGGTGGCAACACCGGCGCTCCCTACACGCACGACTACGTCGAGCTCTTCAACCGGAGCGCGACGACGATCTCGTTGGACGGCATGTCGATCCAGTACGGGAGCGCGACCGGAACCGGGAACCTCGGCGCGAACAGCGGTCAGCTGACCGAGCTGAGCGGCTCGATCGGGCCGGGGGAGTACGTGCTCGTGCAGCAGGCAGCCGGTGCAGGTAACGGGGACCCGCTGCCCGACGCCGACATCGTCGACCCCACGCCGATCGCGATGGCGGCCGGCGCCGGGAAGGTCGCCCTCGTCGCCGGCACGGAGTCGCTCGGCTGCAACGGCGGGAGCGCGCAGTGCGACGCGGCCGCCCTCGCCCGCATCGTCGATCTCGTCGGCTACGGCAACGCGAACTTCTACGAAGGCGCCGCCGCCGCGCCGACGCTCTCGAACACCACGGCGGCCCTCCGGAAGAACGGCGGTGCCACCGACACCGACGACAACTCCACCGACTTCACCGCGGCTGCGCCGAACCCGCGCACGAGCAGCAGCCCGCCGCCGCCTCCGCCGCCGATCGAGTTCGGTGCGTGCGGCGACGGGACGGAGACGCGCATCCACGTCGTCCAGGGCACCGGCACCTCGACGCCGGTCCCCGGCACGAAGCACGTGATCGAGGGCGTCGTCGTCGGCGACTACCAGCTGTCGTCGCAGTTCAACGGCTTCTACCTCCAGGAGGAGGACGCGGACGTCGACGCCAACCCCGCCTCTTCCGAAGGCATCTTCGTCCTGGGCGGGAGCACCGACGTGGAGGTGGGCGACGTCGTGCGGGTGAGCGGGACGGCCGGCGAGTCGTTCGGCCTGACGCAGCTCGGTGCCGTCGAGCAGGTCCAGATCTGCCCGTCGTCCGCCACCGTCACGCCGGCCACGCTCGCGCTGCCGGTGCCGAGCACGTCCACCTTCGAGCAGGTCGAGGGGATGCGTGTCGTGTTGCAGCAGACGCTGACAGTCACCGAGGTCTTCACGCTCGGCCGCTTCGGCGAGCTCAGCCTCTCCGCGGCCGGCCGGCTGTACATCCCGACGGCCGTGGCGACGCCGGGTGCGGCGGCGGCCGCGGTCGCGACGCAGAACTCGCTCAGCCGGATCCTGCTCGACGACGGCGACGGCCGGCAGAACATCGACCCGACCCGGTACCCGTTCGGCGGCCTCTCGGCGACGAGCACGCTGCGGGTCGGCGACACGCTGCCGAGCCTCACCGGCGTGATGGACTACCGCTTCAACCTGTACCGCATCCAGCCGGTCGGGACGATCGACTTCACGCCGTCGAACCCGCGCCCCGCCGCACCGGCGCCCGTCGGCGGGAACGTCAAGGTCGCGTCGTTCAACGTCCTCAACTACTTCAACGGGGACGGCCAGGGAGGCGGCTTCCCGACCTCGCGCGGCGCAAATACGCCGTTCGAGCTCGAGCGGCAGCAGGCCAAGATCGTCAGTGCGCTCACCGCCATCGACGCCGACGTCGTCGGCCTGATGGAGATCGAGAACGATGCCGGAGCGACGAGTGCGCTCGCACAGCTCGTCGGCGCGTTGAACGCCGCCACCGCCGCAGGGACGTATGCGGCGATCGACACCGGCGTCATCGGTACCGACGAGATCAAGGTCGCGCTCATCTACAAGCCGGCGACGGTCTCGCCGGTCGGCAGCTGGAAGATCCTGACCTCCGCGGTCGATCCGCGCTTCGACACGATGCGCAACAGGCCGGCGCTCGCGCAGACCTTCAGGCACGTCGGCTCCGCCGAGAAGCTGACCGTCGTCGTCAACCACCTGAAGTCGAAGGGCTCGGGCTGCGGGGCAGGCGACGACGCGACGGACGGCTCGGGGAACTGCGACGGGACGAGGACCAGGGCGGCGGCGGCGCTCGTCGACTGGCTGGCCGCCGACCCGACGGCGAGCGGCGATCCCGACGTCATGATCATCGGCGACCTCAACGCGTACACCTTCGAGCGGCCGATCACGACGCTGGAGGCGGGCGGGTACGTCAACCTGATCCGCCTCTTCAACGGTCTCGGCGCGTACTCGTACGTGTTCAACGGGGAGTCCGGCTACCTCGACCACGCACTCGCGACGAGCAGCCTCGTCGACGACGTCACCGGCGTGACGGAGTGGCACATCAACGCGGACGAGCCGATCGTGCTCGACTACAACGTCGAGTTCAAGACGCCGAACCAGGTGAGCACGTACTACTCCCCCGGCCCGTACCGTGCGTCCGACCACGACCCGGTGATCGTCGGTCTGAGGTTCACCGCGAGCTACGCCGGCATCTGCACCCTCGTCCGTGACGTCGTCTCGAAGGAAGGCATTGCGAACGCGCTCTGCGCGAAGCTCGACGCTGCCGCTGCGGCGGCCGCACGCGGCAACGAGCGGGCGAAGGAGGGGCATCTCGGCGCCTTCCTGAACCAGGTCGCGGCGCAGCGCGGGAAGGCGCTGACGTCCGCCCAGGCCAGCATGCTGACGTCACTCGCCGAGTCGTTGTAGGTTCACACGTGCACGACGCAGGGAGGGCCCGCTTCGCCGGTGGGTCCTCCACTGCATCTCCGGGGGGAGACAAGGGAGAGAGGAAGATGAGACGGAGCACCCTGCTCCTGGCGGCGATCGGGCTCGTGCTGGTCACAGCAGGCGGAGCCGCCGCGAAG
Source organism: Gaiellaceae bacterium (assembly GCA_035645095.1). Lineage (GTDB taxonomy): Bacteria > Actinomycetota > Thermoleophilia > Gaiellales > Gaiellaceae > Gaiellasilicea. The sequence goes on along the minus strand of DASQNG010000193.1, from coordinate 1,027 downwards.
AACGATCCGTCACCCGTCGCGGTGGCGAAGGCACAGACGACGCAGATCCAGATCCTCGGCCTGAACGACTTCCACGGCAACCTCGACCCGCCGAGCGGCTCCGGCGGCCGGATCGGGGCCACGAATGCAGGAGGGGCCGAGTACCTGGCGACGCACGTGCGGGCGCTCCGCGCCACGAACCCGAACACGCTGTTCGTCTCCGCCGGTGACCTGATCGGCGCCACGCCGCTCCTGTCCGCACTGTTCCACGACGAGCCCACGATCGAGGCGTTCAACCTGATGGGCCTCGACTAGAACGGGGTCGGCAACCACGAGTTCGACGAGGGCGTCGACGAGCTGCTCCGCATGCAGTACGGCGGCTGTCATCCGGTGGACGGCTGCCAGGACGGCGATCCGTTCTTCGGCGCGAGCTTCCAGTTCCTCGCGGCGAACGTGAAGTACAAGACGAGCGGCGAGACGATCTTCCCCGGCTACAAGATCCACCACTTCCCCGGCGTGAAGGTCGGGCTGATCGGCATGACGCTCGAGGCGACGCCGTCGATCGTGTCGCTGGCCGGCATCTCCCACGTCGACTTCCTGGACGAGGCCGAGACGGTCAACGCCCTCGTGCCGGAGCTGAGGCGGCAGGGCGTCGAGACGATCATCGTCCTGCTCCACGAGGGCGGGTCGACGAGTGCGCCGCTCAACGAGACCACGATCAACAGCTGCGTCAACCCGACCGGCGCGATCCCCCCGATCGTGGCCGCGATGGACGACGCCGTTGACGTCGTCGTCACCGGCCACACGAACTGGGCCGTCAACTGCGTCATCGACGGCAAGATCGTGACGGGTGCGGCGCACCAGGGCCGTCACGTCACGGACATCGACCTCACCGTCAGTCGCGCGTTCCAAGGACGTCGTCGCGGCGACCGTGAACAACCGGATCATGACGCGTGACGTCGACAAGGCGGCCGACCTGACCGCCCTGATCGAGAAGTACAAGGGCGTCGCAGCGCCGCTTGCGAACCGGGTCATCGGCAAGATCACC
>DASQNG010000192.1:0-17104 GCA_035645095.1 Gaiellaceae bacterium | reverse complement strand
AGCTGCGACCGGGCGACGTTCGACGAGCTGCTGCGGCCGCTCTTCGCGGAGGACGGCGACGGCTGACGTCCTCCTCCTCCACGCGGGGATCGCCGACAGACGGATGTGGCGACCGCAGGTGGAGGCGCTCGAGGCGGCCGGCCACCGCACGACCGCGCCCGACCTCCCCGGCTACGGGGACGCGCAGCTCGAGCCCGGGGAGGTCGACTACGTCGGCTTCGCAGCTTCCCTGCTCGAGGCACCGGCTGCGGTCGTCGGGTGCTCGTTCGGCGGACGCGTCGCGCTCGAGCTCGCGGCCGTCCACCCCGGGCTCGTCGAGCGGCTCGTGCTCGTCGCTCCCGGCCTCGGCGGGTGGGACTGGTCCGAGGCAGCGGAGGCGCTCTTCGCCGAGGAGGAGGAGCTGCTGGACGCCGGCGATCTGCGAGGCGCGGCAGCGCAGCAGGCGCGAATGTGGCTCGGGCCGGACGCTACTGACGAGGTGCGGGCGCTGACCGAGGCGATGACGCTGCGCTCGTACGAGCAACAGCTGCCGCTCGAGGGCGCGGTGCACGCATCCTGGCCGCAGCCGCCTGCGCTCTCGCGGCTGGAGGAGCTCGACGTGCCGACCCTCGTCGTCGCCGGCTCGGAGGATCTCGACGACGTTCGCGCGATGTGCGCCCTGCTCGGCGAGCGGCTGCCGGACGCACGCATCGAGACGGTCGCAGGCGCGGGACACCTGCCGGGGCTCGAGCGGCCGGACGAGCTGAACCGCCTCCTGGTCGACTTCCTAGGCTAGTGGCGAGGTGGCACTAGTCGTCTCCCCGAGCACCGCGTCCGCCAGCGCCGGCCAGGCCTCGTGCGCCCAGTCGCCGAACTCGCGGTCGGTAAGGACGCCGAGGGTGACCTGCGCCACCGGGTCGACCCAGAGGAAGGTGCCGCTGCGGCCGAAGTGGCCGAACGTCCGCGGCGAGTTGCGAGCGCCCGTCCAGTGCGGCTTCTTGGCGTCGCGCAACTCGAAGCCGAGGCCCCAGTCGTTCCGCTCCTGGCGGCCGAAGCCGGGAAGAACGCCCGTCAGCCCCTCGAACTGCACCGTCACCGCCTCGGCGAGTGTCTCGGGCGCGACGAGCGTCGGCTCGAGCAACTCGGCCCCCAGCGCGAGCAGGTCGCCGAGGCTTCCGACGAGGCCGGAACCCGCGTCGCCGCGCAGCTCTGCCCGCAGCCCGAGCGGCGCGAGCACTGCGGCGTGGAGGTACTCCGGGAACGGCATTGCGGCGGCTGCGGCGAGGTGCTCGGCGAGCACGACGAAGCCGTGGTTGGAGTAGATCCGCCGCGCGCCCGGCTGCGCGATCGGCGCGCCGGCGTAGAGCGGGAGCCCGGAGGCGTGCGCGAGCAGGTGCCGCACGGTGGCGCCCTCCGGCCCCGCCGGGTCGTCGAGCTCGAGGATCCCCTCCTCCGCGGCGACGAGCACTGCGAGCGCCGTCGCGGTCTTCGTCACGGAGGCCCACGGGAACCTGCCCGTCTCGTCGCCCTCGGCGGCACGCGCTCCGCCCGTCCGGACGACGCCGGCGGCGACGCGTTCCACCGGCCACTCGCGAACCTGGCGCAGGGCGTCCACGGCGCGCGATACTAGACGCGTGGAGCGCCGCCTGATCCCGGGGCACTCGCCGTACGAGGCCGTCGTGGGCTTCTCGCGCGCCGTCGTGGCCGGCGACCGGGTGCACGTCGCCGGGACCGCGCCGATCCCCGTGGAGGGCGACCCGCCGGAGGGTGCGTACGACCAGACGCGGCTCTGCCTCGAGATCATCGGCGGGGCACTCGAGCGGGCGGGAGCGACGTTCGCAGACGTCGTCCGCACGCGCATCTACCTGACCGAGGCGGAGGACTGGCCGGAGGCCGGGCGCGCGCACGGCGAGGTCTTCGGTGAGATCCGTCCTGCGAGCACGTGCGTCGTCGTCAAGGCACTCGTCGACCCGCGCTTCCGTGTCGAGATCGAGGCGGAGGCCGTTCTGTCTCCATGAAGCAGATCTACCCCACCTCGATCACGGGCAAGAGCGGCATCCATGGCGGCAGCGTGCTCGACCACGCGTACGGCCAGTCCGACCCGTACACGCTCGGCGTCGAGGAGGAGTACATGCTCCTCGACAGCGAGACGTTCGACCTCGTGCAGCACATCGACACGGTGCTGCAGGCGATCAGCGGCCACGAGCTCGAGACGCGGATCAACGCGGAGCTGATGCAGTCCGTGCTCGAGATCGCCACCCCGGTGTGCCGCACGCCGGCCGACGTCCAGCGTGAGCTGCTGCAGCTCCGCGGCTACGTCACCGGCGTCGCGCGCGAGAAGGGGCTGCGAGTGGGCTCCGCGGGGACGCACCCGTTCTCGCTCTTCGAGCGGCAGCGGATCACCGCGCGCGACCGGTACCGGAACCTCGTCGACCAGCTGCAGTACATCGCCCGCCGCGAGCTGATCTTCGGCATGCACATCCACGTCGCGATCGACGACCCGGAGAAGGCGATCCAGGTCGTGAACGGGCTCCTGCCGCAGCTCGGGCCGCTGCTTGCGCTCTCCGCGAGCTCCCCGTTCTGGCGCGGGGAGCCGACGGGCCTCGCGTCGAGCAGGCAGATGGTCTTCGCCGCGTTCCCGCGCTCCGGCCCGCCGCCGCGGTTCCGCGACTACGCCGACTACGCCGAGGTCGTGGGGCAGCTCGAGCGCACCGGCTGCATCGCCGACTACACCCACATCTGGTGGGACATCCGGCTTCACCCGCGGCTCGGCACCGTCGAGATCCGCATCTGCGACGCCGTGACGCGCGTCGAGGACGCGACCTCGCTCGCCGCCTACTGCCAGGCGCTCGTGAAGATGCTCTGCGAGCAGCACGAGCGCGGCGAGGAGATCCCGTCCTACCACCGGATCCTGACGACCGAGAACAAGTGGCTCTCCGCCCGCTACGGGCTCGAGGCGCCGGTGATGGACCTCGCGACGGGCGCGCGCAACCGGATTCCCGTCGCGCAGCTGATCCGGCGGACGCTGCGGGAGATCGAGCCGCACGCGCGCGAGCTCGGGGCCGAGCGGGAGCTCGAGGGGATCGGCGAGATCCTCTCCCGTGGGAACGGTGCCGACCGTCAGCTGCGCGTCTTCAACGCGAACCGCGACATCGTCGAGGTCGCAGGCGAGATCGCGGCCGCCACCGAAGCCGTCCCCGCCGGCACCGCCTGACGGACCTCCCCCGCGCCGCAACCCGTAGAACAGGTGTGCACGGGCTCGCCTTCCTCGCCGCCGCGGTTGCATCCTTCACGCTCGCGCAGCCCGTGAGCGGGAAGCAGCTGTTCGAGAACCCGACGTACGGCCACACGGTGCGCGTGCCGTCCGGTTGGACGGCGCAGCTCGGGCCCGAGGATCGCGCCACCTCCGTCTCGACCTACCGCGTGCCGCGCCCCGACCGCTGGGAGCGGCCGCCGCCCGGCCACCTCCGCATGACGATCATGGACTACGGCCGCCGGAAGTGCCCGCGTGACGCGACACGCGCCGCCGAGCCGATCAGGCTGATCGGACCTGCGTCGTTCGAGGGGTTCTACGGCTACACCGCGGTCTTCTGCCGTGGCGGCCACAGCCTGCAGGCGTTCGTGCTCGCGGGGCCCGAGCTCCCGCCGGCGCGGCTCGAGCGGGGACGCGGTGTGATCGGGAGCCTACGGCTCACGGTTCGCGCGCAGCGGGCCGGAAACCTGCACAGCGTCCGCACCCTCGGCCGCTCGGTTCAAGGACGGCCGCTCCGCGCCTGGCGCATCGGCAACCCGCGCAGCGCACGGCGCGTGCTCGTCGTGGGCTGCCTCCACGGGGACGCGTGCGCGGGCATGGCCGTGACGCTCCGGCTCGTCAACCTTGCCCGCCCGCTCGCGGCAGACCTGTGGGTGATCCAGAACCTGAACCCGGACGGGCTCGCGCGGCACAGCCGCAGCAACGCCCGCGGCGTCGACCTGGACCGCGACTTCGGCCGCTTCACTCAGCCCGAGTCGCGCGTCGCGCGCAACCTGATCCGGCGCCTGCGGCCGCAGGTGACGCTCTGGTTCCACCAGGCGCAGGGGGTCGTGCGCGCGCGGGGTCCGAGCAGCGGCGTGGCACGGCGGTACGCCCGGCTGGCGGGCGAGCCCTTTCGCACAGACCGGCCGCTCCGGACGGCGACGCAGTGGCAGGGCGGCCTCGGCCAGCCCTCGTTCGTCGTCCAGCTGCCGTCCGGCGAGCTCCCGGCGGCGCGCGCCGACAGGCACGCCGGCGCGATCCTCCGACTCGCGGATCCGCAGTGCTGCAGGCCGTGACGCCCTTCGCGCCGTACCGTCGGAATCGGCGTCCCCGGTCCTGCCGTGACCTAGGCTTTGGAGGTGATCTGGCTGGAGAACGGCAAGCCCGTCGAGCTCGAGGATCTCGCCGCCGACGGGCCGCTGCTCCTCCTCTTCTACCTCTTCGACTGGTCGCCCACCTGAACGAGCGAGCTGCTGCTCCTGCGTGACAGGCAGCGCGAGTTCGACGAGGCGGGCGTCCGGGTCTTCGGTGTGTCGCGCGACTCCCACTGGTCGCACCGCGCCTGGAAGGAGGCGCTCGGCGTCGACGTGCCGCTGCTCTCCGACTGGAACGGCGTGCTCTGCGAGCGCTTCGGCGTCGGCCGCACGCGGCGCGGCATGACGCTCGTGCCGGAACGGGCGGCCTTCCTGCTGCGCACGGACGGTACGGTCCGCACATCGTGGCGGTACGGAGACTCGGAGGTCCCGGACCTCGACGTGCTGCTCGCGGCCGCACGGGGCTGCTCCTCCTCCTAGCGGCCGCCCTCTACCTCGCAGCCGGCGCGGCGTCGACGTGGCCGGCGCTGCGCGATGCGGAGACGAGCTTCCTCGCCGGCGTCGAGCACGCGCGGGGCGCCGTCCCGGCCGGCGACCACCTGCAGGCGAGCTACCAGCTGTGGCTCCCCGGCCACCAGCTCGCACGCGGCGAGCCGCCGTGGCGGGACCCGTACAGCTTCCAGCCGCTCGCCGAGCCGAGGACGACGTTCGCCGGCTGGCCGTTCGCGCTCGTCTACGGGCCGCTGCACGCGCTCTTCGGCACCGTCGGCGCCTGGAACCTCCTCGTCCTGCTCTCGTACGTCGGCTCCGGGCTCGCCACATTCGCGTGGCTACGCGCGCTGGAGGTGCCACGCGCCGCTGCCCTCGCTGGCGGGCTCGCGTTCGCGCTCGCCCCGTACCGCGTCGCACAGCTGGCCGCTGGGCACCAGCTCGCGCTCGTCGCGCTCCTCCTGCCCCTCGCGCTCTACGCGCTCGAGCGCCGGCGCACGCTCCTCGCCGCGGTCGCCCTGGCGTCGATCCCGCTGTCGGGGCAGGTCCACCTCGCGCTCGGCGCGATCCCGTTCGTCGCGCTCTACGCAGCGCTCCGGCCGCCGGGTGACAGTCCGCGGCTCGGCGCGAGGCGGGCGGCGGCCGTCGCGCTGCCGGCGGTCGCCGCCGGGCTCCTGGTCTGGGCAGTCGCGATCCGCGGCTCGCTCGGCGCCGGCGGCCGCTCGTTCGCGCAGGTGGAGCGGTACTCGGTCGACCTCGGCGACCTCGCCTCCCGTCGCGTCGGCGCCGACCTCGAGACGTTCGTCCTGCTCGGCTGGCTGACGCCGCTCCTGGCGCTCGCCGGCTTCGCGCTGGTCACGCGGCGGGAGCCGCGGCTCGCCGTCGTGCTCGGGCTCGCCGCCGTCGTGCCGGTGCTGCTCGCGCTTGGTGCGAACCTGCCGGGCTACGAGACGCTCTGGAACGCGCTGCCGGGCCTCCGCGAGACGCGCGTCCCTTCCCGGTTCCTCCCGCTCGCCGCCCTCGCGCTCGCCGGCCTCGCCGCGTTCGCCCTCGCCCGGGCACCGCGCGCCGCAGCCGTCGCCGCGGTCGCGCTCGTGGCGGTCGACCTCCGCGCCGACGTGCAGCTCTTCCGGCCGGCGGCGGCCGACGCAGGTAACCCCGTCTACGACGCGAGGCCTGCCAAGGAGCCGCTGCTCGAGCTGCCGGTGTACCTGCCCGACCGGCACGAGGGGAGCGTCTACCAGTACTACGCGATCGGGGCGCCGGGGCCGCGCTTCGGCGGCTACTCGACCGTCGCCCCCCGCGCCGTCGACGGCCGGCTCCGCGCGCTGAAGCCCCTCGAGTGCGGGGCGGCGGTACCGGAGCCGCCGACGTGGGTGCTCGTCCACCGCGGCCTCTACACCGGGCGCCCTCACTGCCTCCGGCGCCTGCTCGAGGGGCTGAGCGGGCTCGGCTACGCGGAGGTCGAGCGCGACCGCGGGCTCGTGCTCTACCGGCTGAAGCGTTAGAGGCCGCTCTCCGAGAGCACGAGCGCGAGCCACCGCTCGGCCTCGTGGTACAGCGCCGGGTTGTTGTCGGGCGTGTAGTAGGCGAGCACCGCGACCGCCTGCGAGAGCACCCACCCGCGCGCTCGCTCCCACGTCGCGTCGTCCGTCGGCAGCGCCTCCCGGAAGGCGTCGCGCGCCTCGGCCGAGCCGAGCTTCCACGCGACCATCACGTCGCACGCGGGGTCGCCGACACCCGTCGAGCCCCAGTCGATCACGCCGCTGATCCGCCCGTCGCGCACGAGCCAGTTGCGCGCGTCGACGTCGCCGTGGTGCCAGCGGGGCGGCCCGTCCCACGGCGGAGCGGCGAGCGCCCGCTCCCACTCCGCGTCCACTCCCGCCGGCCCGGCGAACCGCGCGAGCCAGTGCCGGAACTCCGGGTCTCGCTCGACGAGCGGCACGCCGCGGCCGGGCGGCGCACCGGCCGGATCGACGTGCTGCAGCGCGCCGACGAACGCCGCCAGGTCCCGGGCGGCCTGAACGGCGTCGAGCTCCGCCACCGGCACCGTCTCGCCCTCGACCCACGTGTGCACCTCCCAGAACCACGGGTAATCCACGCTCGGGCGGCCCTGGGCGACCGGCACCGGCACCTCGAGCGGGAGGAGCGGCGCGAGCCGCGGCAGCCACTCCAGCTCGACGCCACCGGGCTCCGTCGGTCCGTTCCGCCGCGCAAGGCGCACGGCGAGCTCCCCTCCGAGGCGGAAGATGGCGTTGACGGTGCCCGCGGGCTCGGCCCGACGGAGCGGCAGGTCGGCCCACGCCGGGAACTGCGCGCGCAACAGCCGGCGGACGAGCGCCTCGTCGAGCTCGAGCTCGTCGGCGTGCATCCTCACTGCCGACGCCGCAGCCCGGCCGCGCTACATGCCCATCGAGTGGTAGCCGGAGTCGACGTAGAGCGTCGTCCCGGTCACGTTCTTCGCGTCGTCGGAGAGCAGGTAGGCAGAGGCAGACGCGACGTCGTCCGCCTCGATGTGGCGGTGGAGCGGCGCGCGCTCCTCGAACATCCGCTCCATCTCGGTGAAGCCGGCGATCGAGCGTGCCGCGAGCGTCCGCACGGGCCCGGCGGAGACGGCGTTGACGCGGATACCGTGCTCGCCGAGGTCCCACGCGAGGTAGCGCACGGACGCGTCGAGCGTCGCCTTCGCCACGCCCATCACGTTGTAGTGCGGCACCGCCCGCTCGCCGCCGAGGTACGTCATCGTCACGATCGAGCCGCCGCCGCGGCGCGCGAGCAGCGGCTCGGCCGCGCGGGCGGTCGCGACCAGCGAGTAGGCGCTGATGTCGAGCGCCATCCAGAAGCGGTCACGCGGCGTGTCGGTGAAGCGCCCCTCGAGATCCTCCGCGGCGGCGTAGGCGACCGAGTGGACGAGGACGTCGAATCCCTCCGGCCACTGCGCCTCGACCTCGCCGAAGACGCGCGCGACGTCCTCGTCCGAGCGGACGTCGCACGGGGTCACGAGCGGCGACCCGACGCTCCCAGCAAGGGCACGGACGTTGGCCTCGATCCGCTCGCCCTGGAACGTGAACGCGAGCTCTGCGCCCTCCGCTGCGAGGCGCCGTGCGATTGCCCAGGCGATCGACCGCTTGTTGGCGACGCCGAGGACGAGCGCCCGCTTCCCGTCGAACCGACTCACGCGCGCGAGTGTACGGGACGCGGTTCGGCGGCAGCAGCATCCGTGGGCTACTGTGGGCGCGTGCGCCGCCTCCTCGCGCCCTTCGCAGTAGGTGCGGCGCTCCTCGCCGCCTCCCCGGCTGCGGCGGCGCTGCAGCCGATCGAGCGCCGCGGCGGCGAGCTCGAGGTGCCCCTCGTCCGCGCCGGCACGATCGTCGTGCCGAAGGCGCAGCGCGGCGGCCGGACGACCGTGATCCTGACCCTCCCGGGCCTGCCGCTCGCGACGGCCGCGCGCACGCTCGCCGGCGCAGACGCGTCGAGCCGGCTGGACGTGACGAGCCGCTGGGCGCGGACGTATCGCGCCGACCTGCTGCACGCGCAGCAGCGCGCCGAGGCGACGCTGCGGCGGGCCGTTCCCGAAGCCGAGGTGACCCGCAACTACACGCTGCTCCTGAACGGGCTCGCGGTCGACCTGCCGGCACGGAAGTTGCCGGCCGTCGCGCGCCTCGGGCTCGCCCGGAAGATCTATCCCAGCCTGCGCTACACGCTCGCGCTGAACCGGACCCCCGGCGTGATCGCCGCGGGTGCCGTTGCCGGCGCGGGCGGCGCCGCGGGCGAGGGGATGAAGATCGCGGTGGTCGACGACGGCGTCGACCAGACGAACCGCTTCTTCGCGCCGCAGGGGTATGCGTACCCGCAAGGCTTCCCGAAGGGCGGCACCCGCTGGACGACGCCGAAGGTGATCGTCGCGCGCTCCTTCGTCGGCGCGAACGCGGACGAGCGGAGCCGGCTCGCGGTCGACCCGCGCGTGTCCTTCCACGGGACGCACGTCGCCGGGATCGCCGCCGGGAACGCCGGCACCGACGCTCCGGCCGGCCGCGACCATCCGGCGACCCCGGGGTTGAGCGGCGTCGCGCCGCGCGCGTGGATCGGCAATTACCGCGTCTTCAACGTCCCGACGCCCGTCGGCCACGTCGCCAACACGCCCGAGATCGTCGCGGCGTTCGAGGCCGCAGTCGCCGACGGGATGGACGTGATCAACTTCTCGGGCGGCGGCCCGCAGACCGACCCGCAAAGCGACGCGCTCGTGGAGGCGGTCCGGAGCGTCGTCGCTGCGGGCGTCGTGCCGGTCATCTCGGCCGGCAACGACCGCGACCAGTACGGGCTCGGCTCCGCCGGCTCGCCGGGCACGGCGCCGGATGCGATCTCGGTGGCGGCGGTGTCGAGCGCGCAGGTCTTCGCGCCGTCGCTCCGGCTCGTCGCCGCGGATGCGCCCGCGGCGCTCCGCCGGATCCCGTATGCGCCCGCCGGCGGCCACGCCGCACCCGCCGCGTGGGGCACGAGCGACCAGGCGCTCGTCGACGTCGCCACGCTCGTCTCGCCGCGCGGCGCGCCGGTCCCGCACGACCTCTGCGGACCGGCCGGGAACCGCCAGGGCGGCTCCTCCCCGCTCGCGCCGGGGTCGCTGCGCGGGGCGCTCGCGCTCGTCTCGCGGGGGCACTGCACGTTCGCGCTGAAGTACCGGCGCGCTACCGCCGCCGGCGCCATCGGCGTCGTCTTCGTCGACAACCGTCCGGGCGAGCCGAACGCGATCCCCGTCGACCTCCGCGGCGGCATGATCTCCGACCTCGACGGTGCCCACCTGCGCGCCTACCTGGCGGGCCACGGCGGCCGGGCTCCCGTGCGTGTGGGGCGCGAGGTCGAGCGCCTCGAGACGGAGCGGAGCGGCATCGTCACGAGCTTCTCCTCCGCCGGCCTCACCGCGTTCGGGCACCAACTGAAGCCGGACGTCAGCGCGCCCGGCGGCGCCGTCCTGTCGGCGACCCTGCCCCGTGCCGGGGGGCCGTTCGCGGTGTTCGACGGCACGAGCATGGCGGCGCCGCACGTGGCGGGGGCGGCCGCGCTGCTGCTCCAGCGGCACCGCGGCTGGTCGCCGCGGCAGGTGAAGTCGGCACTCGTCTCGACGGCGGGGGCAGCGTGGGCCGACACGGCGCGGACGGCGGAGGCGCCGGTCCTGCTCGGCGGCGGCGGTCTCGCCCACGTCGTCGCGGCGGCCGACCCGAAGCTCTTCACCGAGCCCGCCTCGCTTTCGTTCGGCGACCTGAACGCGAACCGCGGCGCCGGAGCCGCCTCCCTGCTGCTCACGGTCGCGGACGCCGGCGACGGAGCGGGCACGTGGCAGGTCGAGGTTCGCCCGCAGGCTCAGCCGCGCGGCGTCGCCCTGGACGTGCCCGGCTCCGTGACGCTCCCCCCAGGCGGAGACGCGCGGCTGCCGGTCCTCGCCCGCACGGCGGCAGACGCGGCCGCCGGCGAGGCGTACGGGTTCCTCCTCCTCCGCCGCGGCGACGTGACGCGGAAGGTCCCATACGCGCTCCTCGTCACCCGGCCCGGGCTCGAACGGGTGCCGGTCCAGCGGCTCCGCTTCCTCCAGTCCGGCGACACGCGCCGGGGCGTCTCCCACGCCTCCGCGTATCGCTATCCGGCCGCCGCCTTCGGGCCGCCGCCGAGCTACACCGGGCCCCCCGTCGAGGAGGTCGGCGCAGAGCGGCTGTACGGCATCCGGATCGACGAGCCCGCCGTGAACGTCGGCGCCGCCGTCGTCTCTGCGAGCGCCGGTTCGCTGATCCACCCCTGGATGCTCGGCTCGCGCGACGAGAACGACGTGCAGGGCTACGCCGGGACGCCTGTGAACGTCAACAACCTCACGATCGACTACCCGCTCGACATCGGCGCGGCCGGGACGGTGTTCCCGCGCACGAAGACGTACTACGTCGCCGTCGACAGCGGCCGCGACCCCTTCACGGGCCGCTCCCTCGCCGGCTCGTACGTCCTGCGGGCGTGGGTGAACGACGTCGACCCGCCGGAGCTCGGCCTCGTCACCGCGCGCGTGGCGGCGGGCCGCCCCACGATCGCGCTGCGCGTGCTGGACGGCGGCGCGGGGGTGAACCCGTACTCGCTCGTGATCGGCTACGGCCGCGTCCTCGTGGCGGCGTCCGCGTACGACCCCTTCTCCGGAATCGCGCTCTTCGTGCTGCCGCGGGAGGCGCCCGTGCTGCGCCCCGGGCAGCCGCAGCTCGAGGCGTCCGCGTCCGACTTCCAGGAGGCGAAGAACGTCGACTCCGTCGGCGACGAGCTGCTGCCGAACACGGCCTACGCCGCGGGGAGCATCGAGGTCGTCTCCGGCCCCACGATCACCTGGCTCGCGCCCGAGCGGCGCGAGTGCGTCGGCGCGCGGACGCCGCTGACCGTCGTCGCGGGCTCGACGGTCGCGGTCCGCTCGGTTCGCTTCCTGGCCGGCTCGAAGCTCGTCGCCACGGTGAAGCGCGGGCCAGGCGGCGTCTACAGCGCGACGTGGCGGCGCGGCGGCACGCCGAAGGGGACGAAGCTCCTCCGCGCGGTCGTCCGCGACGCGCGCGGACGCACGGCCGAGGCGCAGCGGGTCGTCCGCATCTGCCGCTGACGCCGCGGTAGGGTCGCCGGGTGCGGGTGGCCGTCGTCACCGGAGCGTCGAGCGGGATCGGCGCGGCGACGGCGCGAGCGCTCGCACGCCGCGGCTGGCGCGTCGTCCTGATCGCCCGCCGCGCGGAGCTGCTCGAGCCGCTCGCAGCCGAGCTCGACGGCGAGTGGGAGGTCTGCGACGTCGCCGACCGCGCCGCCGTCGACCGGGTGGCCGCAGCCGTCCTCGAGCGGCACCCGCAGATCCACCTGCTCGTGAACAACGCCGGCGTCCCCGGCCGCGGCGACTTCCTGACGCTGCCGCCCGAGCGGATCGAGGCGGTCGTCGCGACGAACTACCTCGGCTCGGTCTGGTGCGCACGCGCCTTCGACCCGGGGCTGCGGGAGGGCAGCCGCGTCGTCAACGTCGTCTCGGTGGCCGGCGCCGTCGCCTTCGCACCGGCAGGGCCGTACGCGGCCTCGAAGCACGCCCAGCTCGCCTTCTCGCGCTCGTTGGCGGCGGTTCTGGCGCCACGCGGCGTGCTCGTGCAGGCGGTGCTGCCGGGGTTCGTCGAGACGGAGGGGTTCCCGCAGCGGACGATGCTCGCGAGTCGGTTCTTCCGCCGCGTCGTGCTGAGGCCGGAGGACGTCGCCGAGCACGTCCTCCACGTGCTCGACCGCGGCAGGCGGGAGAGCTTCGTGCCGGGGTGGTACCGCGCCTTCGCGCTCGCGCAGGCGGTCGCGCCGAGCCTTGTCGCCCGCGTCGTCGCCCGCGCCGGCTACCGCCGCCCCTGACGCCGCGTCCGTTCCGCCGGGCCACGTCCGGGGTCAGTGCCCGGCCACGTCCGCCGCGAACAGGGTTCGGGGAGCTAGCGCGCCTTCGCGAACCGCTGCACGGCCGCCAGCAGCTCGTCGGTCTTCTCGCGTGCCGCTGCGGGGTCTCCCGATTCGATCGCACCCGCGACGCAGTGGTTGACGTGCTCGTCGAGCACCTTCAGCCCGACGTTCTCGAGCGCGGTCATCGCCGCGCCGATCTGCGTGAGGATGTCGATGCAGTAGCGGTCGTCCTCGACCATCCGTTCGATGCCGCGCACCTGCCCCTCGATCCGGCGCAGGCGCTTCCCGAGTGCGTCCTTGTCGTAGCCGTGGCTCATGCGCGCACGCTCCTGAAGCCGCGCAGGCGCAGCGAGTTCGAGACGACGAAGACGCTGGAGAACGCCATCGCGGCGGCGGCGACGATCGGGTTCAACAGGCCGGCGACCGCGAGCGGGATGGCCGCGACGTTGTAGGCGAACGCCCAGAAGAGGTTGCTCTTGATCGTCGCGAGCACGCGGCGCGAGAGCCGGATCGCGTCGACGGCGGCGCGGAGGTCGCCCGAGACGAGCGTGAGGTCGGAGGCCTGGATCGCGACGTCGGTCCCGGTGCCGATCGCGATCCCGAGATCCGCCTGCGCGAGCGCGGGCGCGTCGTTGACGCCGTCGCCCACCATGGCGACCACCTCGCCGGCCTCCTGCAGCCGCCGCACCTCGGCGACCTTGTCCCCGGGAAGCACCTCCGCGACGACTCGCTCGATCCCGACCTCGGCGGCCACCCGCCGAGCCGGCTCCTCGGCGTCGCCGGTCAGCAGCACGGGCGTGAGGCCGAGGGCGCGCAGCTCGCGAACGGCCTCCGCGCTCGTCGGCTTCACCGTGTCCTCGACGACGAGCCGCGCGCGCAGCTCGCCGCCCCAGTGAACGCCGTCGCGGTCGACGCGCACCTCACGGTCGTCCACGACGCCGACGACGCCGAGACCGGGCAGGTTGCGGAACCCCGTCACCACCGGCAGCGGGCCGACCTCCGCGCGCGCCGCCTCCGCCACCGCCCGCGCAACCGGGTGCTCGCTCGCGTCCTCGACCGCGCCAGCGAGACGCAGCACCTCGCGGCGGGTCGTGCCGTCGAGCGTCACGACGTCCGCGAGGCGCAGCCGCCCCTCCGTGACCGTCCCCGTCTTGTCGAGCACGATCGAGGTCGCCCGCCTCGTCCCCTCCAGCACCTCGGGTCCTTTGATCAGCACGCCGAGCTGCGCGCCGCGGCCGGTGCCGACGAGGAGCGCCGTCGGCGTCGCGAGGCCGAGCGCGCACGGGCACGCGATGATGAGCACGGCGACGGCCGCCGCGAACCCGAAGGTCGCGTCGGAGCCGGTGCCGAGCCAGAAGCCGAGCGTGGCCGCCGCGAGGAGCAGGACGATCGGGACGAACACGCCTGAGATGCGGTCGGCGAGCCGCTGCACGGGCGCCTTCCCCGTCTGTGCCTCCGTCACGAGCCGGCCGATCTGCGCGAGGGCGGTGTCGGCGCCCACGTGGGTCGCCCGCACGACGAGCCGGCCGGAGACGTTGACGGTCGCGCCGATCACCTGGTCGCCGGGCCAGGCCTCGACGGGCACGCTCTCGCCGGTCAGGAGCGACGTGTCGAGCGACGACTCCCCCGCCTCGACGACGCCGTCGGTCGCCACCTTCTCGCCGGGGCGCACGACGAAGAGGTCGCCGACGCGCAGCTCCTCGAGCGGCACGCGCCGCTCCTCGCCGTCCGGTCCGAGCAGCGCGACGTCCTTCGCGCCGAGCTCGAGCAGCGCGCGCAGCGCATCGCCCGCGCGCCCCTTCGCGCGCGCCTCGAAGTAGCGGCCGGTCAGGATCAGCGTCGTCACCACGGTGGCGACCTCGAGGTAGATCTCGCCCCCGCCGCCGCCCGCACCTAGCTCGAGCGCGAAGGGCATCCGCATCTCGAGGTCGCCGGCGCCCAGGAAGAAGAGCGCAGCGACCGACCAGCCCCACGCCGCCAGCGTGCCGACGGAGATCAGCGTGTCCATCGACGCGGTGCCGTGGCGCGCGTTCAGGAACGCGACGCGGTGGAACGGCCAGCCGGCCCAGAGCACAACCGGCGTGGCGAGCTGGAGCGAGAGCCACTGCCAGCCGTCGAACTGGAGCGGCGGCACCATCGCCAGCAGGAGCACGGGCAGCGAGAGCAGCGCCGAGACGACGAGGCGCTGCCGCAGCGAGCGTGTGGGGTCGTCCGCGCCCGCCGTCTCCGGCTCGTCGTCGTCCGCGGGCAACACCGCGTGATAGCCGGCTTGTTCCACGGCGTCGACGAGCTGCGCCGGCGCGACGCGCTCGGCGTCGAACTCCACGGCCGCACGCTCGGTGGCGTAGTTGACGGAGGCGGCGACGCCCTCCAGCTTGTTCAGCTTCTTCTCGACGCGGACGGCGCAGGAGGCGCACGTCATCCCGCTGATCGGGAGCTCGAGCCGCTCGACGCTCACGCCCGCACCTCGAACGACCTCGTGTGGACGCTGCCGTCCGCCTTGAACTGGAGGAAGAGCCGGTAGCGCCCGGGGGTCGGGAAAGGCACGTCGAACGCGAGCCGGTCCTCGTCTGCGTGCGCGTGGATGTAGGCGAGGTCGCCCTCGCGCAGCACGACGAGGTGCCCGCCGGCGCCGAGGTACGGCTCGAACCGCACCGGCCGGCCGCCGCGCGTGACCCGGAACTCGAGGCGCTCGCCGTCACGGCGGAGCTCGGTCGCGTACGGCGAGGCGGGCGCCGGAGGCGGTGTCGCACCGCCGCCGCGAGCGAAGAGATCGATGCCGAGCGTCCGGCGCTCGCCGGCGCTCGTGAAGTCGGCGAAGGCGCGGTAGACGCCGTCCGCCGGCAACTGCAGCCGCGTCACCCACGAGCCGTCGCGCCGCTGCTCGGGATGGAGGTGAAGGAAGACGTCGAGCTCGCGTTTGACGACGACGAGGTGCAGGCGCCGCTCGTGCTC
The DNA here is from genome assembly GCA_035645095.1 of Gaiellaceae bacterium. Classification (GTDB taxonomy): domain Bacteria; phylum Actinomycetota; class Thermoleophilia; order Gaiellales; family Gaiellaceae; genus Gaiellasilicea. Next base: position 1,924 of record DASQNG010000192.1, on the reverse strand, counting down.
CACGTCGAAGTCGCGCACCGTCCGCCCCTCGTCGAGGATGCGGAACACGAACTCCTCGCCACGCCCGCCGCGAAGCTCCGTCCGCTCGGCCACGAGCCGGAAGCCGCGCTCGGCGACGGCGAGGCCGGCGGGGGCAGCGTCGGCGTGCCCCTCGTCCTCCCCGGTCGGCGCGTCCGCCTCGTGCGCTGCCGCCTCGGCGACCGTACGTGGGCCGACGTCGAGGACGCGCCCTCCGGCGAACGCGAGCGCGAAGACCGCGACCGCGAGGACGCCGAAGAGCGCGACCCGCGTCACGCTGCTGTGTAGCCGGCCTCGACGATCGCCGCGCGCAGCGCGTCGTCGGCGAGGTCGTCGCCACGCACGACGACGAGCTTCGTGTCGAGGTCGACGTCGACCGACTCGACGCCCGCGACGGCCTGCACCTCCTCGGTGACGGCGGCGACGCAGTGGGAGCAGCTCATGCCGGAAACGGTGTAGGTCATCTCCATGCGCACCACTATACCCCTCCCGGGTATCCAGGTCAAGCACCGACGACAACACGCCGCGCGCGCTCCGGCGCGGCGCGGATACCGGTCACGACCTCGTAGTTGATCGTGCCCGCGACGTGCGCGTGCGCCTCCGCCGAGACGCCGCGGCCGAGCAGCGTGACGGGCGTCCCCGGCGGCAGCTCACGGTCGAGGGCGACGGCGAACGCGTCCATCGAGACGGTGCCGACGACCGGTCGCGGCTGCCCTCCGACGAGCACCTGCGTCCCGGTGAGGTCGCGCCGGAACCCGTCCGCGTAGCCGACCGGGACGATCCCGAGCCACGTCGGTGCCGCCGCGACATAGCGGCGCCCGTAGCCCGTCGACGCGCCTGGCTCGAGCAGCTTCACCTGCGCAAGCTCCGACTCCCAGGCGAGCACCGGCTGGAGGCCGTGCGCGGAGGGGTCGTCCCCGAACGGCGATAGGCCGTAGAGCGCGATCCCGCAGCGGGCGGCGTCGAAGCGGGCGGACGGGTGGTGGAGCGCCGCCGCGCTGTTCGCGACGTGGCGCGTGAGGTGCGGGAACGGCGCCGTCGCGTCCCGGAAGCGGCGCACCTGCTCCTCCGTGAAGGCCGGGTCGGCGTCGGCAACGGCGAGGTGGCTCATCAAGCCGACGACGTCCCGCGTCGCCGCCGGCAGCTCCGCGAGCCCCCAGCGGCCCATCCCGGTGTCGAGCTTCAGGTGGACGCGGACGCCCTCGGGGATGCGGCCGTCCGCGACCGTGAGCTCGAGTCCGGCGGCGCGTGCCTCGGAGACCTCGTCGGCGGCCGCCGGGCCGAGGACGACGAGCCGAACGGGCCCGAGCTCGCTACGCAGCACGAGCGCCTCGGCGACCGTCGCGACGCACAGGGCTTGCGCTCCGGCGGCGAGCGCGGCCCGGCCGACGTCGACGGCGCCGTGGCCGTAGCCGTCCGCCTTCACGACCGCCCAAAGCTCGGCGCCGGCGAGTGCCGCGAGCAGCGTGCGCACGTTGCGCCCCACCGCACCGAGGTCGACGGTGAGGAGCGACCGCGCCATCAGGCGCCGACGAGCGGCAGCGCGGCCGCGACGTCGCCTGCGGTGACGCCCGTCGCGTGCGGGACGAGTCGCGCCGCCTCGGCCGTGGCGACGGCGGCCGCGGCCGCGGCAAGGCGCGGCTCGAGCCGTTTCGCCAGGTAGGTCGCGAGCACGCCCGTGAGCACGTCGCCGCTGCCGGCGGTCGCGAGCGCGGGCGGCCCGGGGCCGCAGACGAGGACGCCCGCGCCGGGGGCGGCGACGAGCGTGTCGCTCCCCTTCAGCAGGCAGACGCAGCGGAAGCGCTCGGCCGCGGTGCGGACGGCCTCCAGCCGGTGTGCGTCCACCCAGGCCGAGTCACGGCCCAGCAGCCGCGCCAGCTCGCCCGCGTGCGGCGTCAGCACGACT
>DASQNG010000191.1:0-30205 GCA_035645095.1 Gaiellaceae bacterium | reverse complement strand
GCCTCGAGGACGTGTTCGACGTCGTCTTCCTCGACGCGGAGAAGGACGACTACGAGCGGCTCTTCGGGCTCGCGCGGACGAAGCTGGAGCCGGGGGGCGTCGTGGTCGCCGACAACGTGCTCTCGCACGCCGAGACGCTCGGTGCGTACTCGCGGGCGCGACAGGCGGATCCGACGCTCGAGAGCGTCACGCTGCCACTCGACCGCGGCCTCGAGCTGTCGGTCGTTCTGCGCCAGAACGCGTAGTCGCGCTGCCGGTCGATGCGAGCCGCCGCGTCAGCTAGAGTGCCGCTACCGCGGAAAGGAGGTGGTCCGGTAGTGACAGATTCCAGTACGGGCAGTGGAGGTACCAGCGGGTAGGAGCGTGTCCCCGGGACCTACGGGGAATCGCCATAGCCACGCGTAGGGGACTCGCGTTTCTCGCGCCGCCGGAGTACCACCGCCGGCCGGAAGCGCTCCTACTACTCCAACGCTGGTGACCGAAAGACCGAGGGCCGCGAAAGCGGCCCTCGGTCTTTTCCGGGGAGAGGAAACTCACCGGGGTAACGGTCGAGCCGCCGAGTCGGATACGGCTCTGTGCCAGCTGGCCGTTCCGGCCGCGCCTACGCAGCCCCCTCAGGGGTTCGTTCCGGCCGCGAGGCGGCCGCTTCAGGTGTTTGCGCGATCCGGCGGCTCCGCCGCCGTATCTGCGCCGGCTAGCTAGCGGTTTTGCGCGATCCGGCGGCTCCGCCGTCGTATCTGCGCCGGCGAGGATTCTGCGCGATCCGGCGGCTCCGCCGTCGTATCTGCGCCGGCCGGCTAGACGGCGCGGCGCAGTTGCTCGTCGAGCGGGACGAGCGGGAATCCGAACACGTCGACCGCGTCGGAGTTCGTGACGGCGTTGTCGCCGGCCTCGAGCATCGTCAGCTGGTCGCGCGTGACCGGCGGGTTCGGCAGTAGCTCGAAGGCTCGCGCCTGCATCCGCATCAGGCCGACCGGCAGGTGCACGGACGGCCGGCGCGAGCCGAGGGCGCGCTTCAGCTGGTCCCAGAACTCGTTCCAGGTCACGACGTCCGGCCCGCCCACCTCGAACGTGCGGTTCGCGGCCTCGGGCTTGTCGACGGCCTCCGCGAAGTAGCGCGCGACGTCCTCGGCCCAGATCGGCTGGATCCGCTGCGTCCCCGGCCCGACGATCGGCGTCACGGGAGCCAGCCTCGCGATCCGCTTGAACTGCTGCAGCGCGCCCCCGTCGCGGCCGAAGACGAAGCTCGGGCGGAAGATCACGTGCTCGAGTCCGGAGCCCTTGACCGTCTGCTCCATGTCCCATTTCGCCCGGTAGTAGGGGACGACGTCCTTCGTCGTCTCGTCCAGGCCGAGCGCGGACATGTGCACGAAGCGTCCCACGCCGGCCTCCTTGGCCGCCGCGACGAGGTGTCGGGTGCCCTGGCTCATCACGCGCTCGAACTCTCGCGGCGTCCCGGTGAGGATCGCGACGAGGTGGATCACTGTCTCGCACCCCTCGACCGCGCGGCGGAGGCTCGCGGGGTCGTTGACGTCGCCGACGGCCGTCTCGCAGCCCCATGCGTGCAGCCGGCCTGCCGTCGCCGGGTCGCGCACGAGCCCGCGCACCGGCAGGTCCCGCCCGCGCAGCGCGTGGACGATGTGGTTCCCGACGAAGCCGGTGGCGCCGGTGACGAGGATCACGTGAAGTTCTTCCAGTAGCGGGACGGTGTGGGGCCCTTCTGCCCCTGGTACTTCGATCCGAGACCTCCGGAGCCATACGGCCGCTCCGCCGGCTCCGTCAGCTGCATGAAGGAGAGCTGGCCGATCTTCATCCCGTGGTAGATCGTGATCGGCAGATTGGCGACGTTCGACAACTCGAGCGTCACGTGGCCGTCCCAGCCGGGGTCGATGAACCCCGCCGTCGAGTGGATGAGGAGGCCGAGGCGGCCGAGCGAGCTCTTGCCCTCGAGGCGCGCCACCAGGTCGTCCGGCAGCCGCACGGTCTCCAGGGTGGAGCCGAGCACGAACTCTCCGGGGTGGAGGATGAACGGCGTCTCGTCGTCGATCTCCACGAGCTCCGTCAGCTCCTCCTGCTCCTGCTTGACGTCGATGTACGGGGTGCGTGAGTTGCGGAAGGGGCGGAAGTAGCGGTCGACGCGGACGTCGACGCTCGACGGCTGGAGCAGGTCGGAGTCGTACGGGTCGATCCCGATGCGGCCGTCTGCGAGGAAGCGGCGGATCGTCGTGTCCGAGAGGACCACGGCCGGAGTCTACGGTCGCGCGGGCGGGCATCCGGCCGCCACGTCTTTCGGTCGGCACCCGCCCAAGTGCGGTTCGTTACACTCGGCCCGATGGCGATCTCCGACGTGATGCGCGTCAGGGTCGTGGCCGTGGCTCCCACCGACACGGCGCACGTCGCGGTGCTGCGGATGCTGGAGGAGGACGTCGGTGCGGTCGCGGTCTGCGAGGAGGGCCGCGTCGTCGGGATCTTCACGGAGCGGGACGTGCTGCGGCTGGGAGGCGAGCACACCGACCTCGAGCAGGTGCGCGTGGGGGACGTGATGACGACCGAGGTCGTGAGCGTCAACCCGGACGTGTCCGTCACCGACGCCGCCGAGCTGATGGGGTCGCGGCGGATCCGGCACCTCCCGGTCGTTCTCGACGGAAACCTGCTCGGGATGGTCGGGATCCGCGACGTCCTCGCGTGTCTCGTCGAGCGCCTGTGGCACGCGCACGACGAGGCGGCGCACGACACCGCCCGCGCCCTGTTCCGGCGCTGAGCTCCCGTCGCGCCCCTAGGGCGCGAGCAGCTCCCGGCGCCAGCCCTCTCCCGCCGGCGCATAGCGCACGCGGTGGTGCAGCCGGTCGTCGCCGTGCTGCCAGAACTCGTAGGCATCCGGCACGACCCGGAAGCCGCCCCAGTGCGGCGGCAGCGGCGGCTCCTCCCCCCAGCGCGACGCGACCTCGCGCAGCCGCCCCTCGAGCTCGGCGCGGCCCCCGAGGGGCCGGCTCTGCGGCGAGGCCCAGGCCGCCAGGCGGCTGCCGAGCGGCCGCGTCCGGAAGTAGGCGGCGGCTTCGTCGTCGGCGACGCGTGCCACCGCTCCCTCGACCCGCACCTGGCGCCCGAGCGGCGCCCAGTGGAAGAGCAGCGCGGCGCGCGGGTTCGCGGTCAGCTCGGCCGCCTTGCGGCTCTCGCGGTTCGTGAAGAAGGCGAAGCCGCGCGCGTCGACGCTCTTCACGAGGATCATCCGCAGCGACGGGCTGCCGGCAGCGTCGGCGGTCGCGACTGCCGCCGCCTCGGGCGCCGCGACGACCGCGCGGGCCTCGTCGAACCACGCGTGGAACTGCCGCAGCGGGTCGGGGTCGAGCGTGCGGGCGTCCATGGGCTCACGATACGGCCGGCTCGTTCTGCATAACGATCATTCAGCTATGCATTCGGCCGGCCGCTGCGGTACGCTGGGCACGTGGCGACGACGAAGACGATCAACGTGCGCACGGCGATCCCCGGGCCGCGCTCGCAGGAGGTGCTCGAGCGGAAGCAGCGGGTGATCGCGAACGCGAAGTCGATCACGCTCCCCGTCGTCATCGCCGAGGCTTCGGGCGCCACGATCACCGACCTGGACGGCAACACGTTCGTCGACTTCACCGGCGGCGTCGGGTGCCTGAACGTGGGGCACGCGCACCCGCGGGTCGTCGAGGCGGCGCAGGACCAGCTCGCCCGCTTCGCCCACACCGACTTCACCGTCGTCCCCTACGAGGTGTACGTGGCGCTCGCCGAGCGCCTGCTCGCGCTGGCGCCGTTCCGCGGCCCCGCCAAGGCGGCGTTCTTCAACGCGGGCACCGAGGCCGTCGAGAACGCGGTCAAGTTCGCGCGCCTCGCGACGCGGCGGCCCGCGGTGATCGCGTTCGACGGCGCGTTCCACGGGCGCACGCTGCTCTCGCTGACGCTGACCTCGCGCCCGCACCCCTACAAGGCGGGTATGGGGCCTCTCGCGCCCGAGGTCTACCGCGCTCCCTTCCCGAACGAGTACCGCGGCATCGACGCCGCGACGGCGCTGCGCGAGCTGGAGGGGCTCTTCGACACCCAGGTCGCCGCCGACCAGGTCGCCGCGATCGTCGTCGAGCCGATCCAGGGCGAGGGCGGCTTCGTCGTCGCGCCGAAGGAGTTCCTGGCCGGATTGCGTCGGATCTGCGACGAGCACGGGATCGTGCTGGTCGTCGACGAGGTGCAGACGGGCTTCGCCCGCACCGGGCGGCTCTTCGCGCTCGAGCACTACGGGATCGAGCCCGACCTGATCACGCTCGCGAAGTCGATCGCCGGCGGGCTCCCGCTCTCCGGCGTGCTCGGCAAGGCCGAGCTGATGGATGCCGCGCACGACGGCGCCGTCGGCGGGACGTACGTCGGCAACCCCGTGGCGCAGGCGGCGGCGCTCGCCGTCCTGGACGTGATCGAGGACGAGGGGCTCGTGGAGCGCGCGCAGGCGATCGGCGAGACGATGCGGAGCCGGATGCATGCGTGGCAGGAGCGGTTCCCCCAGGTCGGCGACGTGCGCGGCCTCGGCGCGATGCTCGCAATCGAGCTCGTCCACGATCGGACGACGAAGGAGCCGGCGCCGGAGCTCGCGCAGGCCGTGATCGACGCGTCGCTCCAGCGCGGCCTGCTGCTGCTGAAGGCCGGCGTCTACTCGAACTGCGTGCGTGTCCTCTGCCCGCTCGTCGTGACGGACGCCGAGCTGGACGAGGCGCTGGCGGTCTGGGAAGACGCGCTCGTCTCCGTGCTCGACTGACCCGTCGTCCGCGGAGACGGGCGCGGCTCCGGCTCCGGCGGCACCGGGAACGCTAGCGTGGTGGCCGTGGGGCGGCTGATCGCAGACCGGTACGAGCTCGGCGAGGTCGTCGGCACCGGCGGCATGTCCAGCGTCTACTCCGCCCGCGACACGCTGCTCGAGCGCAGCGTCGCGTTGAAGATCCTGCACGAGCACTACGGCGAGGACGACGACTACGTCCAGCGGTTCCTGCGCGAGGCGCGGGCGGCGGCGCAGCTGTCGCACCCGGGGATCGTCACGGTGATCGACCGGGGCGAGGAGAACGGCCGTCAGTTCATCGTCTTCGAGTTCGTCGAGGGCGAGACGCTGAAGGACCTCGTCGAGCGGGAGGGCGCGCTGCCGGTGCGGCGCGTGCTCGAGCTCGGTCTGCAGATGGGACGTGCGCTCGCGTTCGCGCACGAGCAGGGGCTCGTGCACCGTGACGTGAAGCCGCAGAACGTGCTCCTGAGCGGCGACGGGCGGGCGAAGATCACCGACTTCGGGATCGCGCGGTCGCTCGACGCCGTCGGGCACACGGAGACGGGCACCGTCCTCGGGACGAGCCACTACATCGCGCCGGAGCAGGCGCGCGGCGAGCGTGTCGATGCCCAGACGGACGTGTATTCCTTCGGCGTCGTCCTCTTCGAGCTGCTCGCGGGCGAGGTGCCGTACGACGGCGACAACTTCCTCGCGGTCGCGATGCGCCACGTCAACGAGCCGGTGCCGAGCCTGCTCGAGCGTCGTCCGGACTGCCCGCTCCGACTCGCAGCGCTCGTCGAGCGCTGCCTCGCGAAGACACCCGCCGAGCGGCCGGAGTCGATGGACGAGGTCGTGCGTGAGCTCGACGCGTGCCTCGCCGGCCTCGACGAGCGTCCCGACGGCGACGCGACGATGATCGTGAAGGCGCCCAAGCGGCCGGCGCGGCGCGGGTCTGGTACCCGGCGCGAGCGGCAGGGGCGCGTCGTTCGCAAGGCATCGGCTCCCCCACGCAGGCGGCGGCCCTGGCCGGCGCTCCTCCTCCTGCTCGCCCTGGCGGCGGCCGCCGCCGCCGTGGCGGCGGTCGGGCTGATCCGCGGCGGCGACGACGACCCGGGCGGCGGAGCGGGCGCACGCGGCGGCGGCGGCCAGGCGGCGACCGTGCGCGGCATCGGTGCCTACGACCCACACGGGGACGGCGTCGAGCACTCCGACAAGGCCGCCCTCGCCACCGACGGCGACCCTGCGACGTACTGGCCGACGGAGTCGTACTACGGCGGCTTCGAAAAGGAGGGCGTCGGGCTCGTGCTGGAGGCGTCGGCCGGCGCGAAGCCGTCGCGGCTGACGGTGGCGACGGAGACGCCGGGCTACACGGCCGAGATCCGCGCCGGCGACAGCGCGGAAGGCCCGTTCGAGCGCGTCGTCGGGGCGGCGCAGACGGTCGGCGCGAGCACGAGTTGGGAGCTCGACGGCAGCGAGGCGCGGTACTACCTCGTGTGGATCACGGCGCTCGACCGGGTCGCGCGCGTGAACGGCGTCACCGTCGAGTAGCTCAGAAGCGCAGCCGCGAGCGTCTGTCGTGGCGCTCGAGCGCGAGCGCGATCAGGCGGTCGAGCAGCTCCGGGTAGGGGATGCCGGAGGCGGCAAAGAGGCGCGCGTAGACGCTCGTCGGCGTGAAGCCGGGAATCGTGTTCAGCTCGTTCACGACGACCTCGCCCTCGCGGACGAAGCAGTCGACGCGCGCCATGCCCTCGCACTCGGTCGCGACGAAGGCGTCGACCGCCACCTCCTGCACCCGGCGCGCAACGTGGTCCGGGATCCGGGCCGGGACGACGATGTCGGAACCGCCTTCGTCGTACTTCGCGGCGTAGTCGTACCACTCCGCGTGGGGGACGATCTCGCCGACGACGGAGGCGACCGGCGGGGGCCGGAGGTTCCCGAGCACCCCGCACTCGACCTCCGTGCCCGCCACGAACTCCTCGACGAGCACCTTCTCGTCGTGCTCCCGCGCCAGCGCGACCGCCGCCTCGAGCTCGGCCTCGTCGTGCGCCTTCGAGATGCCCACCGAGGAGCCGAGCCGGGCCGGCTTCACGAAGACGGGATAGCCGAACGGGTTCCGGGCCTCGTCGCCGAGCCGCAGCGTCACGTTCCGGGCGACCCCGATGCCTCGGTCGCGGAGCACGGCCTTGAAGAGGTCCTTGTCCATGCAGAGCGCCGAGGCCGCGACGCCGGCGCCGACGTACGGGACGTCGGCGAGGTCGAGCAACCCCTGGACCGTGCCGTCCTCGCCGAAGGGCCCGTGCAGGATCGGGAACGCGACATCCACAGCCGCGAGCGCCTCGCCCGGCGACGACTCCGCGACGACAGGGAGCGACGCGGCGGCCGACTCCGGCGGCAGGCCCGTGCCGCCCCGCTCGAGCTCCCAACGGCCGTCGCGGCCGATCGCCACCGACGTCACCTCGTAGCGCTCGGGATCGAGCCCCGCGAGCACGGATCGCGCCGACGCGAGGGAGATCTCGTGCTCGCTCGAGCGCCCGCCGGCGATCAGCGCGACGCGGATCCTGCGCGTCACGGCGTCGTCGGCTGCCCCGGCGGCGGCACGTCCGGTGTCTCGGGCACCACGAAGCGGCCCAGGACGAGCGTGACGACGGCGTTCGGCTCCGCCTCGGTGCCACCGGGCGGGTCCTGCTCGATCACGACGCCCTCGAGCGTCGGGTCCTCGGTGTCCTGGCGTGACACCCGGACGCGGAACCCCGAGTCGCGGAGCACCTGCCGCGCCGACTGCTCGTCCTGGCTCGTCACGTCCGGCACGGTCGTCGTCGTCGGCCCTTCCGAGACCTGCAGCGTCACCGTCGCACCGAGCGCGGCCGTCTGGTTCGCCGCCGGGCTCTGGGCGACGACGGTGCCCACCGGAGCGTCGTTCTCGACGTCCTCGCGCGCCACCGCGAACCCGATCTCCTGCAGCTGGGAGGCCGCCGCGTCGTAGGGCTGCCCGACGACGTTCGGTACCGCGATCGGACGCGGCCCCTTCGAGACGTTGATCCGTACCTGTGTCCCCTCGACCACCGTCTCGCCCGCCTTCGGCGCCTGCCCGGTGACGGTGTTGACGTCCTTGTCCGAGTTGACCTCGAAGACCCGGTAGCGGAGGCGTCGCTCCGTCAGCAGCGCGACCGCGTCCTCGCGGCTCTTGCCGACGACGCTCGGCACCTCCACCTTGGGCTTGCCGGCGGAGACGATGATCGTGACGAAGTTGCCGCGCTCCATCCGCACCGGCGGCTCGGGATCCTGCGAGACGACGAGGCCGCGCTCCACGTCGGACGCCGGCAGGCGGCGCACGTTCGGCTCGAGGCCGCGCTCGCGGATCTGCCGGACGGCGAGCGCCTCCGAGATGCCGACGACGTCAGGCACCGTCACCTGCTCCGTCGCGCTCAGCTGATCCTGGATCCGCTCGTAGGCGAAGAATCCGCCCACGAGGCCGCCGGCGACGAGGAGCAGCGCCAAGAGCCACGGCCAGATCGAGCGGCGCCGGGGCGGCGAGTCGTACTCGTAGTACCGGCCGGGCGTGTACGTCGTCGCAGCGGTCGCGGTCGTCGCCGCCGGCCGTACCGTCGTCATCGCGTCCGTCACCTCGCCGCGGGCGAGGACGGACGTCGCGGCCTCGGCCGTCTCCGCGGACACGCCGATGCCGCGGCCGATCCGCTCCAGGTCCGCGTCCATCTCGCTCGCGGTGCGGTACCGCTCGGCGGGATCCTTCGCGAGCGCGCGCAGCACCACGTAGTCGAGGTCGCGCGGGATCTCCGGCCGCCGTGCCGACGGCGGCTCCGGCGGCTGCGACAGGTGCTTCATCGCGATCTCGACGGGCGTGTCGCCCGAGAACGGGACGGAGCCCGTGAGGAGCTCGTAGAGGACGATCCCGGTCGAGTAGAGGTCCGAGCCCTGGTCGACGACCGCGCCACGCGCCTGCTCCGGGGAGAGGTACTGCGCCGTGCCGATGATCGACCCGGCCTCCGTCATCTGGCTCGCACCGGCGCGGGCGATGCCGAAGTCCATCACCTTCACGCGCCCGTCGCCGTCCACGATCACGTTGTGCGGCTTGATGTCGCGGTGGACGATCCCGTTCCGATGGGCGAACTTGAGCGCGGAGAGGATCTGGCGCGTGTAGTCGATCGCGATCCCGATCGGGGAGGGGCCGCGCGCAACGATCAGCTCCTTCAACGTGCGCCCCTCGACGTACTCCATCGCGATGTAGTACGAGCCCTCGGCCTCGCCGCGGTCGTACACCGAGACGATGTTCGGGTGCGAGAGACCCGCCGCGTTCTGCGCCTCGCGCCGGAAGCGCTCCACGAACTGGTCGTCGCTTGCGTGGCGGTCGTCCAGCACCTTGATCGCGACGCGGCGCCCGAGCTCTTGGTCCTCGGCGAGGTAGACGTTCGCCATCCCGCCCGCCCCGAGCTTGCGCACGATTCGGTAGCGCTCGTCGAAGAGCGTGTCGATGAAGGGGTCGGTGACGGTCATGGAGTCCGCTCCTGGCTAGGAGTTCGCCGTCCCGGGGAGGAGTGCCTGCAACACCTCGCGCGCGACGGGGGCCGCGAGCTGGCCGCCCGTTCCGTTCTGCTGCTCGAGCACGACGGCGACCGCCACCTGCGGCCGCTCGCGGCCGGCGAAGCAGATGAACCACGCGTTGTTCGTGCCGGCGACGCCCGTCTCGGCCGTCCCGGTCTTGCCGGCGACGACGACGCCGGAGATCCGCGCGGCCGTTCCCGTGCCGCCCTCCACCGCCGTGCGCATCATCGCGGCGACCGCGGACGCCGTCGCCGCCTTCACGGCGCGACGGAGCTCCGTCGGCTTCGTGCGCACGAGCACGTCCCCGTCCGGTGTCAGCACCCGGTCGACGACGAACGGCTTCATCACGACGCCGCCGTTCCCGATCGCGCCCGCGACCATCGCCATCTGGAGCGGCGTCACGAGCAGCCGCTCCTGCCCGAACGCGAAGCGCCCCGCGTCGACGTCGCTGTCCAGCTTCGGGTCGAGCAGGTCCCCCTCCGCGTAGAGACCGCTCGGCGCCCGCTCGTTGTCCGGCGTCTCGAGCGGCGGCGTGTTGTAGAACCCGAACCGCTTCGAGTACTCGACGATCGCCTTCGAGCCGAGCGCCTTGCCGATGTTGCAGAAGACGGAGTTGATCGAGTAGCGGAGCGCCTGACGGAGGTCGACGGTGCCGAACGGCCGGGTCGTGTCGTAGTTGTTGACGCGCCGGCCGTAGACCTCGCAGTAGCCGGGGTCGTAGAAGCGCGAGTCGGGCTTGTAGCGGCCGCTGTCGATCGCAGCGGCGGCAGTGACGACTTTGTACGTCGAGCCCGGCGCGTAGAGGCCGTACGTCGCGCGGTTGTAAAGCGGTGCCACCGGCTTGCACGGCGCCTTGATGCGCTCGATCGCCGAGAAGTCACGCTCGATCACGTTCTGGTCGTACGTCGGCGACGACGCCATCACGAGCACCTTCCCGGTCGACGGCTCGAGCGCCACGACCGAGCCGCAGCGCCCGCCGAGGGCCCGCAGCGCGACCTGCTGGGCGCGCATGTGCAGCGTCAGGACCAGGTCGTTCCCCCGGATCGTGGCGCCTTTCAGGTCGTTCACGGTCCGGTCGACGACCGTCGACAGGTTCTGGTTCGACGCGGTCAGGTAGTCGTTGCGGGAGCGCTCGAGACCGGCCCGCGCTCGCGCCTGGGTCGAGTAGCCGACGACGTGCGCGGTCACGCCGCCGCGGGGGTAGCGGCGGAAGTAGAGGGTGCGGCCGCCCACCTTCCGCTCCTCGTTCGTCGCGACCACCGTCCGGGGGTTGCGGGCGATGATCTCGCCGCGGTCGACGGTGAACTGCGCGACGCGCTGGATCTGGTTGTCCTGCCGGTCGCGGAGGTCGCCCGCCGCCCACGCCTGCCAGTAGGTCGTCGCGACGACGAGCACCACCATCAGCAGCGTCCCGACGAGCGCGAGGCGGGAGATCGCCCTGTTCATCTCGGTGCGTTCGCCCGGTTCGAGACGAGCAGGAGCCCCGCCAGCAGGACGAAGTTCGCGACGACGCTCGAGCCGCCGTAGGAGACGAACGGTAGCGTGATCCCGGTGAGCGGGATCACGCGCAGCACGCCGCCGACGATGATGAACGTCTGCAGCGCGAAGCCGAACGTGAGGCCCGCTGCGAGCAGCTTCGAGAACCCGTCGTCGGCCTGCAGGGCCACGCGCATGCCGCGGACGACGAAGAGCATGAACACGAGCAGCAGCGCCGACGCGCCCGCGAGCCCGAGCTCCTGCGCGATCGCCGAATAGACGAAGTCGGTGTTCAGGAACGGGATGATCGGGTCCCCGCCCGTGGTCGTGAACGTCCCCTTGCCGAGGCCGGTGCCGGCGTAGCCGCCGTTCCCGATCGAGTAGAGGCTCTTGACGAGCTGGAACGAGCCGCAGTCCTGGCGCAGCGCGAGCTCCCCCGTCTGCGCGCAGAAGACGGGCTCGCTCGTCCAGGGCTCGAGCCAGATCGTCACTCGTTGCTGCACGTGGTCGACGACGCGGTAGACGGCCGCGGCGCCGAGGAGGAAGAGCACGAGCCCGGCGGCGACGAAGGCCACGCGCCCGGTCGCGACGTAGAGCATCGCGAGGAAGATCCCGAACTGGAGCAGGCCGCTGCCGAGGTCGTTCGTCTGCACGAGCACGAGCATCGCGGCGCCCCAGATCACGAAGAGGGGCCCGAAGTCCTTGATCCGCCCCTGCGCGAGCACCTCGCGCTTGTCCCGCAGGTAGCCCGCGAGGAAGACGATCAGGAAGATCTTTGCGAGCTCGCCCGGCTGGAACTGGAAGGAGCCGACCTTGAACCAGAGCCGGGCGCCGTTGATCGTCTGCCCGCCGACCGGGCCGACCGCCGGCAGCGCGGGCAGCGCGAGCAGCAGGATCGCGCCGAGGCCGAAGAGGTACTTGTAGCTCTCGACCACCCGGTAGTCCCGTCGGTACGCGAGCAGCGTGATCGCGAAGAGCGTGACGCCGAGGATGATCCAGAGGCTCTGGCGGAAGGCGTCGTCCGGGTTGAGCCGGTAGATGATCGTGACGCCGATCGCGGAGAGGAGGGCCGCCATCGGCAGCAGGTACGGGTCGGCGTAGGGGACGGTGAAGCGGGCGACGACGTGCGCGAGGAAGTACAGGCCGACGAAGATCCCCGCGTACGTGAGGGACTCCGCCGACACGAGCTCCTGCCGCGCGATGTAGACGCTCGCGAAGCCGATCGAGGTCAGGAGGCCGACCGCGATCAGGTTCAGGAGTTCGCGGTTCCGCGCGGTCACCGCCAGAGCCCCCAGAGCACGAGCGCCGCGATCGCGAGCAGCAGCACGACGAGCAGCACGAGCGGCAGGATCGCGCGGCGTGCCCGCGGCTCCGGCCGGGACGGTCTGCTCGGGGGCGGCCCCTGCTCGAGGTGGCGCTCGATCTCCGAGGCGTGGACGACGGCGGTGGTCACGGCCGGCACGGGCTCGAGGCCCGACAGCGTGTCCTCGTCGTCGTCGACCGCCGGCGCGTCCGGCAGCTCGTCCGGCGTCAGCCGCACCGTCTCCTCGAGCGCCACCGCGTCGTCGCGGAACGCGAACAGGACGACCGTGATGTTGTCCTCGCCGCCGCGCGAGTTCGCCGCGTGGACGAGCCGCCGCGCGGAGGCGTCCGCATCCTCGTCGCGCTCGAGCAGGTCGAGGATCTCGGCGTCGGAGAGCATGTCCGTGAGGCCGTCCGAGCAGAGCAGGTAGACGTCCTCCGGCTCTGCCTCGACGGTGAAGGTGTCGACGTCGACGTCCGCCTCGGTCCCGAGCGCGCGCGTGATCACGGAGCGCTGCGGGTGCACCTCCGCCTCCTCGGGCGAGAGCCGGCCGCTGCGGACGAGCTCCCCGACGAGGGAGTGGTCGTCGGTGAGCTGCTCGATCCCGCCGCCGCGGACGCGGTAGGCGCGCGAGTCCCCGACGTGGCCGAAGGCGATCGCCGTGCCGTCGACGAGCGCGACGGTCATCGTCGTGCCCATCCCCGAGGTCTCCTCGTCCTCGTTCGAGCGCCGGAACACGCGCCGGTTCGCCTCGCGAATGAGATCGGCGACGCGCCCCTCCCCCCGCGCCTCGCCGGTCGCCTCGTTCAGCACGGCGGCGGCGAGTTGTGACGCGACCTCGCCGGCGCGTGCGCCGCCCATCCCGTCCGCGATCGCGAAGAGCGGCGGCGCGCACACGTACGCGTCCTCGTTGTGGCGCCGGCGCCGCCCTGTGTCGGTCGCCCCGGCGGATCCGGCGAGGATCGCGCTCACTCGACGTCCACCCGCAGGTCGGTCTGGCCGACGCGGACGACGTCGCCGCCGCGCAGGCGCCGCGGCGTCGTCACGCGCGCACCGTTCACGAACGTCCCGTTCGTCGAGCCGACGTCCTCGACCCAGAGCCCGTCGCGGCGCGGCTCGAAGCGCGCGTGCTGCGCGGAGGCGAAGTCGTCGCCGTCGAGCGGGACGTCGTTCTGCCCGCCTCGGCCCACGAGGACGGGCGCGGAGTCGAAGCCGATCGTCCGGCCGCGGTCGAGCACGGGGCTCTTCACGACGACGAGGCGCGCGCTCGTGCGCGGCGCGAGACCGGCCGCGGCCGCCTGGCCGGGCGCGACGATCTGGCTCTCCTGCGCCACCGACCCGCCGCCCCGGAACTCGACGCTCGCGCTGCGGACGATCCGCCAGATGAAGAGGTAGAGCAGGACGAGGAACGCGATCTTCAGCCCCAGGAGGACGAGGTCGATGTCGAGGCCGCTCACGGCAGCTTCCGGCCGAAGACGAGCTCGGTGCCGCCCAGCGTGATGCGGTCGCCGTCCCGGAGCTTCGCGCGCGGGACGCGCCTCCCGTTCACCTCCGTGCCGTTCGTCGAATCGAGGTCCACGATCCACCAGGACGAGCCCTCCTGCCGCAGCTCCGCGTGGCGGCGGGAGACGTTCGCGTCCTGCACCTGCACGCCGCACTCCTTCGAGCGGCCGAGCACGACGCGCCGGTCGGAGATCGTGCGGGTGCGGCCGTTCATCGTCAGCGTCACCTGCTCGCGCTCGACGGCGACGTCGACCGGCGCGCCGGCCGCTTCTGTCGGCGGCGCCTTCGGCTTGTAGACCATCGTCGCGCCCGGCTCGACCTGCTCGGGCGGCTCCGGGCCCCCCGCCGCCCGCCGCCCGTCGGGCTGCACCATCCGCGTCGCGATCCCGAACTCGCCGACGGAGAGGTCGTCGTCGGTGTGCATCAGCACGCGCGGCGGCGTCAGCAGCGCGTAGCTCTCACGGCGTGCGTGCTCGACGAGGTAGTCCTGCAGCTCGCCGATCAGCGAGCCCTCGTAGCCCTTGAACTGCTGCCGGTCCGGCTCCGACAGGTAGACGGAGTACTCGTTCGGGACGTAGACCCGCGAGACGGAGATCGTGCGGTGCTCGTCCATTTCCTTCGCCAGCTTCCGCGCCAGCTCGACGGGTTGGACGTGCGTGCGGAAGGCACGGCCGAACATGCCCTCGAAGAGGCCTTCGATCTTCTGCTCGATGCTGCGGAGGACGCTCATGACCTGGGGTTCGTGGTTCCCCCGAAGGGGCGAAGTCTAATGCTCCGGCTGCTGCGGCCGGACGGCCGCAGCGTGCCGCTCCCACACGAGCCACGCGCAGGTCAGCCAGGCCGCCGCGAGGAGCGGCAGCGCCGGCCCCGCGGGTGCCGCGAGCACGGTTGCGGCGGCGACGCCGGCGCCGAGGAGCGCGATCCGCCACGGCGTGCGCGCGAACGGCAGCGCGAGGGCGATCGCGGCGAAGACGGCCAGCTCGAGCGCGAGCGGAACCGGCGTCGCGAGCACGAGCGCGCGCGCGACCTCGACGGGGCTCTCGGCGCCGGCGAGCTGGAGCTCCGGAGCTGCGCCGAGCCCGAACGGCAGCTCACCGCCGCGCGTGGCCGCGACGACGGCCGCGAGCGCGACGGCGCCGGAGGCCTGGGCGGCCCGCAGCACGTGGCCGCGCGCCGCGCGGACGAGGAGCGGCACGAGCCCGAGCAGCCCGAGGGGTGCGAGCAGCGGGCCGACGACCACGGCGAGCGCCGCGCGCGGCTCCCGCCATGCGAGCGCGAGCCAGCCCACGGCGAGCGCCGCCCACAGGAGCGCGAGGCCGAGCGCGAGGTTCCCGAGCGGGAGCAGCGGGACTGCAAGCGCGAGTGCGACGCCGAGTCGCGGCGTGAGCGCCGCCGTGGCCGCGGCGGCCGCTGCGAGCGCGAGTCCCCAGTGCGCGGGGTAGAACGGCAGCAGCGACGCCCCGGCGAGCGCGGTGACGCCTGCGAGGGCGGGCGGCACGAGGCGGCCCGCAGCCGTCAGCCCCGGCAGCTGCGGTCTCGCGAGCGGCGGCAGCCGCAGCCTCGGGGCTGCCGGGAGGCGCAGCGTCGGCACCGCGGGGAGCCGCAGGGACGCCGCGGCCGCGTGCGGCTTCGGCCGCGGCGGCCGGCGGGGCCTCGTCCGCGGCCGGCGGGGGGTCGTGTCGCGCAGCTCCGCGGCGAGCGCCGCAGCCGACGGCCGTCGCGCCGGCGCCGGGTCGAGGGCGCGCGCGACGGCCGCGACGAGCCGCTCCGGGAGGTCCGGCCGCTCCTGCGCGAGCGACGGCGGCCCGGCCGCGATCGCGCGGGCCATCTGCGGCAGAGCCACCCCCCAGAACGGGTGCTTCGCCGCGAGCGCCTCCCAGAGGACGATCCCGACCGCCCAGACGTCGCTCGCCGCGCACGCCTCCTCGCCGCGGAGCCGCTCGGGCGAGATGTACGCGAGCGTCCCGGGGACGTCGCCGACGGCCGTCAGCGTCTCCGCCTCGTCCCATTGCGCGAGGCCGAAGTCGAGCAGGCGCACCGACGGCGGCTGCTCGTCGGCGAGCAGGACGTTCGACGGCTTCACGTCGCGGTGGACGATCCCGCGACCGTGGGCGTGGGCGAGCCCTTCGAGGATCTGCGCGCACGCCTCGATCGCGTCTGCGTCCGAGAGGCTGCGCGAGCGCAGCGCGTCCCGCAGCGTCCTGCCGCCCACGTACTCGTAGGCGATGTAGACGTGCCCCGCGTCGCCGCCGAAGGCATAGGCGCGCAGGCAGCGCTCGTGCCGGAGCCGCGCCGCGGCTTCCGCCTCGCGCTCCGCGCGCAGCGCAGCCTTGCCCTCGCGAGGAACGATCTTGAGCGCGACGTCGAGGCCGTTGTGCTCGTCGCGGGCGAGCCAGACCGAGCCGGATCCGCCGCTGCCGAGGGGCCGCAGCGGCCGGTAGCGGTCGAGGACGAGGTCCTCGCGCGGGAGTGCGGGCAGCGCCGACGACACGTCCTCCTGCGTTGGCCACGGCAGGAGAAACTCCTGCGCCGGCCGAACGTCCCGTTAGAGTTGCCGTGTTGAGTCCGTGCACCCACCCCCGCCCGACGACCGTAGGCGCATGAGCGAGCGCGACCCGGACCTCGAATTCGACTTCTTCGACGAGCCCGAGACCCAGGAGGCGCCCTCCCGGGAACGGACCCTGCGCCCCCTCCGTGGTCGCGGCCGGGGGCGCGGCGACGGGAACGGCGGCGGGCCGCGCCGTCCGGTCCGGCCCGCCAGCGGACTGACGCCGCTCCTCCGCCTCGTCGGGCTGATCGCCTTCGCGATCCTGATCGTCGTCCTGCTCGTCCTCTGGGGGCAGAGCTGCCAGCAGGACCGCCGCCAGGACGCCTACCGCGACTACGTCACGCAGGCCGGCGCGGTCGGGCAGGAGTCGCAGCGGATCGGGCGGCGGCTGAGCGACGTCCTGACGACGCCGGAGATCACGCCGGCCGAGCTCCAGACGCAGCTGAACGGGCTCGCGAACCAGCAGCGGCTGGCGACGAACCGCGCCCGCAACCTCGACCCGCCCGGGCCGCTCCGGCGGGCGCACGAGAGCCTGCTCGAGTCGCTCGAGTTCCGTGAGGCGGGGCTCGCGGGGCTGGCGGCGGGGTTCCGCCGCACTGCCGGCACGCAGGACGCGAACGCCGCCGGCACGCTCCTCGCAGGCCAGGCGCAGCGGCTCGTGGCGAGCGACGTGATCTGGGATGACCTGTTCAAGGACCCGACCGTGGCCGAGCTGCGCGCGCAGGACGTGACCGGCGTCGAGGTCCCGGACTCGAACTTCGTCCAGACGCCGGACCTCGGGAGTCAGCGCTCGATGATCCCGATCTGGCAGCGCGTCACCGGCACGCCAGCGACCGGCGAGGGCGGGGAGCAGACGACCGGCCCGCACGGTACCGGCATCGAAGCCGTCCGGGCTCAGCCGTCGGGCCGGCAGCTGTCCGCGACCGCCGAGAACACCGTCGTCGCGTCCACCGACCTCGCGTTCGACGTCGACGTGAAGAACAGCGGCTCGCACCAGGAGGTGAAGATCGAGGTCACGCTGCGGATCCAGCAGGCGCCGAACCCGATCGAGAAGAAGCAGACGATCGACCTGATCAACCCGGGCGAGACGAAGACCGTCACCTTCCGCGAGTTCCCGTCGATCGACTTCGGCGAGCCGCGCACGCTGCGGGTCGACGTGGCGCCCGTGCCGCAGGAGGCGAACACCGCCAACAACTCGGCGGAGTACAAGGTCACCTTCTCCGTCGAGTGACGGTCGAGCTCGTCGTCGCGGTCGCCGCGGCTGCCGCTGCCGCGGTTGCAGTCGCGGTCTGCGTCGTCCTGTGGCTGCGTCTCGGCCGCGTACGCGACGCTCAGCGGGTCGTGCTCGGCGGCTCGAAGGCCGACCTCGTCGACTTCGCGGTGTCCCTGCAGGGGCGGATCGACGACCTCCACCGCGCCGTGGACGAGCTCGCGGCAGGCCTCTCGCGCGTCGACAAGCGCGTCGACGGGACGCTCTCGAACACCTCGGTCGTGCGCTACGACGCCTATGCAGGGACGGGCGGGCACCAGTCGGCGTCCTTCGCGTTCCTCGACGCGAACCGAACCGGCACGATCGTGACCGCGATCCAGGGCCGCGACTACGCGCGGCTCTACGTGAAGGAGCTCGACCGCGGGCGCGCGCCCGTCGCGCTGTCCCCGGAGGAGCAGGAGGCCGTCGAGCGCGCGATGGCGCGCTGACGCACCGGCTTTGTCCGCCGCCCGCGCGGGCCGGAGCGGAGGCGATTTCCCGCTCGGCGAGTGGCGTTGCGCGCGCTACGCTTCGTGCAGGTTGCAGCACGTCCTCGTCCTGAACGCCAGCTTCGAACCGCTGAACGTGTGTTCGGTGCGGCGCGCGCACGTGCTCGTGTGGAAGGGGAAGGCCGAGATTCTGGAGAGCCTCCCGCGTGGCCTCCGCACGGCCACCGACACCTACGTCTGGCCGCACGTGATCCGCCTCGTGCAGTACGTCCGTGTGCCGCGGGCGATCCAGCGGAAGATCTCCCGACGCGCGCTCTTCGCCCGCGACGGCTGGCGCTGCGTCTACTGCGACACCTCGAGCGGCCGTCTCACCCTCGACCACGTCGTTCCCCGCTCGCGAGGCGGCGAGTCGGTGTGGGAGAACGTCGTCACGGCGTGCGCGCCGTGCAACCTGCGCAAGGGCAACCGCCTGCTCGAGGAGAGCGGGCTGACGCTGCGCCGTCCGCCGCGGCCGCCGGCGCCCGTGCTCTTCATCCACCTCGCGACGCCGACGATCCCGACGGTCTGGCAGCGCTACCTGCCGTCCTCGTCTCCGGCCGCGGCCTGAGCGCAGGCGCGCTCTCGGCGCGCGTGTGACGGATGCGGCGGCGGCGGCGTATCCACGGCATGAAAAGACTCCTGATCGTCACCAGTAGCCTGCTCGCGCTCGTGGCCCTCGCGGCCGTGACCCGGGCGGGCGACGCACCGGCCGCAGCGCCCGAAGCCGCCGACGGCATCACCGTGCAGGGCACCGCGTCCGTCGACGTCGCCCCCGACCGGGCGCGGCTCTCCTTCGGCGTGGAGACACAGGCGGCGAGCGCCAGGGCGGCGCTCGATGCGAACGCAGCCGCAATGCAGAAGCTGCTCGCAGCGCTGCGGCGAGCCGGCCTCTCGGAGCTGCAGACGCAGTACGTCGGGGTGTCGCCGCGCTACACCGACGGGAAGGGCACCGACGGCTTCGCCGCCCACAACTCCGTCACCGGCGTCGTGCAGCGGCTCGGGCAGGTGGGCGCCGTGATCGACGCCGCGGCCGCGGCCGGCGCGACGCAGGTTTCCGGGCCGTCGTTCTTCCGGGCGGATACAGGCACGCTCTACCGTGAGGCCCTGACGGCGGCCGTGGCCGACGCACGCCGGAGCGCCGAGGCGCTCGCACGCGGCACCGGGCTCACGCTTGGCCGCGTCACCGCGGTCGTCGAGGGTGGCTCCGCGCCGCAGCCGCTCGCGTTCGCCGGCCGCGCCTCCGACGAGGGCGGCTCCACGCCCGTCGAGCCGGGTCGGCAGCAGGTGACCGCCAGCGTCACCGTCACGTTCGCCGCTTCCTGACCTCGCGCCCCTACTGCGCCCGCCCGCCGACCGCGGGCGGGCGCCGGGGCCGACACCCTTGCCTCGCAGGAGCTGCCGGTGGTATCGTCGGCCCCGTGAGACTCCTCACCCACGTCTAGGACATCCGTTGCCGCGGCCCGCCGCACGGCGGGTGTCGCGTGCTTGGTCCTGGGGTTTCGCGTGTCGAGTGAGGAGTTCGTGATGAGCAACGTGGTAGTCGAACCGATCCGTCCCGTGCCGGCCGTGGAGGTCGCCGACCTCCGCAAGGAGTTCGTGTACCGGGACAAGAAGGCGGGCCGCTTCGCGCGGCGCCGGCGGGCCGCCCTCGCCGGCGTCACGTTCACGCTCGCGCGCGGCGAGTGCGTCGCGATCCTGGGCCAGAACGGCTCCGGGAAGTCGACGCTCGTGCGGCTGCTGTCGACGCTGCTGCTGCACGACGGCGGCAGCGCGCGCGTCTTCGGGCACGACGTCTTCGCGGAGCCGCGGGCGGTGCAGCGGCTCGTCAACCGCGTGTCGGTCGAGGCGTCGTTCTTCAAGAAGATGTCGGCCGGCGAGAACCTGCACTACGCCGCGCGCTTCTACGGCATGGGGCCGTCGGCGACGAAGGACCGGATCCCGGAGATCCTCGAGCGGGTCGGGTTCCCGCCGGACCGCCGGACGGAGCCCATGGAGGGCCTCTCACGCGGGATGCAGCAGAAGGTCGCGCTCGCGCGCGCGCTCCTCACGAGCCCGGTGCTGCTGCTGCTCGACGAGCCGACCACTGGCCTCGACCCGCGCTCGAAGCTCGAGGTGCGCGACTTCATCAGCGAGGTCCGCGAGCAGCACGACGCGACCGTCCTCCTCTGCACGCACGACCTCGTCGAGGCGGAGGTGCTCGCGGAGCGGATCGGGATCCTCGACCGCGGCGAGCTGCTCGCGCTGGAGCCGGCGGCCGACCTCAAGCGACGCTTCGGCGCGGAGACCCTCGAGGAGGCGTTCTTCGCGGCGACCGGCCGCACGTTCGAGGACGAGGTCGACGAGGACGACGAACGGGAGGTGACGGCATGAGGTTCCTCACGTTCCTCGGGCGCCGCTCGCGGTGCGGAGGACGGTCGGACAGTACGGAGGTACGGCCCGCCGGTTGGAGCGGCGCGAGCGGCGTCAGCCTGCCGCGGAGCGCGGCGTTGCCGGGCTGGAGCGGAAGGCGGCGAGGGACGTGAGGGCGATGGCGGTGTCGGTGCGGCACCAGCTCGTGGGGCTCGGCGGGGTCGTCGAGCGGAACGTCTACCTCACGCGCCGCTACATCTGGTGGGACCTCGCGTTCATGGTCTGGACGATCGCGAACACGCTCACGATCGTCTTCATCGCCGAGGGGATCCAGGCGACCGGCGGCTCGATCGACGTCGAGCGCGCGACCGCGACGCTGCTGATCGGCGCGGTCGTGTGGGCGTACCTCGGGATCATCTTCGAGTTCCTGACGGAGACCGTCGCCTGGGAGCGCTGGGAGGGCACGATCGAGTACACGTTCATGGCGCCGCTCTCACGGGCGATGCACCTCGGTGGCAGCGGCGTCTTCGCGATCCTCTACGGCCTGCTGCGCGCCGCGATCCTCTTCGTCATCGTTGCGCTCTTCTTCGGCCTTGCGCTGCCGGACGCGAACTTCGCGGCCGCGCTCGTGCTGCTCGTGATCGCGTCGGTCTCGTTCTTCGGGATCGGGATCATGACCGCCGTCCTCCCGCTCATCTCCCCGGAGAAGGGGGCGCAGCTGGGGTTCGTGGGGCAGGGGATGCTGCTCGTCGTGTCGGGCGTCTACTACCCCGTGACAGTGCTGCCCGACTGGATGCAGTGGCTGTCGACGGTCTCGCCGGCGACCTACGCGTTGCGCGGCATCCGCGCCTCGATTCTCGATGGCGCCGGCATGGCGTGGGCAGACGTGTGGCCGCTGCTCGTGATCGGCGTCTGCTCGATCCCGCTCGGCCTCCTGATCTTCGCTATCGGCGAGCGGCATGCGAAGAAGCACGGGAAGCTGAAGCGCTCGGGATGATCGCGGTCCGCCTCGCCGCCTCGGATGCCGACCACGAGGTGTGGACGCGGCTGCAGAACGCGGTCGAGCCGGAGGCGCCGTCGACGGTCGACGACCTGCGGGACTCGCTGCGCCGCCAGCCGGGAGGCGCTTGTGGATCGCCGATGTCGACGGCGAGGCCCTCGGCTGCGCCTTCGTCGCGCCGTGTCGGTGCCGGGCGCGTGTTCGTGCTCCCGCGCGGGCGCCGGCGCGGTCTGGGTTCGGCGCTGCTCGCGGCGGGACTGGCGTCCGCGCGGACGCTCGGGTCCGAGCGGAGCCGGACGAGCGTGGACGGCAGCGACGGGAGATCGCTCGCATGGGCGCAACAGCGCGGCTACGAGGAGGTCGACCTGCGAGTCGAGCTCGTCCGGCCGCTCGTCGCACCCGGGGTCGCGGATTGGCCGTCGTCGGGGCTCTCGGCTGCGCCGGTCGACGAGCTCTTGGACGAGCTTCAGCTGCGCCCTCCAGTGGTCAATCGCCCGCGACCGCGGCGCGCCGATGGGGTCGCCGGCCTGCTGCCGTACGGGACGGTGCGCTCGACACACGTTCACGACAGTCCTTCCGGCCTACCGCGGGCGCGGGATCGCGCTCGCTCGAGCGCGCGTGCATCGGCTGGACGGGCCGCCGGCGGCTACGCGAGCTCATGACGTGGACGCAGGCGGGGAATGAGAGCATGCAGGCGGTGAACGCGCGGGCAGGCTTCGTCTCCGGGGCCGTCCCGCCCACGCTCGAACCGTCGCTCTAGCCACGATCGTCTTCGTCGGCGAGCTGGAGCTGGGCCCGCTAGAGCTCGCGCTCAGCGGACCGCCCTCGAAGTGGCGTCCGCCGGGATTGCGGCGAGGACGGGCGCCGGCTGTCGGTGATCGTGGGCACCACAGCCGTTGAGCCGGAACTGGCCGCCGACCTCTTGGCGGTGTAGACTGCGCGCAGTTCTTTCGTGGCGACGCTGCCTCGGACGCGGACCTCCGCCTCCGGGGCTTTTTTTGTTCCCAAAGGAGGCAACCGCATGGCAATGGTGGAGAGCAGGCACCGCGCGACCTCGGAGCCGGAGGCCCGGCGGCGCGTCCTCTCGGAGATCCGCGACGGGGGTGTCGAGTACGTCCTCTTCTGGTTCACGGACCTCGAGGGGCACCTCAAGAGCTTCGCGATCACGCCCGGCGAGATCGAGGCGGCGCTCGACGACGGGATGGGCTTCGACGGCTCGTCGATCACGGGCTTCAACGCGATCGAGGAGTCGGACATGGTCGCAATCCCCGACCCGGAGACCTTCCGGCTGATGCCGAACGGGAGCGGCGCGAAGGTCGGCCGGATGATCTGCGACATCGTCACGCCCGACGGCAGGCCCTACGACGGCGACCCGCGCACCGTCCTGCGTCGCGCCCTCGAGCGGATGCAGGGGCTGGGCTTCGACACCTTCAACGTCGGCCCCGAGCTCGAGTACTTCCTCTTCAGGGACGACAAGGGGACGGAGACGCTCGACGAGGGCGGCTACTTCGCGATGACGACGATGGACGCCGCGACCGAGCTCCGGAACGACACGATCAAGGCGCTCGAGGCGATGGGGATCCCGATCGAGTACCACCACCACGAGGTCGCGCCCTCGCAGCACGAGATCGACATGCGCTACGCGAGCGCGCTCGACATGGCCGACCACACGGTCACCTACCGCCTGATCGTGAAGGAGATCGCGAAGAAGGCCGGCTATCACGCGACTTTCATGCCGAAGCCCCTCTTCGGCGAGAACGGCTCGGGCATGCACACGCACATGTCGCTCTTCACCGACGGCCGGAACCAGTTCTTCGACGGCGACGACGAGCACCACCTCTCGGACACCGCGAAGGCGTTCATCGCCGGCCTCCTGCGCCACGCGCGCGAGCTCTCGGCCGTCTTCGCGCAGTGGGTCAACTCCTACAAGCGGCTCGTGCCGGGGTACGAGGCGCCGGTGTACGTGGCGTGGTCGCAGCGGAACCGCTCCGCGCTGATCCGCATCCCGCTCTACAAGCCCGGCTCCGAGCAGGCGACGCGCGCCGAGATCCGGTGCCCCGACCCGGCCTGCAACCCCTACCTGACCTTTGCGGCGCTCCTGCACGCGGGCCTCGAGGGGATCGAGCAGGGCTACGAGCTCGAGGCGCCGATGGAGACGAACCTCTACCACCTGACGCCGGAGCAGCGCGTCGAGCGGGGAATCGTCTCCCTCCCCGAAACGCTCGGGGAGGCGATCGACGAGTTCTCGCAGTCGGAGTTGATGCGGAAGGCCTTCGGCGACCACATCTTCGACAGCTACGTGAAGCTGAAGCGGAAGGAGTGGGACGAGTACCGGATCCAGCTCACGCAGTGGGAGCTCGACCGCTACCTCGCCGTCCTCTAGCGCTCAGCCCTCAGTGCCCAGTCCTGTGGGACGCGCCGGTGGCGCGTCCCGCGGACGGGGGATGGACATCGGCCGCGGAGAGGTGCACACTGGTCACGAGGCGCGCGGCAAGGCGAGCCGCGTGACCTTTACTGACGGCCGATCGTGGGCTCCTTCTGGGAGCCTGCGGTCGTTCAGGGGCCGCCGCAGCTGCGGCAGGCGGCCTAGAGGAACTTCTGGATCGTGTCCCGGGCGACCGAGAGGCCGATCGTCCCGGCGCCCTCGTCGATCCGGCCGATCGCGTCGGCAGGCACGAGCCGGCGCCCGCGCAGGAAGCCGGAGCGGACGGCGAGCGCGTCGGGCACGTCGGGCTGGGTGCCGTACATCGGCGCCTCGACCCGGCCGATGACACGGCCGAGCACGTCGGCGACGACGAAGCCCTTGACGCTGCGGAGATCGAAAGCGACGCTGCTCATCTGACCGATCACCGTATTCCCCGCCCGTGAGGAAAATCCCGCGCTGGAGGTAAGGGTTCTGTAAACGGAAGACAGACAGCGGCGACCGGCGGCCGGCGCAGGCCGTCCTAGACTGCGGCGGTGGACGCCACCGCGCGGCACCTGCGCCTGCTGACGGAGACGATCGAGGCCGTCAACTCGACCCTCGACCTCGAGGAGGTGCTCGGGCTCGTCGCGCGCAAGGTCGCGGATGCTCTGGACGCCGACGCGTGCTTCGTCTACCTCTACGACGAGCGGGCGGGCGAGCTCGTGCTGCGCGCGACACACGGCTCCCGCGTGGAGGAGATGACGCGTCGGCCCCGCCTGCGGCCGGGAGAGGGGATCACCGGCACGGCCGCTGCCGAGCGCGCGCCGATCGCGATCCCGGCGCGCGCGCATCTCGATCCGCGCTTCAAGCAGTTCCCGAACCTGCGCGAGGACGAGTACGAGTCGATCCTGGCGGTGCCGATCCTCGCGCGGGACGCGCTCGCGGGCGGGCTCAACGTGCGCACGCGCGAGCCGCGCGACTGGCCACCGGCGGAGGTCGAGCTGCTCGTCGCGATCGCGTCGCAGGTCGCCCAGACGATCGTCCACGCGCAGCTCTACGCGGCCGCGCAGCGGCGCGTGCACGAGCTCGAGTCGCTGGCACGAATCTCCGAGGCGGTGTCCGAGTCGCTGTATCTCGAGGAGTCGCTGGAGGCGATCGTGACGACGACGATGGCCGCCGTCGACGCGACCGGGGCTGCCCTCGTGCTCGACGACGGCAGGATCGCGTGGCCGGAGGGGCGGCCCGGGCAGCACGCCGTGCGGCTGCCGCTCCGCTGGAAGCGCCGTCAGATCGGCGAGCTCGTCTGTGACCGCGACACGCCGTTCACGGACGACGAGCGGCAGCTCCTGGAGGCGATCGCGCACCACGCCGCCGTTGCGCTCGAGCACGGGCGGGCCGTGATGCGGGGCGTCCTCGCCCAGGAGATCCACCACCGCGTCAAGAACAACCTGCAGACCGTTGCGTCGCTGCTCCGCCTCCAGGCACGGGCGGGTGACGTCGACCCGCGCAAAGCGCTCACCGACTCCGTCAACCGGATTCTCGCGATCGCGGCGGTGCACGAGGTGTTGACCGAGCACCGCGAGGACGACGTCGACCTGGGCGAGCTCCTCGACCGGCTCCGGGTGATGCTCGTGCAGAGCCTTGCCGGGGAGAAGCGCGTCGAGGCGGAGCTCCAGCCCGTGTCGCTGGGGGGCGACCGGGCGACGGCCCTCGCGCTCATCTTCTGCGAGCTCCTCGGCAACGCGCTCGAGCACGGAGGCGACGAGATCCGCGTCGAGCTCGCGCGGGGGGACGACGACGTGGCGCTTTCCATCTTCGACGACGGGCCGGGGCTGGACGGCTCGGCCGACAGCACGGGGCTCTCGATCGTGCGGGCGCTCGTGCGCGACGAGCTCGGAGGCACGCTCCGGCTCACGAGCGACGGCGGCGTCCGCGCCGAGGTGGTGTTCCCGGCGTGAGATCCCTCACGTTCCTGGGGTGTCGCGGCGTCAGCCTTGCGCGACGCCCGGATCCGCCGGGCGGGAGCGAAAGGCGGCCAGGGGCGTGAGGATCCTGATCGCCGAGGACGAGACGATCATCCGGCTCGATCTGCGCGGGCTGCTCGAGGGCGCCGGCTTCGACGTCTGCGCCGAGGCCCGAGACGGCGAGGAGGCGGTCGAGCTGGCCCGCACCGAGCGACCCGACCTCGCGCTGATGGACGTCAAGATGCCCCGGCTCGACGGGATCGAGGCGGCCCGCCGCATCCTCGAGGAGCGGCCGATCCCGATCGTGCTCGTAACCGCCTACGGGGAACGGGAGCTCGTGGCGCGCGCGGTCGAGGCCGGCGTCTTCGGCTACCTCGTGAAGCCGTTCCGCGAGTCGGACCTGCTCCCGGCGATCGAGACGGCCAGGGTGCGGCACGCGGAGCTGACGGCGCTCCGCGAGGAGGCCGAGTCACTCGCGGACGCGCTCGCGGCGCGGAAGGCGATCGAGCGCGCGAAGGGGCTGCTGATGGCGAAGGAGGGCCTCTCCGAGGCGGAGGCCTTCGCGCGGCTGCGGCGGGCGAGCCAGGTCTCAGGCCGACCCTTGAAGGCCGTCGCCGAGGCGGTGGTGGCAACCTTCGACCCGTGACCGAGCACCCGAACGCACGCCGTGCCCGCGAGGGCTTCGAGCGTTTCGTCGCTGGCGAACCGGAGGGCCTGCTCGAACTCTTCGCGCTCAACGCGGTCTGGCACGTGCCGGGAGCGAACGCGATGAGCGGGAGCCACCGCGGACGCGACGGGATCCTCACCTTCCTCCGCCGCACCCGCGAGCTGACGGGCGGCACCTACCGGGTCCAGCTCCTCTGGGTCGTCGCCGACGACGAGCACGTCGTCCCGGTCTACCGTGCGCGCGGCGAGCGGGAGGGCCGGACGCTCGACATCGAGCAGGCGCTCTTCGTCTCCGTGCGCGAGGGGCTGTGGACGGAGGTGCGCGCGCAGCCGCTCGACCCCGTCGCGTTCGACGCCTTCTGGCGGTGAGCGTGCCGATCCGCGCGACCCGCCGGCACGAGGTCGGCACGTTCCGTGACGCGGCGCGTGCTAGTGGCGCGAGCGACTCTGAGACCGGGCTCCCGCAGCCGCGGTCGTGACGCCGCGGGCGCGAAGTCGCCACGGTCCCGTGACGCGGCGCGTGCTAGTGCCGCGCGCTGCCGTCTCTGAGACCGGCTCAGAGAGGCCGGCTCAGAGAGACCGGCTCCCGGCGTCGGGTGTCACGTCTGCGCGAGCAGGCGCTGCTCCTGCCGCCGCCGGCGGAGCCGGAGCGCGAGCCAGACGCCGAACGCGACGAGCAGGAACGGGCCGGCCACGACGAGCACGTAGAGGAGCGCGAGGGCTTCCCAGCGCAGGATGTCGAGGACGCGGTCGAGCGCGCCCTTCTGTGCGGGCGGCGCGGCGGAGATCTCCTCCGTCGTCAGGCCGAGCTGGATCGTCGCCAGGCGCGCCTCGGACCGCGTGCCCGAGAGCGCGGCGCGGAGGTCCGTGAGCTGGCGGCGGGCCTCCGCGAGCCGCGCCCGCAGCACCGCGGCCTCGCGCGGCGTCAGCGACGCGTTGTTCAGCGTCGACTGCAGCTCCGCGATCCGCGCCTGCGTCGTCTCGATCTGCTTGGCGAGGTCGTCGGCCGCCGGCTGGAGGTCCTCGATCCCGTAGCGCTGGCCGAGGATGGTGCCGAGGCCGGAGAGCTGCACCACCGCCTGCTGCACCCGCTCAACAGGCACCCGCAGCGTCAGGCTCGCGGACCCGATCCCCACGGAGGGCGCGTCGTAGGCGACCGACGCGACCGTGCCGCCGAGCGAGCGGGCAATCCGCATCGCCTGCTGGGTCGCGCTCGAGAGCCCGTCGACCCCGTCCACGCGAAGCTGGAGCTGCGCGTCATAGCGCTGCAGCCGCCCTTGTGTAGGAGCGAGGGCACCGGCATCCGTCGGCGGGGAGGCGGCTCTGTCCTCGGCGGCCTCCGGCGCGGCTTCGCGTGCCTGGGCGTCGAGCGACTTCGTCGCGGCCTCGCCGCCGCCTGCGGCAGTCTCCCCGTCTCCGGTTCCCGGCCGCGGCAGTGCGCCGAGCGCGGCCACGAGCAGCGCCAGCGCGGCGGCGGCGGGTGCCGCGACGAGCACGAGCCGGCGCAGCGACAGCCGGCGCAGGAACGGCTCCCGCGCCGGCTCCTCGGCCGCGAGCTCCCGCACCCGCCGCCGCAGCGTCTCCGGCGCCGGCGGGCGGGCGGCGCGCAGCTCCCTCTGCAGTGTCTCAGACGGTGACATGGCCCATCCTCTCCTCGAGCTTCCCGAGCGCCCGCGACAGCCGTGTGGAGACGGCCGTCACGCTGATCCCGAGCACGCGGGCGGCCTCGTCGCCGTCGAGCTCGAGCAGGACGCGCAGGGCGATCACCTCGCGCTCGCCGGCCGAGAGCGACGCGAGCGCCATCTCGAGCTCCGGCGAGAGCCCCTCCCCGAACGCGACCTCGACCGCGTCCGGCGGCGCAGCACGCTCCTCGCGCCGGTGCCGCCGCTCCTCGGCCCTGAACCAGTCGAGCGCGGTCGTGCGCGCAATCTGGCAGAGCCACGTCCGCGCGCTCGCGCGGCGCGGGTCGAACCTGCGCCACAGCCGCAGCGCCTTCTCGAACGTGTCGGCCGCCAGATCCTCCGCGAGGAGCGGGTTCTTCGTCAGGTAGACGAGGTAGCCGTACACGTCGTCGAGGTGCGCCTCGGCCACGGCAGCGAAGCTCGCCGACCAGGTGGTCCGGTCGCGCATGCCTCGGGCGGGGAGCGTCATCGCCTGCACACGGTCTCTACGCCGCCGGACGTCGGTGGGTCACACGCCGCATTGTCTGTCCCAGGACGCGGTGTTAGCTTCGATGCATGCCGCCGGTGGCCGGAGCGCCGACACGGTGGCATCCGGGCGAGAAGGTCCTGCGGGCGAAGGTGCTCGTGCCCGCCGTTCCAGCGAACGGGCGCGCGAGCAACGCGCGGCCCTTCACGCGGCCGTCGTGGTCGCCCTGGCGCAGGCTCGTGTTGGGGCACCGCATGCGCGGCGACGTCACGCTCAGGATCGTCGCCGCCGACGGCTGTCCGACGAGGTCGATCCCGAAGCTGTCGTACCCGGATCCGGCGTGGTCTCCGGACGGCACCCGCGTCGCCTTCGCGGGCTGGGGCCGCAGGACGGCGAGGACGGCTACTCCTGCGAGTCGATCTACGCGCGAGACTGGAGGGCTCCGGATGACTGCGGTGTCGTCGCGACCGCGCGACCTGCCCACTCGCTGCTCGCACGTCGACAGCGCTCCGTCGTGGTCGCCCGACGGCACGAAGATCGCGTTCGAGCGCGCCGGCGCGCTCTGGACGATGGGAGCGATGGGAAGCGGCAAGCGGCGCCTGAGCGCGGACACGCCGGCGTCGTACACCGTCGACTGGCAGCGGTGCGTGCCGCGCGGCCCCTGCGGCCGCTCCCCGCTGAGGGAGCGTCTCAGCCGCCGGCCCGGTCGGCGCCGGCCGCCTCGAAGAGCTGCTCCCAGCGCGTGAGGAGCGCCTGCAGGTCGTCGCGCGCGACCTTGTGCGCCGCGAGCAGGTCGACGTCGGCCCAGTCGTCGGCGAGCCGCCGCTCGAGCTCCGCGAGCTCCGCCTCGCGCGCCTCGATCGCCGCCTCCGTGCGCTCGAGCTCGCTCGGCCCCCGCCGCTTCGGCCGCTCCGGCTTCGGCTTCGGCTCGGCCTTCGCCTTGGCCTCCTTCGGCGGCGGCGCGTCCTCCTGCTCACGCGTGCGCACGTAGTCGGCCCAGCCGCCGGCGTAGGAGCGCAGACGCCCGTCCTCGATCGCCACGATCCGCTCGGCGACGGCGTCGAGCACCGCCCGGTCGTGCGAGACGAGCAGCACCGTCCCCGGAAACGCCTCGAGAGCCGCCTCGAGCGACTCGCGGCTCTCGAGGTCGAGGTGGTTCGTCGGCTCGTCGAGGACGAGGAAGTTCGCGCCCGAGGCGACGATCAGCGCGAGCGCGAGCCGGCGCCGCTCGCCGCCGGAGAGCGCGACGACGGGCTTCTCGTGCGCGTCCCAGCCGGAGAAGAGGAAGCGGCCGAGCAGCGCTTGCGCCTGCGGCCGTTGCAAGCCGGTTGCGCCCATGGTGCACTCGAGCACGCTGCCGCGCTCGTCGAGCTCGACCTCGTGCTGCGAGAAGTACCCGACCTCGACGCCGTGCCCGAAGCGGCCGAGGCGGCCGTTCACGATCGCCTCCAGCAGCGTCGTCTTGCCCGAGCCGTTCGGGCCGACGAGCGCGACGTGCTCGCCACGCTCGACCACGAGCCGTGCGTCGTCGAGCAGGAGCTTGTCGCCCGCGGCGAGCGTGCCGCCGCCGACCTCGACGACGGTGCGGCCGCTGCGGGCCGGCTTCAGGAACTCGAAGCCCAGCGTGCGCCTGCCGCCGCGGTCGACGACGACGCGCTCCTGCTCGATCCGCGCGATCTGCTTCAGCTTCGCCTGCGCCTGGCGCGACTTCGTCCCGTAGCGGAAGCGGGCGACGAAGCGCTCGAGCCGTGCGATGTCCTCCGCCTGCCGCTCGGCGAAACG
>DASQNG010000190.1:0-3912 GCA_035645095.1 Gaiellaceae bacterium | reverse complement strand
CCGTCGGGTGGCTGGAAGCCGCCCGGATCGAGCATCGCGTGAGCGCGACCTTGCTCAAATCCTTGCCGGTAGCTGGGGTCACTGGTTCGAGCCCAGTACCGCCCATTCCGAAGACCCGCTGTGCAAAATTGGCAGGTCTTTCTGATCCTGATCGTGCCCCCGGCCGGGGACGTGGAACGAAGTTGGAAAGTGATCCGACCGATCTCTACGGCCGCATGAACTCGCGTTCGCGCCGGTAGCAGGCGCGAGGCCTCCGAACCCGGACACCGGATGAGCCCGCTCGTTCCGCGCAAACACCTACGCCTCGTTCATCCGCCACGGCCGGGGTCCGCGACCGCCACTCAAGCAGCCCCGCGGGGTTGGGCCGCCTCCTAGCGGCGGCTCGTCGCTCGTCGCCCAGGGCGCCACGTAGACGCTGGTGGCGCCGCCGCCGCCGATCCACATGTCCGCCACGGCTGTAGGCGAAGGCCGCCACCCGGCATCAATCAGTCCACGTTGTCGTCGTTGATCCTGAGCATCAGTGCGTCGCACGCGCGTCCGGAGCGTTGCGTGCGTCGGACCGCTGGAGCTCCTCGAGCAGGTCGCGGCGCGGCGAGCGCAGACATCGGTTCGATCATCGTCCGCCGTCGGCCTGCCATTGAGCTCGTGCTGCTGGCTGCGGCCGGACGCGGCCGCGCCGGGAGACGCAGATGCGACTCGACGGGGACGAGGTGCGCAACCCGCAGCAGCTCCCATCGCGGGCGCACGCTGCCGCGGCTCTGCAGATCGAGCAGGCGGGACGGTAGCCCGTAGTAGTCGTCCTTCCGTCCTGAAGATGATGGCCGAGCGGGCGGCGAGCACCGGCCCGTGCGCAGGTCGTGCTGCCACTTTCGACTGGACCGCCGAGATTGGATTCAAGACGCTCCAGGGGCTGCCGATAAGAGGGGAGCCGCAACTTCGAAAGTCCGTGCGAAAGTCCGTCAGGAGAAGAGCTGTTCGCGTCGTTCAACCGGCTGCAGGCCGGCCGGGGCATGCCCGATGCCACCCGGCATGTCCCAGTCCTAACTGCTGTGCCCGATCGCTCGCTGACCGAGCGGGTCCGGGTGGACGGCAAGTTCTTGGCGGTCGGTGACGAACGGCTGTGGGTTCGCGGAGTCACCTACGGCACGTTCGCGGAGTCCGAGCACGGCCATCGCTTTGGAACGCCGCAGCAGGTCGACCGCGATTTCGAGGCCATGGCGCTGCACGGGATCAATGCCGTGCGGACCTACACAGCACCCCCGCGCGCAGTACTCGACACCGCGTCCCGGCACGGCCTCCGGGTCATGGTCGGATTGTCGTGGGAGCAGCACGTTGCTTTTCTTGGCGATCGGTCGCGAGCGTCGTCGATCATCGACCGCGTTCGGGAGCAGGCTCTGAGCTGTGCAGGCCATCCCGCGTTGCTCGCTTTCGCTGTCGGAAACGAGATTCCGACCCCGATCGTCCGCTGGCACGGCAGCCGCCGCGTCGAGAGCTTCATCGAGCGGCTCTGCTCCACCGTGCGGGAGGAGGACCCGCAAGCGCTTCTGACGTACGTCAACTACCCGAGCACCGAGTACCTCCGCCTGCCGTTCGTGGATTTCCTCTCGTTCAACCTCTACCTGGGTGACTGCGCGGACGTGACTCGTTACCTGGCCCGGCTCCAAAACCTGGCCGGCGAGAAGCCGCTCCTACTCGCAGAACTCGGTGCGGACAGCATCCGCGGGGGGATCGAGGGTCAAGCGGAGACGGTGAGCACCCAGGTCGACGCTGCATTCGGCGCGGGGTGTGCCGGCACGTTCGTCTTCGCATGGACGGACGAGTGGCACCGGGGCGAGGATGAGGTGCTCGACTGGGACTTCGGCATGACCGATCGCGCCAGGCGCCCGAAGCCGGCCCTCGAGAGGTTGAAGACCAGCTACCGGCAAGCCGGCGAGCAGCTCCGCGAGGGCCCCTTCGTCTCGATCGTCGTCTGCAGCCGGAACGGGGCCGAGACACTGCGAAGCTGCCTCGAGGGAGTCGCCCGGCTTCGGTATCCCTCGTACGAGACGATCGTCGTCGACGACGGCTCGACCGACGCGACGGCCGCAATCGCATCCGAATACGACGTCCGGCTGACCTGCACGGCGCACCAGGGGCTCGCTGCGGCGCGCAACATCGGCCTCAGTGCGGCTCGCGGCGACATCGTCGCGTACCTGGACGATGATGCGAGCCCGGATCCGGATTGGCTTCGCTTCCTCGTGGAGGCATTCGGCTCGACGGAGCATGTCGCCGTCGGCGGGCCAAACCTGCCTCCGACCGACGACGGGGCGATCGCCGGCTGCGTCGCGAATGCGCCGGGCGGGCCGATCCACGTGCTCGTCTCGGACAGCGAGGCGGAGCATCTACCCGGCTGCAACATGGCCTTCAGGCGCGAGGCGCTGCTCGCCGTCGACGGGTTCGATCCGCAGTTTAGTGCGGCCGGCGACGACGTCGACATCTGCTGGCAACTGCAGGAGAAGGGTGCGACCCTCGGCTTCCACGGCGCGGCGGTCGTCTGGCACCGTCGGAGAAGCTCCGTCCGGGGATACTGGCGGCAGCAGCGGGGGTACGGCCACGCGGAGGCGCTGCTCGAGCGGAAATGGCCCGAGCGCTACAACCGCCGCGGCCATCTCACCTGGACCGGGCGCCTCTACGATCGCGCCACCTCGGAGGCGTTCCGTCCGCGTCGGATCTACCACGGCACCTGGGGAACCGGCGCGTTCCAGCCGGAGGAGCGGCTCGAGCACGGGCGCCTGACGACGCTCATGCACGCGCCGGAGTGGTATCTCGTGCTTGCAGCTCTCGCCGGCTTGTCGCTGCTCGGGATCGTCTGGACCGCGTTCCTGTGGGCCGTTCCGCTCTTGGTCGGCGGCGCGGCGGCCCTGCTGATCGAAGCCACGCGGGGCGGTCTTCGCGCAGAGCTCGGCCGCCACGGCCCCACGCGCTCGCATCGGCTGGGGCTGCGGATGATGACCGCCTTCCTCCACCTCCTCCAGCCCGCGGCTCGGCTGAGCGGACGTCTCGCGCACGGACTCTCGCCCTGG
Organism: Gaiellaceae bacterium; assembly: GCA_035645095.1. Classification (GTDB taxonomy): domain Bacteria; phylum Actinomycetota; class Thermoleophilia; order Gaiellales; family Gaiellaceae; genus Gaiellasilicea. Next base: position 850 of record DASQNG010000190.1, on the reverse strand, counting down.
CGACAGCACGGGACGACAGGCGTCGCCGTACCGCGGCGCCGGTCGCACGCCCAGTGGTACGAATCGTGGTCGGAGCCGCGCGAGCGGGTCGCCCGCATCGAAAGGGCGGCGCGCGCAGCCGGCGCACGTGTCGTGCGCGCCAGCCCGTACGCGCGCTGGGACCTCGAGATCTCCGGGGGCGCCGCCGGCAGGGCGAAGCTGCTCACGTCGGTCGAGGAGCACGGACGCGGCCGCCAGCTCGTCCGCTCCCGGGTATGGCCGGGCATCACGCCAGCGGCCTGGCGGACGACGCTCGTCCTGACCACTCTCACCCTTGCCGCGATCCTGACAGCACACTCGACGGCGGCAATGGTTCTGGGCGGGCTGCTGGTGACGCTCGTCGTGCTCGCCCTCTTTCAGTGCAGCGCCGCGACGGCCGCTGCGCTCCAAGCGTTCCGGAAGACTGCGGAGCCGGCGCCCGCGCCAACAGACGTGGCCGTCCCGCTCCCGCCCGGCGCGAGGCCGTTGATGTCGCAACGTATCGTCGCCGGCGGCTCTGCCCGACCGGAGAGAGCTTCGTGACCACTCACTCAAGCCCGTCGCGGTTCTCGCCCAAGTCGGTACTGCCCACATTCGCGGCCTGGCACTTCATGCGCGACCTGCCGCGGGTGGTGCCGTACGCGAGACCCTACTGGCGGCTCGGCGGTATGTCGGCGATCCTCTCGGTCTTCGGCGTGCTCCTCAGCCTGGTTGGGCCATGGCCACTCGCGATCCTGATCGACGCCGTCTTTAGCGACAAGGGTGTACCGGGGTTGCTGGACCCCTTCATCGGCGGGTGGGGGCAGATGGCGCTCCTCGCCTTCGCTGTTGC
>DASQNG010000189.1:0-27037 GCA_035645095.1 Gaiellaceae bacterium | reverse complement strand
CTCGGCGCTAGGAGCGTCCCCGGCCGGGAGCGTGACGGTGAAGGTCGCGCCGTGTCCCGGCAGCGAGTCGACGTCGAGTCGGCCGCCGTGCGCCTCCGCGAACGCACGCGCGATGAAGAGCCCGAGCCCGGTGCCTGGCTTCGAGTCGCGCCCGGCCGCCCGGCCGAACTTCTCGAAGATCAGCCCCTGCTGCTCGTGCGGGATCCCCGGCCCGTGGTCGCGCACGCGCACGAAGAGCGCGCCGTCCTCGGCGTCTGCGGCGACCTCGACGTGGCTGCCCGCGTGCGAGTACTTGATGGCGTTCGAGAGCAGGTTGTCGACGACCTGGCGCAGGCGCGAGCTGTCGCCCCGCACGTGCGGGAGGGGCGCGATGCTCGCGTCGACGCGGACGTCGTCCTGCCCGAGCGCCGCGGCGGAAACGGCGTCGTTCAGCATGCCGGTTACGTCGACGTCCTCGAACGTGTAGCCGAAGGTGCCCGCCTCGATCCGCGACGTGTCGAGGACGTCGCCGATCAGTGCGGCCAGCCGCGTCGTCTCGTCCGCGATCACGGCGAGGAACGACTCCCGCTGCTCCGGCCGCAGCTCCCGCCAGCGCGCCTGGAGCGTCCGCGCCGAGCCGATCACGGCTGCCATCGGGCTCCGCAGCTCGTGCGAGACGAGCGAGACGAAGTCCGCACGGAGCGCCGAGAGCCGCCGCAGCTCCTCAACGGTCGTCCGCTCGGCGTCGTAAGTCCGGATGTTCTGCACGGCCGTCGCGACGAGGCGCCCGAGCAGGGAGACGAGCTCCACCTCCTCCCGGCGGAACGACCGCGGCTCGCGGCGCACCACGCTGAGCGCGCCGATCTGGCGGCCCCCGAGCTGAAGCGGCGCGACGACCCGGGCGCGGAGCCCGAGCCCGACCAGAGCCTCCTCCTCGACGTACTCCGGCTCGGCCATGTCCTCGCGGTACTCGACCTGCCCCGTCACGGCGGTCGTCTCGAGGATCGACCCCTCGGCTCCCGCGCGAGTCCCCTTCGGCAGGAACGTCTCGGCGCCCACCCCGGCGACCGCGATCACGCGCAGCTGCCGGTCCTCCTCGAGCACGATCACGGTCCGCTCGAACGGCATCAGGGCCCGCAGCTCGCGGATGAAGGACGCGAACGCGGCGTCGAGCTCGAGCGACGAGGCGAGGGCGCGCGCACAGCGGTTGGCGGCCTCGAACAGGTCGGCGCGCCGCCCGAGCTCGTCGCGCAGCCGCTCGGCCTCGCGGGCGCGCGCCCGTGCCCGCCTCGCCTCCGCGCGGAGCTGCGTCACGAGCCAGCCGATGATGAGGCCGGTGAGGAGCAGGATCCCGAACGGGTAGACGACGCGGTAGAGGGTGAAGTCCGGCGGACCGAACCGGTCTGCGCGCCACCACTCGACGGCGGCGAGGATCGGGAGGACGAGTACGGACACCGTCGCCGCGCCGACGAGGCGGAAGCGCAGCGCCGCCTCCACGATCGGGAAGACGAGCGCGTACCGGGTCGGGCTCCCCCACTCGTAGGAGAAGGCGAGCGAGAACGCGCCGACGACGGCGACGTCGGCCGCGAGCATCGCGAGGCGGAGCCGCGTCCCCGGCGGCCGCCGGAAGGTGAGCGCGAGGAATGCGAGCGCGAGGCCGGCGGAGCCCGCAAGCAGCGCCCACGCCCACGGTTCGTAGCCGTCCGGGAAGCGCTGCGTCAGGAAGGCGACCTTGAGCCCGAAGAAGCCCACGACGACGAGCCGCACGAGCGCGACCCACCGGTCGGTGGTCAGGGTGGGCCGCCGCTCAGCCACGCCGCTGCTCGAGCCGCCCGAGCGCCCACAGCGCGTGCTCGCGCAGGAGCTCGTCCTCAGCCGACGCGTACTCCTCCACGACGGCGCGCTCGGCCTCGCCGCCGACGTTGCCGGCCGCGACGAGCGCGTTCCGGCGCAGGTAGCGAGGGTCGTTGCGCGGCACGTACAGCCGGTCGTAGCGCCGGACGAGTTCCTCCCCATCGGCCGTCAGCCAGTCGATCAGCGAGACGGTCGGGGTGGCGCCGGCGGGCACCGGCTCGTCCGCGCGCCGTTTCTCGACGCCGCGGTTCCACGGGCAGACGTCCTGGCAGATGTCGCAGCCGTAGACGGACGCGCCGAGCGGCTCCCGGTACAGCTCGGGGACGGGGGCGCGCGACTGCGTCCAGTACGAGAGGCACTTCGTCGCGTCGAGCGTCCCGGGCTCGTCGAGTGCGCCCGTCGGGCACGCATCGATGCAGCGCGTGCACGACCCGCAGCCGGCGTCGAGCGCCGGCGTCGGGTCGACGGCGACGTCGGTGACGAGCGTCCCGAGCACGACCCACGAGCCGTGGCGACGCGTGATGAGGAGCGTGTTCTTGCCGTAGAAGCCGACGCCGGAGCGCGCCGCCGCCTCGCGGTCGACATGCTGGTTCGCGTCCACCAAGACGCGGTGGCTGCCGCCCCCCGCGCAGTCGCGGAGGCTCCGGCCGAGCGCCTCGAGCCGTTCGCGCAGCTCTGCGTAGCGGTCGCTCCACGTGTAGCGCGCGAGCCGCCCCTCCCCCGGGCCGGCGTCGGGTTCCGGGGCGTAGTAGCAGAGCGCCGCCGAGACGACGGTGCGCGCGCCCGGCAGCAGCGTCTCCGGATGGCACGAGACCTCCGGACGCGCCATCGTGAAGCCCATGTCGGCGAAGAGGCCGCGGGAGCGGCGCTCCCGGATGTGGCGCTCGGTCTCCTCGTAGGCCGCCGCAGGCGCCGCGCCGACGGCGTCGAGCTCGAGCTCGACCGCGAGTCGGGCGAGCTCCTGGGCCGTGACGGTCGCCGTCATGCGAGGATTGTGCCCAGTGAAGGCCGTGCGCATCCACGAGGACGGGGGCCCGGAGGTGCTGCGCTACGAAGACGCGCCCGAGCCGGAGCCGGGGCCGGACGAGGTGCTCGTGTCGCTGCGCGCGGCCTCCCTGAACCACCTCGACGTCTGGGTCCGGCGCGGTCTCCCGTCGGTGCCGAAGCCCCGGATCCTCGGCGCCGACGGCGCAGGCGTCCGAGTGGACACGGGCGAGCGCGTCGTGATCAACCCCGGGCTCGAGCACGGCGACACGATCACGGTCGTCGGGGAGCACAGGGACGGGACGCACGCGGAGCTGATCGCGGTCCCCCGGGAGAACGTCTTCCCGCTGCCGGACGACCTCGACTTCGAGCCGGCCGCCGCGTTCCCGCTCGTCTTCGAGACGGCTCACCGGATGCTCGTGACGAAGGCGCGGCTGCAGCCGCAGGAGTGGGTGCTGATCTGGGGCATCGGCGGCGGCGTCGCGACCGCCGCCTTCGAGCTCGCACGGGCCATCGGCGCACGCACGCTCGTCACGTCCGGCTCGGACGAGAAGCTCGAGCGCGCACGGGAATGGGGCGCCGACCTCGCCGTGAACCACCACACGGGTGACGTCGTGGCTGCCGCGAAGTCGGTCGGCGGCGTCCACGTCGTCGTCGAGACGGTCGGGGAGGCGACGTGGGCGCGCTCGCTCGCGGCCATCCGGCCGGCGGGACGCGTCACCGTCTGCGGCGCGACGAGCGGCCCGAACCCGCCTGCCGCGCTCCACCGCTTCTGGTGGAAGCAGTTGACGGTCTTCGGCTCGACGATGGGGACGCGCGAGGACTTCCTCGGCGCCTACGAGCTCGTGCGCAGCGGCCGGGTGCGGGTGCACGTCGATCGCGTCTTCCCGCTCTCGGAGATCCGCGCCGCCCACGAGCGGCTGGAGCGCGGCGAGCAACTCGGGAAGATCGTGCTCTCGATCCCGGGCTAGGGCAGGCGCGGCCCCTCCCGCGCAGCTAGCCGAAGCCGAGGATGAACTTCGCGTCTTCGGACATGCGGTCCGGCGTCCACGGCGGGTCGAAGGTCAGCTCGACCTCCACCTGCTCGACGCCGTCGACGGAAGCCGCCGCGTCGTGGATCCCCTCCTGGATCATCTGCCCGGCCGGGCAGCCCATCGAGGTGAGGCTGTGGATCACCTTGACGCGCGGGCCGTTGATCTCGACGTCGTAGAACAGACCGAGCTCGACGATGTCCATCCCGAGCTCGGGGTCCTCGACGGTGTGCAGGGCCTCGACGATCTCGTCCTTCGTCGGCATGCTGTCCAGGTTAGCCGAGGAGGCGCACTTCCTCGCGCCGCTCGCGCGCGAAGAAGTGGATGCTCTCGGCGAAGCGCACCCAGTTGCAGCGCATGCACATCACGAGCGAGTGCGTCCGCGCGCTGTCGGCGAGAAAGCGAACGCCGCGCAGCAGGTCGCCGTTCGAGACGCCGGTCGCGACCACGATCACCTCACCCGGGACGAGGTCGTCCGAACCGAAGACGCGGTTCACGTCGGCGATCCCGTGCTCCGCCGCCGCCTCGATCTCGCCGCGCGTCGTCGGCCACAGCTGCGCCTGCAGCTCGCCGCCGAGACAGCGCAACGCAGCCGCCGAGAGCACCGCCTGGCGGGTGCCGCCGATCCCGATCGCGAGGTGGTCGTTCGTGCCCCGGATCGCGGCGGAGATGGAGGCGGTCACGTCGCCGTCCTGGATCAGCTTGATCCGCGCGCCGGACTGCCGGATCTCCTCGATCAGGTCGTGGTGGCGCGGCCGGTCGAGCACGATCGTCGTGATGTCGTTCACCTGGCGCCCGAAGCTCTCCGCGATCGCGTGCACATTGTCGCCGACCGGGCGCGTCAGGTCGATGCGGCCGCGCGCGCGCGGCCCGACAGCCATCCGGCGCATGTACATGTCGGGCAAGTGCAGCAACGACCCCGGCGGCCCCACCGCGATCATGGACATCGCACCGTTGCCGCCGCGCGCGACGACGCCGCGGCCCTCGAGCGGGTCGACGGCGAGGTCGAACGCCTCGCCGCCCTGCCCGAGTCGCGAGCCGAGCTGGAACGTGTCGCCCTCGCCGCCGATCACGACCGTCCCGTCGATCGGCAGCCCGGCGAGGCCCGCGAGCATCGCACCCTCCGCCGCGTCGTCCGCCGCGTCCTGGTCGGCGCGGCCGAGCCACCGGGCGCCGGCGAGCGCCGCCCACTCGGTCGCCCGGGCGAACAGCGCACAGGGGCAGCCCGGCCGCTGCTCCTCGTTCACGCAGGCGCCTCTTCGACGCCCTGCCGGCGGTACGTGTGCCGTTCCGCCTGCTCGAGCACGAGCTCGATCACGGCCGAGATGACGTCGGCGACGCGCTCGTTCTCGATCACGGCCACGTCGTTCCTCCTCGCGCGCTCGACGATGTACTCCTGGATCATCCGGATCTCCGGGAGCCCCGAAAGGTACTTGTCGCCCGCCCGCAGCCCAGCCGACGCGACGTCGCGGTGCCAGAAGTGCGTGCGGTGGATCTCCTCGTCGTGGATCGCGAGCACGCATTGCACGACGAGCGCCCGCTCGACCTCGGTCGCGAGCATGCCCGGCACGAGGTGGACACCCTCGAGCACCATCGACCACCCCTCGTCGAGCGCCCGCTGCAGCGCCGCCTCGACGCCGACGAGCACGTTCCTGGTCTGGTCGAGGAACCCGAGCAAGGCCGCGTCGCCCGACTCCTCCTCCTCCGCCTTCGAGAGCCCAAGCGCAGCCTCGAAGCTCGAGAAGTGGATCGTCGGCATGAACTCCTGCGAAAAGAACGCCCGCATCGTCTGCCGCACGAAGTCGGTCGAGGTCACGCGGGTGATGCCCAGCCGGTACGCGACCTCCGTGGCGACGGTGGATTTCCCGGTGCCCGTGCCGCCGCCGACGAGCAGGATCACCGGCTGGTCGAGCTCGTTCAGCACGCGGAAGCGGCGCAGGCGGCGCGCGGTGCGGGACCCGACCTCCTCGCCGAGCACCTCGACCGCGAGCTCCCGCAGCCGGTCGAGGTCCACCGACGACGCCCGCCGGTCGCCGAGATCCGACTCCGTCCGGCGGGCGAGCTCGTACGCACGGTCCTCGGGAACCCCGACGGTGGTCAGCACGCGTGCGAGCATCCCTTTCGAGAACGGCGCGTCGACGCCGAGGAAGTCGAAGTAGCCCTGGCGTCGCTCGGTCACGCGCGCGCCTCCTCCGCGAGGCGGAGCAACTCCCCATCGAGCTCCGGCTCCCCCGGCGCGGCCGCGACGTCGCTTCCGGCGAAGACGACGTCCAGCCCGCGCTCGCGGGCAGCGGCCGCGACGACGTCGATGGCTGCAGCCTTCAGCTCGACGACGAAGACGTCGGCATCGACTCGCCCGAGCTCCTCGCGCAGGCGAGCGCGGTGCGAGAGGCTGCCGCTCACGTGCACCACGTCCGCGCCGTGGGCCTCCGCGAGGTGCGCCGCGAGCGCCTCGTGCGCGTGCTCTGGCGCCGCGCAGAAGAACGCGACGCGGCGGCCGTCGACCGGCTCGACCGGCCGCGGGCGCAGCGTCACCGCGACGACGCGAGGCGCGAGCTCGGCCGCACGGTCGCGCAGCCGCTCCCAGCCGGAGCCGGGCTCCGCCATCGTCAGCACGACGAGGTCCGAGACGAGGTGGCGATACCCGTTCAGGTAGCCGGTGACGACGTCCGGGTCCTGCTGGGCGTTCACGACGAGCAGCCGGCGGCGGGTCGCGACCGGCGGGAATGCGGCGCCGCTGCCGTCGAAGAGGACGAGGTCTGGCTCGAGCTCCACCGCCCGCCGCGCGCCCTCGTGCACGTTGGCGGCGAAGACGGCGCCGGCGAGGCCGCCGCCGCAACGTCGGCATCCGACCGTCGTCACGCCGGCGAGCGCCGCCGTCTCCAGGTAGTCCGAGGCCGCATGCCGCCCGGCCTGCGACAGCTCGAGCAGCGACTCGACCGTCGGCCGCACGTCGGCGACCTCCGGCTCCGGCGGCCCGCCGCGCCCCATCGAGACGACGACGACGCTGCGGTCTCGCGCGAAGAGCTGCGCCGCGTGCGCGGTGATCGCCGTCTTGCCCACCCGCTTCCCGGTGCCGACGACGCCGAGCGAGGGCAGCGGGAACGGCTCGAGCTCCGGCGGGTCGAAGCGGAAGTCCGCCCCCACGTACGGGAGCCCGTGCGCGAGCACGCGGCTGGCGAGCGCGAACCGCTCGCGCGGCCCCAGCACGGGCTCGTCCGAGAGGTCGACCACCACCTCCGGGCGGTGCCGGTCGAGCGCCTCCTCGAGCGTCGCCTCCACGGGGACGCCATACTCGTCCCCCTCCCGCAGCTTCTCGGTGCCGCCGAGCATGTACGCCGCGACCACGTCGTACGGCAGCTCCGCGAGGGTGGCTCGGACGACCGGCGCGTAGTGCTCCCCGTCGATCAGGGCGAGCGCGCGCGTCACGAGCGCGTCGTCACCTCGTCCTCGATCCGGCCCGTGTACTTCTCGTACGCGAAGGTGTCGATCGAGAACTGGATGATCCGCTCCTGCCCGTGGAACGGGTGCTTGCGCCAGACGCTGACGTGGTCGCCCTCGACCTCGACGAGGTTGTAACAGGGCCGCGTGTTGCCGCGGAGCCGCAGCGAGGAGACCGTGCCGGTGTTGACGACGAAGAGGTTCTCGAGCCGCCAGGCGTACGGGACGTGCTTGTGCCCGGAGAGGACGAGGTGGACGCGCGCCCGCTGCAGGCACTCGATCGCGTCGCCGGCGTCGTAGATGACGTTGCGCTCGCGACCGGTGCCCGGCACGGGCAGCAGGTGGTGGTGGCAGACGAAGACGCGGAGGCGCGACGGCGGCTCGAACTGCTCCTCGATCCAGCGATAGCGGCCGCGGCCGATCTGGCCGTGATCGAGGTCGGGCTCCGTCGAGTCGACAGCGACGACCGTCACGTCGCCGACGCGGACGACGGAGTTGCGCTCGCCGAAGTGCTCCTCGAAGTGGACGTAGCCGACGTTACGGGAGTCGTGGTTCCCGGGGATCACGACGACCGACTCGCAGGCGAGCTTGTCGAGGTACCCCTTTGCCTGCTGGTACTCGTGCTTGAAGCCGAACGTCGTCAGGTCGCCGGAGCAGACGACGACATCGGGTGCGAGGTCGTTGATCTCGGCGATCGCGCGCTCCAGCAGGCCCGGCACGAAGTACTGGCCGCCGCAGTGGAGATCGGAAAGGTGCGCGATCGTGAACCTGCTGCGCCGGCCGCCGTCCTCCATGCGCCAAGCATACGAACGGCGGGAGCAGCCCGTTGGACCGTCCGGGTGCGGCGGTACCCTCGGATCGTGCCGACGGACGAGCCCGCCTTCAGGGCCTACACGGGAGCGACGCCGCCGCGCTTCGCAAACGACGTGGAGCTCGAGTGCGCGAAGATGCTCGACTTCTTCGGCGTCCCGTGGGACTACGAGCCGACGACGTTCGTGCTCGCGCGCGACGAGGACGGCCGCGTCACGAGCGCGTTCACCCCCGACTTCTACCTGCCCGAGCAGAACCTCTACGTCGAGGTCACGGTGATGCGGCAGGCGCTCGTCACCCGCAAGAACCGGAAGCTCCGGGAGATCCGCCGCCTCTACCCCGACGTGCGTGTGAAGCTCTTCTACCGGCGCGACATCGAGCGGCTGGCGCAGCGCTACCGCCTCAGGCTGGCCTCGTAGTGCCGGCGGGACTCGTCGAGCGCCTCCGCGCCGGCGGCGACCCGATCGGCGAGATCTACCTCTCCCGGGACGAGATCGCGGGGCGCGTCGAGGAACTGGGAGCGGAGCTCGCCGCGGCCTACGAGGGCCTCGACCCGCTGCTCGTCGCACCGCTCAAGTCGAGCGCCGTCTTCCTCGCCGACCTCTCGCGCGCGCTCCCGGTGGCGCACGCGCTCGACTTCGTCGAGCTCGCGCCGTACCGCGGCGACGGCGGCGCCGTGCGGATCCTGAAGGACCTCGACGCGGCCGTCGCCGGACGCGACGTGCTGATCGTGGAGGACGTCGTCGATACGGGCCTCACGCTCGACTTCCTCGTGCGGACGCTCTCCTTGCGCGGCCTCGCCTCGCTTGCGGCGGTGACGCTGCTCGACCGCCCGTACCGCCGACTCGTCGACGGGCCGCTCACGCACGTCGGTTTCACAGTGCCGGACGAGCTCTTTGCCGGGTACGGCCTCGGACTCGACGAGCGCTGGCGCGCGCTCCCGGACCTCCACGTCGTCGAGGCGCAGGAGCTGCCGCCGACACTCACCGGCGACCTGTACCGCCGCGACCGCGCCGCAGCCTGACCACCCGACCGAGAACCGGCCGCCGTGGAGCGGGCGGCCGGTCGTCGGTCGGGCGCCGCGAGATGCGCTCGTGAGCGCCGCTTTCCTCGTTGCAAGAGCTAAACGGTGCCGAGGGCGCTGCGGATACGCAGGGCCTACAGGTAGCCGAAGGGGTCGACGGCGCCGCCGTTCACGCGCACCTCGAAATGGACGTGTGGCCCCGTCGAGTGGCCGGTGTTCCCGCTGTAGGCGATCAGCTGCCCCTGCGCGACGTGCTGGCCGACGCCGACGGTGACGCTCGTGTTGTGGCCGTACGCGGTCGAGATCCCGTTGCCATGGTCCACGACGACGAGGTTGCCGTAACCGCCCATCCAGCCGGCGATGATCACGGTGCCGGAGGCGGAGGAGACGACGGGCGTGCCGTTCCCGACCGCGATGTCGATCCCCTCGTGCATCCGCCCCCACCGCCAGCCGAAGCCGCTCGTGACGACACCGTGGACGGGCCAGACGAAGCCCGCCGAGGAGGCGGCCTGCGGCGGCGGTGCGGAGGCCGACCGTGGCGCGAAGCGCGCCGCCGCGGCGCGGGCGGCGGCCGCGGCGGCTGCGGCCTGCGCCGCCTGGATCCGAGCCGAGAGGGCCGCGCTCTGCGCGAGCAACCCTTCCACCTCGTGCAGGAACTCCTCCTTCGTCGCCTGCGTCTGCTCGAGCGTCTCCTGCTTGTCGCGGCGGGCCGTGGCGAGCTCGCGCTGGCTCCACGCCAGCCGGTCGCGCACCGCCCGCTGCTCCGCCGTCCGCGCGGCGACGGCGCGGGTCGTCGCCGCGACCTGGCGGCGCGTCTTCCGCGTCGCGTTCCGCGTCTCCTGCATCGTCTGCTTCGCCTGCGACACCTCGCTCGCGACCCGCTCGTCCTGTCGGCCGATGTCGTTCAGGTATTCGAGCTGGTCGAGCATGTCGCCGAACGTCGCGGCCGCGAGGACGACCGTGAGGGTCTCCATCCGGTCGGCGGTATAGATCTCGACGAGCCGCCGGTTGAGGCGCTCCTGGGCGATCTTGTGCTGGCTCTGGAGGAAGAGGAGCCGCCGGGTCTGGAGCCGGTAGAGCTGGTTCAGCCGGTCGAGCTTGCGCTGGTGCAGGGCGAGCACGCTCTCGAGGTCGTCGAGGCGGCGCTCGGCCGCCTGCACGTCGTCCTCGAGCGCCCGGATCTTCGTCGTCACCTCCTCGATCTGGGCCGAGAGGGCGCCCTCGCGCTGCTCGACCGCGTCGATCCTCCCCTGCAGGTTGTCGATTCGGGCATCGACGATCCGCTTCTCGCGCCGCGCGTCCTGACCGGGTGCGGAGCCCGCGGCGACGGCGATCGCGCCGAGCGCGCAGACGAGGACGAGCATGAGGCGACGGGGCATCCGAGGCTACTTCGATGGGGGGTCGGCCGTCTCCTCCCGAGGCGACCGCGCGCCAGTCTAGCGGTCTTTTCAGCAGATTTGCAGCGGAGATGTCCGCTGCTACAGCGGGCCGGGCTCGGGCACGTCCGGCTGCTGCGGCGGGTCGAGCTCGCCGGGCGGCGGGTACGGCTCGGGGATCTCCGGCTGCTGCGGCGGGTCGAGCTCGCCGGGCGGCGGGTACGGCTCAGGCGTCTGCGGCGGCTGAGGCGTCGGCTGCGGCTGGGGTTCCATCCACCGTCCCTACCCGCGCGGCCGCGTTGCCACACGCGCGCGTGTCTCCCCCGCCTGCGGCTCGAGCGCGCGGAGGGCCTCCGCCGCCTCGCGCCGCAGCGGGCCGACGAGCGCGCGGTAGTCCGCGTCGGAGACCTTCCCGGTGCGGTGGTCGAACTCGAGCTCCTTCAGCGCGGCGAGCGCGCGGTCGCGCACCTCGGCGAGCTCGAGCTGGCGCCGCTCCAGCTCTCCCGGCTCCTCGAGCGCGTCCTCGGCAGGGTTCGGCTCCCGCAGGTACGGCAGGGCGACGAGGACGACACACGCCGCGGCGAGCAGCGCGCCGAGGACGAGCGCGAGCGTCACGACTCGGCCGGCATGCCCGCGCCCGCGTAACGGGTCGCGAGGCGCCGCTGCTCGCGCGCGTCCGGCCACATCGCGACGAGCGAGCCGAGCAGGAACACGGCACCGGCGAGCCAGATCAGGTTCACGAGCGGCTTCACGAAGACGCGGAAGTAGACCGTTCCGTCCGGGTTGACCTGCTCGGCGACCACGAACAGATCCTCGGCCGTCACGAGATCGCTCCGGATCCCGACCTCGTTCGTGACCTGCCGTTCCGCGGCATAGGCGTTCTTCCCTGCCTCGACCGTGCCGAGATCCCTCCCGCCGCGGCGCACCGCCAGCACGGCGCGCACCTCGGTCGCGTTCGCCGCCTCCCGCTCGTCGAGCCGCTCGTACGTCAGCCGGTAGTCGCCCACGGCGAGCGTCTCCCCGGTCGCGAGCCGCCCCTCCGCGACGGTGTCGTAGGCGCTCGACCCGGCGACGCCGACGGCGAGCAGCACGACGGCCGCGTGCACGACGTAACCGCCGTAGCGGCGGCGGTTCCGTCCCACGAGCTCGCTGAACGCGCGCGGCCAAGAGCCGCCGGCGAGCGAGCGTCGCGCCCGCGTGCCCCGCACGAACTCGAGCACGATCGACGCGAGCACGAATGCGGAGAAGCTGTACGCGATCAGCCCCGGGATCGAGGAGCCGGCACCGAGCGGGAGCAGCGCGATACCCGTCACGAGCGCGGCGCCGAGCGGCCAGGCGAAGGTCGCCGCCAGCCCCCGGAGCGAGGCGCGCCGCCACGCGACGAGCGGCCCGATTCCCATCAGGAGGAGGAGCGGCAGCCCGAAGACGCGGAGGAAGAAGTTGTAGTAGCCCTGGCCGACGAGCCGCTGCTCCCCGTAGACGAGCTCGTGCAGGATCGGGTAGGCGACGCCCCAGAGGATCGTCAGCGTCAGCGCCACGAGCAGCAGGTTGTTGTAGAGGAACGTCGCCTCCCGCGAGACCAGCGACTCGAGCCGCGTGCGCGCACGCAGGAGCGGCAGGCGCGAGAAGACGAGCGCGAGCGAGCCGAGCACGACGAGGCAGATGAAGCCGAGGAACCACGGCCCGATGGAGCCCTCGGTGAAGGAGTGGACCGAGCTGACGATCCCGGAGCGCGTGAGGAAGGTGCCGAAGAGCGAGAGCCCGAACGCGAGCAGCACGAGCAGGACGTTCCAGACCTTCAGCATCCCTCGCTTCTCCTGGATCATCACCGAGTGCAGGTACGCGGTCGCCGCGAGCCACGGCATCAGCGCGGCGTTCTCGACCGGGTCCCAGGCGTAGTAGCCGCCCCAGCCGATCTCCTCGTACGCCCAGTGCGACCCGAGCAGCTGCCCGATCCCGAGGGACGTCCACGCGACGAGCGTCCAGCGGCGCGTGGCGATGATCCAGCGCTCGTCCGTCCGCCGCGCGAGCAGCGAGCCGATCGCGAACGCAAACGGCACCGTCAGGCCGACGTAGCCCAGGTAGAGGAGCGGCGGGTGGGCCATCATGTACGGGTTCTGCAGGCTCGGGTTCAGCCCGCGGCCGTCGAGCTGCGCGACCTGGGTGGCGAACGGCGAGGCGACCGCGACGACGAGGAACGAGAAGAAGACGGCCACGCCGGCGAGCACCGGGACGACCCAGACGACGAGGTCGCGCGCCCGTCGCCGGTTGAGGAGCACGGCCGCGGCCGCGTAGCCCGTCAGGATCAGCAGCCAGAGGAGGAGCGACCCCTCCTGCCCGCCCCAGAAGGCCGACAGCGTGTATCCCACCGGGAGCGCCCGACTCGTGTGTGCCCAGGCGTAGACGAACGAGAAGTCGTTGCGGACGAGGGCGACGACGAGGACTGCCGAGGCGACGAACGTCGTCCCGAAGGCGCCGAGGAGCGCGTTCTGCGCCGAGAGCGCAAGGCGGCGGCGCCCGTGCCACGCTGCCCACGCGCCGGCGACGAGCGCGTAGAGCGACAGGCCGAGCGTGGCGGCGAGCGCGGCGCGGCCGAGCTCTGGCACCTACGCCTCTGGCGCGTACTTCGACGGGCACTTCGTGACGAGCGTGCCCGGCACCGCCACGAAGACGCCCTCGCGCAGCTGGCCGTCGACGACCACGTCGCGCCCCGCACCCATGAGGTCGGGGACGGATCCCTGGTAGAGCACCTGGACGCGAGCGCCCGTGTCGCCCTTGATGTTCCGCAGCTCGAAGCGCAGGCCTTCGCCGTGAGCGTCGCCGGTCGGCGAGCCGACGACGTGGCCGGCGAGGCTGACCCGCTCGGAGCGGCCCTCGAGCTCACTCGGCTGGATCATCGCGGTGCCGCCGCCCGCGATCGAGGTGTAGAGCAGGAACACGGCCAGCACGGCCGCGACGGAGAGCGCGATCACGAGGCGCGCGGGGCTGCGCGTGGCGCCGGGACGAGCCATCGCCCGTGGATGGTACCGCGGCGGGCCCGGCCGGGCGGCTAGACGACGTCCGGCGTGCGCTCGCGTCGCGGCGGGATTCGGTACCCGTGGTCGTGGCAGAGCGAGCCCGGCGAGTCCTCGGTGAGCGCGTCGCAGTAGCCCTTGCCGTACGCGGCGCGCATGAACGCCGCCACGACTTCCATGCTCCACTCGCCGACCTCGCCCGCCTCGCGCCAGAGATCGGCGAGCCGCAGGTCGATGTCGAGCTCGAGGAGGTCGATCCGCGAGGGGGTCCGTGCCATGCCGAAAAGGGTAGGACCGGCGTCGGACGACATAGAGTCGTTCCGTGGGAGCGATCAGGGTCGGGCCGGCGGACGCACCGTCGCGCGAGTCGCCGGAGCTGGCGGTGGAGCTGCTGGCGGCGCGTGGCTACGACGCGTGCGAGCTCGGGCTGGAGAGCGGCTTCTGGCTCGACTACGAGTTCGCGGGCAGGCTGGGCGAGCTCGCGCGCGCGCACGACGTGGCCCTCTCGGTGCATGCCCCGCTCTTCGCGTTCCCCGGGCACCCCGACGACCGGAAGGCGCGGATGGCGCTCGGCGCCCTCGACCGCTGCGCGGGAATCGCGACCGCGGCGGCTGCGGAGCTCGTCGTGATCCACCCGGGCTTCTGGCTCGGCCGCGACCGCGAGCGCACGCTGGCGGACGTGGCGGCGTCGCTCGAGCGGCTGCGCGAGAAGCTGATCGCGAAGGAGCGGCTCGTTCCCTTCGGGATCGAGGTGATGGGCCGCGTGCGCGAGCTCGGCTCGCTGGACGACGTCGTCGACCTCGCAGCGCGCGTCGACTTCGTGCGCCCCGTGCTCGACTTCGCGCACCTGCACGCGACCTCCGACGGCGGCTACGCCGAGCCCGAGGCGTTCACGTCCGCGCTCGCGGCGGTCGACGCGGTGCTCGAGCCCGACGCCCCGTTCCACGTCCACTTCTCCGACATCGCCTACGCCAACCGGAACGAGACGAAGCACCTGCGCTACGGCGAGGGGACGCTGCGGGCCGAGCCGCTCGCCGCCGCGCTCGCACGGTTCGAGCGTCCGGCAACGGTTATCTCGGAGTCGCCCGACGAAGCGTCGACCCTCGCGATCCGGCGAGTGCTCTACGAAGCCGGGGCGAGCACGGGCGCGTAGCTCGCGAGCTCCGCCTCGAACGCCGCCGCCTCGTCGCGCCGGCCGCGGGAGCCGAGGAACTGCGCGAGCGCCTCGAGCACCTCACGCCGCGTCAGCCGCAGCTCCGTCCCCTCGAGCACCTGCAGGGCCTCGCGGAGCAGCTCCTCGGCCTCGTCGTCGCGGCCCTGCGCGGCGCGCACGAGCCCGAGCGCCATCCGCGTCGACGCGCGGGACATGTTGTCGTGCGGCCCGACGGTTCGCCGCGCCTCGAGCGCGTGGCGCTCCGCTTCGTCGAGCTTCCCGCGCGCCACGAGCACCTGCGCGAGCCCGCGCTGGCTCTCGCAGAGGGTGCCGCGGTCCTCGAGCGGCTTGAGGATGCGGATCGCGTCGCGGAAGCGTCGCTCGGCAGCCGCGACCTCGCCGCCGCGCCACTCGACCCACGCCCGCGCGTTGAGGACGCGGGCGAGCGCCCACGCGCTCCCGGACTGCGAGAAGAGCTCCTCGGCGCGGTCGAGCGCGTCGGCAGCCTCGTCGAGGCGCCCGCGGAGCTCGTCGATCTTCGCACTCGTGGTCAGCGCCCACCCGATCACGTTGATGTTGCCGCTCTCCTCGGCGAGCTCGAGCGCCTCGGCGCTCAGGGTCGTGGCTCGCTCGAGGTCGAGCCGCGCGATCGCGATGCTCGCGAGCTCCTCGGCCGCGTTCGCCTCGAGGTCGCGCCGACCGGTCTCGCGCGCGGCCTCGAGCGCCCGGCAGAGCCACGGCTCATCGTCGGCCAGGTCGCCGAGCCACCAGCCGATGCGTCCCCGGGCGCTGAGCGCTTCGTAGCGGTCCTCGGGAGCCGCGTGCTCGAGCAGGACGAGCGCCTGCTCGACGAGCTCCCGCCCGCGCGGGAGGTCGCCGTCGCGCAGCAGCGCCACGTCGGCGAGCGCCGCGAGCGAGAGCCCCTGCAGGCGCTCGTCGCCCGCCTCGACCGCGCCGGTGAAGACCGACCCCATCTCGGCCGCGAGCGCCGGCAGGTCGGCGAGCTTCCCGGCCGCGCGCGCCGCGAGGAAGCGGCGTTCGAGCGTCGGCTCGAGCTCCGCCGCGCGCGCGAGCAGCCGCCGGGCCGCACGGTTCCCCTCCCGCGCGAGCGCGCGCCGCCCCGCGCCCTCGAGCGCCCGCGCCGCGGCGGCGGCGAGCTGCCGGGGCACGACGCCGTCGAGCTCCTCGAGCAGCGTCGCCGCGCGGTCGAGGTGGTACGCGCGGATCTCGACGAGCTCGTCCGCCGCCCGGACGCCGAGCCAGGCTGCGACCTGCTGGTGCAGCTCCGCCCGTGCGCCCTTCGTCAGCGCGGCGTAGGCGACGTCGCGGATCAGGACGTGCTTGAAGCGGTACGCGCGCTCGCCGGTGATCGAAGAACGGCTCTCACGGCGGACGAACTCGCGGTCGAGCAGGTCCTCGAGCGCCTGCTCGAACTCCTCGGCGTCCGGCACGAGCGCCGCGAGCGCGCCCGTCCAGAAGATGCGGCCGATCACGGAGGCACGCTGGAGGAGCGACTTCTCCGCGCGCGGCAGCCGGTCGATGCGGGCGGCGATCAGCGCCTGCAACGTGTCGGGGATCCGCTTGGCGCTGCCGCCCTCGAGCAGCATCCGCGTCGTCTCCTCCACGAAGAGCGGGTTCCCCTCGGTCTTCTCGAGGATCGCGCGCCGCTCGTCCTCAGGGAGCTCGTGCTCGGCGAGCAGGGCGTCGAGCAGCTCCTCGCTGTCCTCGGCGCCGAGCGGCGTCAGCTCGATCGCGGTCGCGCGCACGCGGCCGCCCCCCCACCCCGGGCGGAGGTCGAGCAGCTCCGGCCGTGCCAGGCACACGATCAGGAGCGGCGCGTCCTTCACCCGCTCCGCGAGCAGCTCCACGAGGTCGAGCAGCGGCTCCTCGGCCCAGTGGATGTCCTCGAAGACGAGCACGAGCGGCTGCGCCGACGCGAGCTCCGCCGCCCACTCGCGCGCCGCCCAGGCGATCTCCTGCTGGCTCCGCTCCGTCTCCACCGCTTCGAGCACGCCGGAGGCGAGCGCGAGCAGGTCGGCGATCGCGTCGTCGCCGCAGCAGGCCCGGAGCTTCTCGACCGCCTGCTGGACGGGATCGTCGTCCGCGATCCCGGCGGCGACCTTCACCATCTCGGCGAGCGGCCAGTAGGTCACTCCCTCGCCGTACGGTAGCGAGCGCCCGGTCAGGATCGTCGCCCCCTCGACCCCCGCGAGGAACTCGCGGACGAGGCGGCTCTTCCCCACGCCGGGCTCGCCGTAGATCGTGAACACGTGCGCCCGGCGGTCGCGCGCGGCGCGCGTGAAGCTGATCCGCAGCAGCTCGAGCTCCGCCTCCCGCCCGACGAGCGGCGCTGCGACGGAGGGGGCGCGCGTCGTCGCCTCGCGCAGGCGGAGGAGCCGATGGACGGTGACGGGGATGCCGAACCCCTTCAGGTCGAGGCTGCCGCGCTCCTCCGTCTCCGCGCACGCCGCGCCGAGCCGCTGCGCGAACGGGCCGAGCAGGATCTCGCCCGGCGCAGCCGCCTGCTGCAGCCGCGCGGCGACGTTGACCGCCTCGCCCGTCGCGAATGTCGACTCGGACTCGTCGGCGACGACCTCTCCGGCCTCGATCCCGACCCGCGCCTCGAGCCCCAGCCCGTGCACGGCCTCCATGATCGCCGCCGCGGCGCTGATCGCGCGGTCGGCGTCGTCCTCGTGTGCCTGCGGGATCCCGAACGCCGCCATCACGGCGTCGCCGGCGAACTTCTCGACGATGCCGCCGTGCGTCGTGATGCAGCGGGAAACGTGCTCGAAGAACGCGGTCACGCGCCGACGGACAATCTCAGGGTCGCGCCGGGAGACGAACTCGGTCGAGCCGACCAGGTCGACGAAGACGACGGTCGCGAGCTTGCGCTCCACGTCGTGATTGTAGTTGCGAGCACCCTCGCGGCTGCGCCGCGCGGCGCGGCCGTTCCCGTAGCATCGCGCCGTGCTCGACCCCAAGGTCTTCAAGGCGTACGACGTCCGCGGCATCCATCCGACGGAGCTCGACGAGGACGGCGCCTACGCGATCGGCCGGGCGTACGTCGAGCAGTTCGAAGCGCGCCGGATCGCCGTCGGGCGGGACATGCGCGTTTCGGCACCCACGATGGCCGCGGCGGTGATCGAAGGCGCCGCGGACGGCGGCGCCGACATCGTCGACCTCGGGCTCGTCGGCACGGAGATGGTCTACTTCGCCGTCGGCGACCTCGGGCTCGACGGCGGCATCGCCGTCACCGCGTCGCACAACCCGAAGGAATACACCGGGATGAAGATCGTGCGCGCGGGCGCCCTCCCGGTCGGCGGCGAGTCGGGCCTGCTCGACGTCCGCGACCGCGCGCAGGAGCTCGTGTCGCAACGACCCGACGTCGGGCGCCGGGGTGAGGTGAGCACGCTGGACGTCTACCCGGCGTTCGTGGACAAGGTGCTCTCGTTCGTCGACCGGGCGGCGATCCGGCCGCTCCGCGTGGTCGTGGACGCGGCGAACGGGATGGCCGGCGCGATGCTGCCGCCGGTCCTCGAGCGGCTGCCCGTCAGTGCCGTCTGCTGCCACTTCGAGCCGGACGGGACGTTCCCGAACCACGAGCCGAACCCGCTCCTCCCCGAGAACCGCGAGTTCATCATCCGCATGACGCGCGACGAGGGCGCAGACCTCGGGGTCGCCTACGACGGCGACGCCGACCGCTGCTTCTTCGTCGACGACCTCGGGGAGTTCGTGCCCGGCGACTTCGTCACCGCGCTCCTCGCCGAGTCCGTGCTCGAGAAGGAGCCGGGCGGCAAGGTGATCTACGACGTCCGTGCGAGCTGGGCGGTGCCGGAGGCGATCGAGCGTGCCGGGGGCGAAGCGCTCGTGAACCGCGTCGGCCACGCGTACATCAAGCACCGGATGCGCGAGGAGGGCGCAGTCTTCGGCGGCGAGGTCTCCGCCCACTACTACTTCCGCGACTTCTCGCAGGCGGACTCCGGAGTCGTCCCGTTCCTGCTCATGCTGGAGCTGATCTCGAAGCGTGGTCGCAAGCTCTCGGAGCTGCTCGCGCCGTTCCGCGAGCGCTTCTTCATCACCGGCGAGCTCAACACGCCGGTCGCGGACGTGCCGGCGAAGCTGCGCGAGCTGGAGGAGCGCTACGCAGCCGAGGCGCGGATCTCGCACCTCGACGGGGTCTCCGTCGACGCCGACGACTGGCACTTCAACGTCCGTCCCTCCAATACCGAGCCGCTCCTGCGCCTCAACCTGGAGGCGCGCTCCGTGGCGCTGATGGAGGCCAAGCGCGACGAGGTGCTCGAGCTGATCCGCTCGTAGCGGTCAGAGCTCGCCCGCCACGGCCTCGATCACGGTCGCCTGCAACCACGTGAGCCAGGCGTAGAGGCCGACGCCCGGTTCCGCGTAGCGCCGCTCGTCGAGGTCCTCCGTCACGCCGAGGCGCGTCCCCAGCACGAGCCGCAGGTCGTTCAGCGCGACGAGCCACTGCTCGAGCTCCTGCGCGGTCAGCCGCTCCTCCCCCGCCGTACGCTCGAGCGTCGCGAGCGCGTGCGTCTTCGTGGCGACGAGGCTCGACCGGACGAGCCGGTCGAAGTCCGCCGCATCCCGAGCGTCCGCCGACGCCGGCGGGAAGAGCCGCTCGAGCGACGGGTCCGCCTGATCGTCGACGACGAGGTCACGCAGCTCGCGCGCCAGCCGCGCCAGCAGCTCCCGCTCGTCGCGGCCGAGCCGGAGCCGGTACCCGTCGCGTTCACGCCGGAGCACCTAGTCCTGCCGCAACGTGGCCCACAGACCGTGCGCCTGGAGCCGCTCGACATCGTACTCCGCCTTCTCGCGCGTGCCGGACGACACGACCGCCTTCCCCTCGTTGTGGACCTGCAGCATCAGCTGCTCCGCCCTCGCCTGCGAGTACCCGAAGAGCTTGCGGAGGACGTAGGTCACGTAGGTCATCAGGTTGATCGGGTCGTTCCAGACGAGCACGATCCACGGCCGCTCCTCCTGCCGGTCGTCCTGCTCGGCAGGCTCCTGCACTCGCAGCGGTGCCTCGATCGTCTGGCTCACCTCGCCATTGTGCGCGAGTACGATCGCCGCGTGGAACCGGAGCTCGGCCGCGACACCGACCGCAAGCCGCCGTTCAAGTTCTCGGCGACGGCACGGGTGTGGTTTTCCGACACGGACGCCCAGGGCGTCGTCTACTACGGGCGGTACCTGCCGTATTTCGACCACGCGCGCACCGAGTACCACCGCCACCTCGGCATGAGCGGCCTCTGGATCGACGGCCACGACTTCGTGATGCGGGCGTCGAACGTGGAGTACCACGCGCCCGCGCGCTTCGACGACCTGCTCGAGATCTTCGTCCGGCTCGCGCGCGTCGGCCGCTCGAGCGTGACGTTCGAGTGCGCGGCGTACCGTGCGATCGACGACACGCTGATGGTGACCGCGTCACAGACGCTCGTCCTCGTCGGGCTCGCGGACCGCCGGCCGGCGGAGGTGCCGAGCAACTACCGCGAACGTCTGCGGGCCTTCGAGGGCGACGACCTCGACGCGTGAGCCGCTCGGGCGCGCTCGAGGCGGTGGAGCGGGTGCTGAACCGCGGCGGCGATCCGACCGAGGTCCTGCGCGCGACGGTCGCGGTCCTGCACGAGCGGCTCGACCGCTTCGTCCGAGTCAGCTTCGTCGCGGGAGACCGGCTGGAGCCGGGGCCTGCGGCCGGGGACGAGGCGCCGGTGTCAGCGTTCCCGATCGTGTGGGAGGGCATGCGCGCGGCGGAGCTCGAGGTGTCGGGCGAGCTTCAGGCGGCCGACCGCGAGCTCCTCGGGCGGGTCGCGACGCTCGTGTCCCCGTACGTGCGCCCGGCGCCCGGCGAGGGCGCGACCCGGCCACCGTCCACGCCCGATTAGGCGGGAAGGGCCGCAGCCGCGCGCCCGCCCCGGCTGGCGAGGCGGGCGGCGCGGCGGAGCGCGGCTCCACTCCCCGCTCTCGTTGTACTCCGCGCTCGGCCGCCGTCCATCCCTCGATCGAGGGTCAGTCGCCCGACCGTGCACGATCCCTCGTTGAAGGATCGCAGCGGCCCGACCTCTTACGCGACTCTTAGCGGGGCGGCGCACAATGACGCCATGCGCGTGCTCGTGGTGGACGACGACTCGGCGGTGCGGGAGTCGCTCCGGCGCGCGCTGCAGCTCGAGGGGTACCAGGTCGAGCTCGCGGCCGACGGGGCGGCGGCGCTCGAACAGCTCGACGACGCCGACGCCGTGGTGCTCGACGTGGCCATGCCGCGCCTCGACGGGCTCGAGGTCTCTCGGCGCGTGCGCGCGGCCGGGAACCGGTTGCCGATCCTGATGCTGACGGCGCGCGACGAGGTCTCGGACCGCGTCGCCGGCCTCGATGCGGGCGCCGACGACTACCTCGTGAAGCCGTTCGCGCTCGAGGAGCTGCTCGCACGGTTGCGCGCGCTGCTGCGCCGTGCGCCCGCCCCGTCGGAGGTACTGCGCTTCGCAGACCTCGAGCTGGACCCGTCGACCCGCGAGGTGCGGCGCGCCGGGGATCCGATCGAGCTGACGCGGACGGAGTTCTCGCTGCTCGAGCTCTTCCTGCGCAACCCGCGGCAGGTGCTGACGCGGTCGCTCATCTTCGAACGCGTCTGGGGCTACGACTTCGGCTTCGGATCGAACTCGCTCGACGTCTACATCGGCTACCTGCGGCGCAAGACCGAGCAGGGTGGCCGCCCGCGCCTGATCCAGACGATCCGCGGTGTCGGCTACGCGCTCCGGGAAGCATGAGCGTCCGGCAGCGGTTGACGCTCGCGGTCGCGCTCGCCGTGGCCGTGGCCGTGGTGGGCGCGTCCGGTCTGACATACGTGCTTGTGCGTAACGAGCTCTACGGGCAGGTCGACGAGGCTCTGCGCGAGCGCGTCCAGACGGTGCGGCTGCGCGTGTTCGACGACGCCTTCACCGGCGACCGCATCCTCGGTGGGCCACGCGACCCGCTGGGCGCGGCCTCCGGGTTCACGCAGCTCGCAACGGCCGAGGGCGAGGCGATCACGCCTCCGGACGCGCGGGTGGAGCTGCCGGTGACGGAGCGGACCCGCCTGGCGGCCCGCGGCGACGAGGGCGCCTACTTCTCCGACGCGACCGTCGCCGGCCGGCACGTCCGCGTCTACACCGTTCCCGCGCAGCAGCCCGGGTACGCGCTCCAGATCGCGCGCCCGCTCGACGAGGTGGACGCTGCGCTGGGCCGGATTCGGACGTTGCTGCTCCTGATCGCGGCCGGTGGGATCGGCCTCGCCGCCGCGTTGGGTCTCGCGGTCGCCACAGCGGTGCTCGCTCCGGTGCGGCGGCTCACCGTGGCCGCTGAGGAGGTGAGTGAGACACGCGACCTGTCGCGGCGGATCGACGAGAGCGGGACCGACGAGCTGTCGCGCCTCGCCGGCAGTTTCAACACGATGCTGGCCGCGCTCGAGGCCTCGGCGCGGGCGCAGCGGCAGCTCGTCTCCGACGCGTCGCACGAGCTGCGCACGCCGCTCACGAGCCTGCGCACGAACATCGAGGTGCTCGCCCGCGGGGACGGCCTGCCGCCCGTAGAGCGGACGCAGCTGCTGCACGACGTGTCGGAGCAGCTGACGGAGATGACCGCGCTCATCGCCGAGCTCGTCGAGCTCGCACGTGGCGACCAGGCGCCGGCGGAGCCGGAGGACGTCCGCCTCGACCTCGTCGCGGCAGAGGCGATCGAACGGACGCGGCGGAACCGGCCCACGGTCACGATCAGCGCCCGGCTCGACGAGACGCTCGTCCGCGGCGTCCCCGGCACGATCGAGCGCGCCGTGTCGAACCTGCTCGACAACGCGGCGAAGTGGAGCCCGCCCGGCGGCGAGGTCGAAGTCGCGGTCGCAGACGGCGAGGTCGTCGTGCGCGACCACGGCCCCGGGATCAGCGAGAGAGACCTGCCCTTCGTCTTCGACCGTTTCTACCGCGCCGACAGTGCCCGTTCACTCCCGGGCTCCGGCCTCGGCCTCGCGATCGTCCGCCAGGTCGCCGAGGCCCACGGCGGCTCGGTGACGGTCGAGCGACCGCCGGACGGTGGGACGCTGATGCGCCTCGCGCTCGCCCCGCGTCACTCTTAGACGACTGTTACCCGCATCTCAGCCTTCCTTCAGGTGCGACTGGTCTCCTGGGCTCGTCGATGCCACGAGAGAAAGCGAGGAGACGATGAAGGCGAAGCCGTTCAGGCTGACCCGTGCCGTGCTGGCCTCGGCCGTGGCCCTCGGCGCCGGCGCCGCCGGTGCCGGTGCCGGTGCCGGTGCGTACGCGCTGCTCGACCCGGGCGGCGACGGCGTGCGTCAGGTGACGGTGACCTCGGCGCAGCCCGTCGCACGGTCGACGACGCCGATCGCCGAGGTGCTGGCGCGAGCGTCGCGGTCCGTCGTGACGGTCGAGGCGCAAACGCAGTCGACGTCCCCGTTCGGCCGCGGCAGCGGCACGAGCCAGGGGTCCGGGTTCGTGCTCGACCGCGCCGGCCACATCGTCACGAACCACCACGTCGTCGCCGGCGCGGGCGCAGTGGCCGTCGTCTTCGCCGACGGGACGCGTGCCGAGGCGACGGTCGTCGGGAGCGACGCGTCGACCGACCTCGCGGTGCTGCGCGTCCAGTCCCCGGCTGCGAGCCTCGTCGCGCTCGAGCTCGCCGACTCGGACGCCGTCCGCGTCGGCGACCCGGTCGTCGCGATCGGCAGCCCGTTCGGTCTCGAGCAGACCGTCACGGCGGGCATCGTGAGCGCCGTCGGCCGCGAGATCGGCTCGCCGAACGGCTTCGCGATCGACGACGCGATCCAGACGGACGCCGCGATCAACCACGGCAACTCCGGCGGGCCGCTGCTCGACCTCGACGGCCGCGTCGTCGGTGTGAACTCGCAGATCGAGAGCGAGTCCGGCGGCAACGACGGCGTCGGCTTCGCCGTCCCGGCGAAGACGGTGCAGAGGATCGCGGCCACGTTGATGGCGGACGGCGCGGTCGCCCACGCGTACCTCGGCGTCACGCTCGAGGACGGAGACGGGGGTGCCCGCGTGACCGAGGTTCGGAGCGGGACCCCCGCGGAGCGTGACGGCCTGCGGGCGGGCGACCTCGTCACCGCAGCCGACGGTGAAGCCGTCGCCGACGCGGCCGGCCTGCGGCGCGCGGTCGCGGCGAGACAGCCGGGCGACCGGCTCCACCTCACCGTCGAGCGCGGTGGCGACAGCCGCACCGTCACGGTCACCCTCGGCGAACGGCCGACCGCCTAGTCGGGCACGAGCGTGCCAGCCCTTCTTAGCCGGGTCTTAGCCCGCGCTGCTGGAATGTCCGTGCACCTACAGGAAGGACTCGAGATGAGCACCAACACGAGGCGGAGACTCGCGGTGGGAGCCGGCGCCGCGCTCCTCGTCGGCGGCGGCGGCGCGGCGATCGGCGCCACGCAGCTCTCGCCGCGCGACGAGACGAAGGCAGTGGTCGAGGACGCCGCGAAGCAGCTCGGCGTCAGCCCGCAGAAGCTGAGCGCCGCCCTCGAGCAGGCGCTCGAGAACCGCGTCGAAGAGGCCGTGAAGAGCGGCCGCCTGACGCAGGAGCAGGCCGACCGGCTCAAGAAGCGCATCCGGGCAGGCGAGCACCCCCTCCTCGGTGGGCCCCGGCTGCACGGACACGGCTTCCGCGGCCACGGCCACGGCGCCCTGCGCGGCGCCAAGCTCGCAGCCGCCGCGACCTACCTCGGCACCACGCAGGTCGCGCTGCGCGCGAGCCTGCGGGCCGGGAAGACCCTGGCGCAGGTCGCGCAGGAGCAGGGGAAGTCGGTCGACGGACTCGTGGACGCGCTCGTCGCCGAGCACGTGAAGCGGCTCGACGCCGCCGTCGCAGCCGGTCGGCTGACGAAGGCGCAGCGTGACGAGCACGCGGCGCGGATGAAGGAGCGCGTCACCGCGAGGGTGCAAGGGGAGCGCCCGGCCGGCCCAGGCTTCCGCGGCGGGCACGGCAAGCACGGGCTGAAGGGCATGCGCCGGATGCACGGCGGCTTGCACCCGTTCGGCCGCGGCGGCGCCGACAGTCAGTCGAGCTACCGCCAGGACGACGACCTCCGGCCTTCGGCGTAAAGACGTCCGGGCGGCGCGGCGGCCACCCTCCTGCCGCCGCGCCGCCTCAGGACGGCGTGACGCGGTACGCGTCGAAGACCGCGTCGACGTTCCGCAGCGCTGTCAGGAGCGAGCGCAGCTCCTTCACCTCTCCCACCTCCGCCGTGTACCAGTTGCGCGCCATCCCGTCCTCGACGACGCCGCCGTAGGAGACGATGTTGGCGCCGTGCTCCGCGAAGGTGCGAGCGACGTCCTCCAGGAGCCGCGGCCGGTCGAACGAGTCGAGCGCGATCTGGACGCGGAAGCTCGCAGCGCTGCCGCCGTCCCACTCGACCGGCGTGAATCGCTCCGGGTTCTTCATCAGCGCCTTCGCGTTCGGGCACTCGGCGTGGTGGATCGTGATGCCGCGGCCGAGCGAGATGTAGCCGAGGATCGCGTCGCCCGGGACGGGCGTGCAGCACTTGGCCATCCGCACGAGCACGTCCTCGACACCGTGCACCCGGATCCCGAGCGAGTCGCCGGCGACGGTCGAGCGGGCGCGCGCCGGCTTGCGCGTGACGACCGGCTCCTCGGCGACCTCCTCGGTCTTCAGCCGCTGGAGCACCTTGTTCACGATCGACCCGGCCTGGAGCTTCCCAGAGCCGAGCGCGATGTAGAAGTCCTCCGCCTTCTTGAAGCCGGTGTCGCGGATCACCTGCGCGAGCACCGCCGAGCCCTGCAGCTTGCGGTACGGCAGGCTCTGCGCCTTCAGGGCCGCGTCGAGCAGGTCCCGCCCCTTGGCCTCGGTCTCGCCGCGCGTCTCGCGCTGGAAGAACTGGCGGATCTTGTTCCGCGCGCGGGAGGAGGCGGCGAGCGTCATCCAGTCGCGCGACGGCCCCCGACCCGACTTCGAGGTGAGGATCTCGACGAAGTCGCCGTTCT
The DNA here is from genome assembly GCA_035645095.1 of Gaiellaceae bacterium. GTDB lineage: Bacteria > Actinomycetota > Thermoleophilia > Gaiellales > Gaiellaceae > Gaiellasilicea. The sequence goes on along the minus strand of DASQNG010000189.1, from coordinate 1,359 downwards.
TCAGCCGGTAGTGGAGCGGCACGATCCGGCCGTTGATCTTCGCGCCGACCGTGTTGTGGCCCACGTCGGTGTGGACGGCGTAGGCGAAGTCGATCGGCGTCGCGCCCTGCGGCAGCGTCTTCACCTCGCCCTTCGGCGTGAAGACGTAGACCTCGTCGTCGAAGAGGTCGGTCCTGAAGGTCTTCATGAACTCGCGCGGGTCGGCCTCGTCCTGCTGCCAGTCCATCAACGAGCGCACCCACGTCAGCCACTCGTCCTCCTGCTTGCCCTTGCCGCGCTTGTAGACCCAGTGGGCGGCGATCCCGTACTCGGCCTCCTCGTGCATCTCCCGCGTCCGCACCTGAATCTCGAGCGGGGTCCCCTCCGGGCCGATCACGGTCGTGTGCAGGGCCCGGTAGCGGTTGAACTTCGGCATCGCGACGAAGTCCTTGAATCGGCCCGGCATGGGCTTCCAGAGCGAGTGGATGAGCCCGAGGGCGCCGTAGCAGTCGCGCGTCCCCTCGTCGCCGGAGCGCTCCACGATCACGCGCATCGCCGTCAGGTCGTGGATCTCGTTGAACTCGCGGCCCTTCTTGGCCATCTTGTCGTAGATCGAGTAGAAGTGCTTCGCGCGGCCGGAGATCTCGGCCGGGATGTCGACCTTCGCGAGCTCGGCCTTCAGGACCTCCCCCGCCTTCTCCGCCTGCGCCTCCCGATCGGCGCGCCGGTCGGCGACCATCGCCCGGATCTCGGCGTACTTGCGCGGGTGGAGGATCTCGAACGAGCGGTCCTCCAGCTCCCACTTGAGCGCGTGGATGCCGAGCCGGTGCGCGAGCGGCGCGTACACCTCGAGCGTCTCCTTCGCCTTGCGCACCTGCGCCTGCTTGCCCTGGTACTCGATCGTCCGCATGTTGTGGAGCCGGTCCGCGAGCTTGATCAGGATCACGCGCACGTCCTGCGCCATCGCGACGATCATCTTGCGGAAGTTCTCGGCCTCCGACTGCTCGCGGCTCTGGAAGGTGGTGCGCGTCAGCTTCGTGACACCTTCGACGAGCTGCGCGATCTCGGCGCCGAACTCGGCGCGAAGCTCGTCGGGGTCGATCTGGGTGTCCTCGACCACGTCGTGCAAGAGCGCGGCCGCGACCGACTGCTCGTCGAGATGAAGCTCGGCGCAGATCTTCGCCACCGCCCACGGATGGTGGAGGAACGGCTCTCCGGAGCTGCGCACCTGCCCCTCGTGGGCCGCGGCCGCGTAGCGGAAGGCGCGCGAGACCAGCTCCTTGTCGACGGCCGGGAAGTACCCCTCGACGTCCGAGATCAGCTCGTCGACGAGGTCCTGATGGTGCCTGTCGATGTCGACGACAGCCATGCATCCAGTGT
>DASQNG010000188.1:0-9036 GCA_035645095.1 Gaiellaceae bacterium | reverse complement strand
GGACGAGCGGCCGCGCTCTCCCGGTGCGCGAGCTGCGGGAGCGGGCGGGCGTGCCCGTGCTCGTCGACGGCGCGCAGTCGGTCGGTGCGATCCCCGTCGAGGCCGCCGGGCTCGACTTCCTCACGATGTCGGGGCAGAAGTGGCTCTGCGGGCCGGACGCCACGGGTGCCCTCGTCGTCGCCGATCCGGAGCGGCTGCGTGTCGGACGGCCGAGCTACTTCGCCCAGACGAGCTACGAGCCGACCGGTGCATTCGTCGCGCGGGACGGCGCCGCGCGCTTCGACCCCGGCTGGCTGGCGCCGGCGGCGCTCGCAGGTCTTCTGGCCGCGCTCGACGTCCGGCCCGACTGGTGGCACGAGCGGGCACGCGCCAGCGCCGAGCGGCTGCGCGACCTGCTCGCGCCGCACGTCGAGGTCGTTCCCGGCGACGCGACGCTCGTTGCGTTCCGGCACGACGACCCGCCGACGCTCGTCGCGCAGCTCGCCGAGAGAGGCGTCGTCGTCCGCGAGATCCCCGGGACGGGCCTCGTGCGCGCGTCCTGCGGGTGGTGGACGAGCGACGAAGACCTCGACCGGCTCGTCGACGCGATCGCCTAGCCGCTACGGCACCCTGGGGAGGATCCACACGTGACGCCGCGGGCTACGCAGCGTCCTCCGCCGTTCGCAGGCCGAGCTCGCTCGCGATGGGCTGCAGCGCCGCGATGACGTTCGCGACGTGCTCGTCGAGTTCGAGGCCGAGCAGCTTTGCACCGGCGTACACCTCGTCGCGGTGGACGCCGGCGGCGAACGACGGCTGCTTGAGCTTCTTCCGCACGGACTTCGGCTCCAGCCCGTCCACGCCCGTGGGGCGGACGAGGCCACAGGCGTGGACGAACCCGGAGAGCTCGTCGCAGGCGAAGAGCGTCCGCTTGAGCGGCGTGTCGCGCGGCAGGCCGAGGTGCTCCGCGTGCGAGAGGACGGCCTCGACGACGTCCTCCGGGTAGCCCTCGTCGCGGAGGATCGGTGCGCCCTCCTGCGGGTGCTGCTCGAGCGTGGGGTGCATCTCGTAGTCGAAATCGTGGAGCAGCGCGACAGCGCCCCACAGCTCCTCGTCCCCGCCCAGCCGGCGTGCGTACGCGCGCGTCGACGCCTCCACGGCGAGCGCGTGGCGGAGCAGCGATTCGCCCTTCGTGTAATGGGTGAGCGTCGCCCACGCCTTGTCCCTCGTCACCTCCACGCGACGTCTACGATACCCCGCCTCCGCCCGCCGGGCCGGCCGCCGATGACGACTACCCTCTCCTCCGAGAAGACGATGCAGTCCTTCGTGATCGAGGGCGGACGCCCCCTGAGCGGCACGGTGCGAGCCGCCGGCAACAAGAACGGCGCGCTGCCGATCCTCGCCGCGTGCGTGCTCGCCGCCGAGCCGGTGCGGCTGACGAACCTGCCGCGGATCCGCGACGTGCAGACGATGCTCGAGCTGCTCGTCGACATCGGGGCCGACGTGGACTGGGCCGGGGAGAACGAGGCGGTCGTCGACACGCGAGGCGTGACGAAGACGCGGCTCGACGAGGAGCTCTGCCGCCGGATCCGCGCGTCGTTCCTGCTCGCCGGCCCGATGCTGGCCCGGTTCGGGCGCGTGACGGTGCCGCCTCCGGGCGGTGACGTGATCGGGCGGCGCCGGCTCGACCCGCACGTGCACGGGCTCGCGGAGCTCGGCGTCGAGATCACGATCGACCACGAGTTCGAGATGCGCACCGACGGGCTGCGCGGCCGTCGCGTCTTCCTCGACGAGGCGAGCGTGATGGCGACGGAGAACGTCGTCATGGCGGCCGTGCTCGCGCAGGGCGAGACGATCATCGGCAACGCAGCCTGCGAGCCTCACGTCCAGGACCTCTGTCGCTTCCTCGTCTCCCTCGGTGCACGCATCGAGGGGATCGAGTCGAACCTGCTGCGAATCGAGGGCGTCGAGACGCTGGGCGGCGGCGAGTGGCGTGTCGCGCCGGAGCACATCGAGGTCGGCAGCTTCATCGGCCTCGCAGCGACGACGGGCGGCGACCTCACGATCGAGGACGTCGACCCGGCCGACCTCGCCTCGATCCTGCCGGCGTTCGAGCGGCTCGGCGTCCGCGTGGACGTCGGGGAGCACACGATCCGCGTCCCGCCGGGGCAGCAGCTCGTCGTGCAGGACGACCTCGGCGGCCAGATCCCGAAGATCGAGGACGGGCCGTGGCCGGCGTTCCCGGCCGACCTCACGTCGATCGCGGTCGTCACCGCCACGCAGGCTGAAGGGACGATCCTCATCTTCGAGAAGATGTTCGAGAGCCGGCTCTTCTTCGTCGACAAGCTCGTGGGGATGGGGGCGAAGATCATCCTCTGCGACCCGCACCGGGCCGTTGTCACCGGCCGGTCGCAGCTCTACGGGGAACGGCTGACGAGCCCCGACATCCGCGCCGGGATGGCGATGCTGATCGCCGCGTTGTGCGCCGACGGGACGTCGCGGATCGGCAACGTCGGCGAGATCGACCGCGGGTACGAGCGGATCGACGAGCGGCTGCGCGCACTCGGCGCCAGCATCGAGCGCGTCGATCTCTGACTCGCGCGGCCCCCGGCTCGTGGCGTCAGCCGGCAGCAGCCGTTTCGTTAGGCTCGGCGCGTGAGCGCGCGCATCGACGTCGCCGCCTCGGGCACGGCGAACGTCGCCACGGGGCTCCCGGTCCTCGACCACCTGCTGACCCTGCTCGCACGCAGCGGTCGCTTTGCGCTCGCGCTCGAGCTGCCGCCGAGTGACGCCGAGGCGGAGGTCGCCGACGCCGGCCGCGCGCTCGGCGAGGCGCTTGCGCCGCTCCTCCGGGCCGAGGGCGCGGCAGGGCACGGCGCCGGCGCGATGCCGGCCGCCGAGGCGCTCGCGCACCTCGTGCTGGAGGTGTCGGAGGAGCCGCTCCTCGCGTCGAACGTCGACCTCACCTCCGCGCATGCCGGCGGTCTCGCGACGGACCTCGCGTCTCGCTTCCTGCGGGAGCTGACGGAGGCGGCCGGCCTGACGCTGCACGTGCGGCTGATCGACGGCGAGGACTCCCAGCACGTGCTGGAGGCGATCTTCAAGGCGCTCGGCGTCGCGCTCGCGAACGCCTGCCGCGGCGGCCACATCCCAACGAGCTGACGGAGGAGACCGATGGCAGAGAAGAGCATTGTGCGCACGGAGCGCGCACCCGCGCCGTTCCAGGGCGCGCCGTACAACCAGGCAGTCCGCACCGGTGACCTCGTGTTCGTCGCAGGGCAGCTCGGGCTGCGGCCAGGGGAGTCGACGATGGTCGGAAGCGGGATCGCCGAGCAGACCGAGCAGGTGCTCACGAACCTCGCCGCCATCCTGGAGGAGGCGGGCTCGGGTCTCGACAGGCTCGTGAAGACGACGGTGTTCCTCACCGACCTTGGCGACTTCGCGCCGATGAACGAGGTCTATGCGAAGCACGTGGGGGAAAGCCCGCCGGCCCGCTCGACGGTCGAGGTCAGCGCGCTCCCCTCCGGCGCGCTGGTCGAGATCGAGGCGATCGCCCACCTGTAGCGGCGGCCGCGGCCAGAATGGCCGCATGCGCACGCAGATCGAGGACTACGTCCGCTCGCTCGACCTCGACGCGTATCTCGTCGGCGGGGCTGTGCGCGACGAGCTGCTCGAGCTCGAGTCGAAGGACGCGGACTTCCTCGTCCCCGGCGTCGACACGGAGACGCTCCGCGACCTGCTCGCGCCGCACGGCTGGGTGGAGGACCTCGTGGTCGCCGACCGCCTCGTCGGCGTCCGCTTCACGCCGCGCGACGAGGCGGTACGGCGGCTCGCGCCTGCCGGACTCGAGTTCGCCCCTCCGCGGCGGGAGGTCAGCACCGGCCCCGGCCGGCACGACTTCGCGATCGTCGCCGATGCGTCGATCTCGGTCGAGGAGGACCTGAAGCGCCGCGACTTCACCGTGAACGCGATCGCGCGACGGCTGACGGACGGCGCGCTCGTCGACCCGCTCGAGGGCGAGCGCGACCTCCGGAACCGGGTGCTGCGTGCAGTCTCGCCCACGAGCTTCGCGGAAGACCCGCTCCGCCTCGTTCGCGGGTTGCGACTCGTCTCGACGCTCGGGCTCGAGCCCGAGGAGGACACGCTGCGGCAGATGCGCGACGAAGCCGGCGCGATCCGGCTCGTCTCCCCCGAGCGGATCGGCGGCGGCCTGCAGGCGGACGGGATGGGGGAGCTCTCCAAGCTGCTCCTCGGTGCCCAGCCGGCCCGCGCGCTCCGGCTCGCGCGGGACACTGGCGTCCTGGTGCACGTGCTGCCCGAGTTCGAGCCGGCGGTCGGCTACGAGCAGCGCGGCCGGCGCCAGCACCTCACGCTCGACGAGCACCTGTTCGAGGCCGTGCAGGGAACCGCCGACGCCGGCGCTCGGCTGACCGTCCGCCTCGCCGCGCTCCTGCACGACCTCGGGAAGCCGGAAGCGGATCGCACCGGGGTCGATCACGCGGCGCTCGGCGCGGCGCTCGCGCGGCGCGCGCTCCGGCGCCTCCGCTACCCGTCGCGGCTCCAGGCATACGTCGGCCGGATCGTGCACGAGCACGCGTTCGCGGAGCCGGACGAGCCGCGCGCGGTCGACGCGCGGCGCTTTCTCGCGCGGCACGGCGAGGAGCTGGCGCTCGACCTGCTCGAGCACAAGGCCGCCGACCTCTCGGCGAAGCGGCCGCGGGCCGAGACCTTGGCCGGAATCGCGCGCCTCCGGCAGCTCGTCGCGGAGGAGCGCCGGCATCCGCACGAGCTCGCGCAGCTCGCGGTCGACGGCTCGGACCTGCTCGCGCTCGGCTTTCGGGAGGGCCGGGAGCTCGGGCGCGTGCTCGGGCTGCTGCTCCACGAGGTGGTCGAGGAGCCGGCGCGGAACGAGCGGGACTGGCTGCTCGAGCGCGCCGCGCGCGAGCTCGTCGGCGCGTAGCCTGGACGCGTGATCCGCTGGGAGGCGCCGGGGCCGTACGAGGTCGTCTTCTCGACGAGAGTGGGCGGTGTCAGCGAGGGCCCCTATGCGTCTCTCAATCTCGGCCGCCTCACAGGCGACCTGGTCGAGCGCGTCGACGAGAACCGGCGTCGCCTGTGCGCCGAGATCGGCTCCGACGTGGAGCGGCTCGCGCTCAACCGCCAGGTGCACTCGGTCGACGTCCACCGTGCCGACCCCGCGCGCCGTGGCAGGCCCGGCGACGGGCTCTGGACGGACGAGCCGGGGCTGCCGCTCCTCGCCTTCGCCGCCGACTGCTTGCCGATCGCCCTCGTGCGCGACCCCGTCGCCAGCGCGCCGGCCGTGGCGGTCGTCCACGCGGGCTGGCGCGGCCTGCTCGCGGGCGTCGTCGACGCCGGCATCCGTGCGCTCGGGGGCGCCGCGGCCGGATGCGTGGGACCTGCGATCGGGCCGTGCTGTTACGAGGTCGGCCCGGAGGTGGCCGAGCAGTTCGCCGCAACGTTCGGCGACGGCGTCGTGGACGGCTGCACCCTCGACCTCGCCGCCGCCGCGGAGCAGGCGCTGCGACGCGCCGGCGTCGGCTCCGTCGATCGGATCGACCTCTGCACCTCGTGCAACGAGGAGCTCTTCTTCTCGCATCGACGCACCGGCCTGCCGCGCGGGGTGCAGGGGGTGGTCGCCCGTGTCGCCTGAGGCTGTGCGGAGCGCGCTCGCGCGCATCCGGACGGAGGTCGGCCCCGACGTCACGATCGTCGCTGCCACCAAGTACGTGCCGCTCGAGGAGCTGGCGGTGCTCGCCGAGGCGGGCGTCGAGGTGGTTGGAGAGAACCGGGCGCAGGACCTGGAGCGCAAGCACGCCGAGTACGGCGACGCGTTCCGCTGGCACTTCATCGGGCACCTCCAGTCGAACAAGGTGAAGGTCGTGAACCGGATCTGCGAGCTCGTCCACTCGCTCGGCTCCGAGTCGGCCGCGCGGCGCCTGGAGGTGCCGGCGCTCGTGGAGGTCAACCTCTCGGGCGAGGCCTCGAAGTCGGGCGTGCCGCCGGCGCGGCTGGCCGAGTTCCTCGAACTCCATCCGGCCGCGCGCGGGCTGATGACGATGCCGCCGGCGACGGACGACCCGGAGGCCTCGCGGCCCTACTTCCGGCGACTGCGCGAGCTCGCCGCGGCGCACGGGCTGACCGAGCTCTCGATGGGGACGACCCAGGACTACCGTGTCGCAGCGGAGGAGGGCGCCACCCTCGTCCGCCTGGGCGCGGTCCTGCTGCGGGGGTAAGATCCCGCACCACAGTGGGCTTCTCGGACATGTGGAACCGCACGCTCGTCTACTTCGGCATCGCCGAGGACGAGGACTGGGACGAGGACGGCTACCTCACGAGCGACGAGATCGAGCGCACCTACGCAGCGCGTGAGCGTGCGAACGTGCGCCGCCTGCAGCCGCGCCGCGGCCGCGACCTCGACGACTGGAGCGACCCCGAGCCGGCTGCCGGAGCCACCGCCGTGATGCGACCGCCGCGGCTCCGCGGCGTCGAGTCGGTGCCGAACCCCGCGTCGGTGAAGGTGCATCTCATCCTGCCGCGCAGCTTCAACGACGCGCAGCAGATCGCCGACCGCTTCAAGGACGGCGTTCCCGTGATCCTCAACCTGCAGAGCGCCGACCAGGAGCTCTCCAAGCGCCTGATCGACTTCGCGAGCGGGCTCACGTACGCCCTCGACGGCGGCATGCAGCGGGTCGCGGACAAGGTCTTCCTACTCACGCCGCGGAACGTGGAGGTCTCCGCCGAGGAGCGGGCGCGGATGCTCGAGCGCGGCGGCTTCTTCAACCAGGCGTAGGAAAGCCGGCCGTCGGCGCGAACCACATGGGGATGGGCGACGCAATCGCCGCCTCGCCGGTGCTCGCACACGGCCTGGTCGCCGACCTCGGCGACTCCGTCGCGCAGTTCGTGGGCACCTTCCTCACCGTCTACATCCTGCTGCTCTTCGCGTACGTCATCACGTCCTGGATCCGGCTCCCGTACCGCCCGTGGCTGAACCGCGTACAGCGGTTCCTGTACGACGTCTGCGACCCGTACCTTCGGCTCTTCCGGCGCTTCGTGCCGCCGCTCGGGCCGCTCGACCTCTCGCCGATGCTCGCGATCATCTCGCTCGTCGTTCTTCGGGCGCTCCTGGACTCGCTGATCCGGAACGTGCTCTAGGGAAGGAGTCGTCGTGGCACTCACACCCGTCGAGATCAGGCACATCCGGCTGCGCAAGGGCCTCCGCGGCTACCGCCGTGCCGCCGTCGACGCGCTCCTCGTGGAGATCGGCGCGAGCTTCGAGGACGTCTGGCGCGAGCGGGCAGACCTCGCCGACAAGGTGGAGGCCCTCGAGAACGACCTCAGGCGCCACCGGGAGCTCGAGGAGCTGCTCCGCACGACGCTCGTCACCGCTGAGCGGTCGGCGGCCGAGATGCGCGACCAGGCGCGCCGCGAGGCGGCGAACATCGTCGCGGAGGCGCACGGAGAGGCCCGGGCGGTCAAGCGGCGGGCCGTGGCCGAGCGCGAGCGGCTGGAAGGTGAGATCCACCGCATCAAGGGGCTCCTCCGCTCGGCGTTCGACACGGTCGAGGAGGCGGGTATCGACCGGCGCGCCTCGGTCGGCGAACCGACCGGCGAGATCCGTCGCCTCATCTCGTAGCTTTATCCTGGGCTCGTGGCCGGCGAGACGACACGGCTCCGCCTGCGCGTCGCCCGCGGTGCGACCCGTGCGGCCGTCGTGGGGCGCCACGGCGACGGGTGGAAGGTGCGCGTCGCGGCGCCGCCGGAGCGGGGCCGCGCGAATAGCGCCGTCCTCGAGCTCCTCGCCACCGCGCTGCGCGTCCCACGTGCGAGCGTCACCCTCGTTTCGGGCGCCGCTTCGCGCGACAAGATCGTCGAGCTGGCCGGGATCGCGCCGGACGAGATCGACCGACGCCTCGCCTCGGCAGGCGGAGAGGAGGATGCACGGGCATGAGCATCGACACGGACCGCTTTCGCGCTGCGCTCCTGAAGGAGCGGGAGCAACTGCAGTCGCAGATCGAGCACCACGACATCGGCACGAGCGACCTCACCGGCGAGACCGGCGAGCTCGTGTCGTCGAGCGCCGACAACCACATGGCCGACACGGCCTCGGAGACGTTCGAGCGGGAACTCGACGAGGGTCTCGAGGAGGGCGCGGCGCGTCGGTTGCGCGAGGTGGAGGACGCGCTCGGCCGCATCGACGACGGCACCTACGGCTCCTGCGCCACGTGCGGGAACCCGATCGGCGAGGAGCGGCTCGAGGCGGTGCCGTGGGCGACGCTCTGCATCGACGACGCGCGCAAGCAGGCTCGTTGAGCGAGCCGGCCCAGCGCGAGCAGCCGCGACCGCTCGATGTGAGGGTCGGGTCGTCGACGAACGCGCTGCGGCCGATCTCGGCGGCCGAGCGGCCGCTGGGCGCGGATGGACGGCACTGGATCGGGCTCCTCGCGATCGCCGGAGCGGCGTTCGCGGCGGACCAGCTGACGAAGCAGGTCGTCTCGAGCGCGCTCGCGCTCGGCGACGAGGTGAGCGTCCTTGGTCCGCTCTCGATCCACCACGTGCGGAACTCCGGGATCGCGTTCGGGCTCTTCTCGGACGCGACGTCGATCGTGATCGCGCTGACGGCGCTCGCCGTCCTGTGGATGGTGGTCTTCTTCGCCCGCTCGGCGCAGCGGCACCCGGTGCTGCCGGTCGCGCTCGGGTTCGTCCTCGGCGGGAGCACGGCGAACCTGCTCGACCGCGTGCGACTCGGGTACGTGACCGATTTTCTGGACATCCGCTACTGGCCCGCGTTCAACCTCGCGGACACGTTCATCGTGATCGGCGTGGCGATCCTCTTCCTCGCGCTCGGCGCGGCCGACCGCGCGCCGAAGCGCCCCTTGCCGGTTGGCGACTCTCCGATTTCGCGCGCCTGAGGCCGAGCGTCTCGACCGGGCTGTCGCCGCGCGGGAGGAGGTCGGGTCGCGCTCGCTCGCGGAGCGGCTGATCGCCGGGGGCGCGGTCCTCGTCGACGGGGAGCGCCGACCGAAGAGCCACCGGCTCGAG
>DASQNG010000187.1:0-9034 GCA_035645095.1 Gaiellaceae bacterium | reverse complement strand
GCCCGCGTAGCGCCGGCCGGCGCTACAACGTCGGGGTGCGCGTCCTCGCCGCCCTCCTCTGCGCGCTCGTCCTCGCTCCCGCGGCGGCCGCCGACGACGTCGCCCTGGTTCGCGCGCAGGAGCGATACCTGCCGCCCGCACAGCGGGCCTTCGCCGACGACCCCGACGGGTTCCAGGCGCGCTACGACGCCGGCCGCGACCTGATGGAGGCGCTCGCCGCCGCCGGCCCGGCGAGCGCCCGCTGCGCACGGCTGCGCGCGCAGCTCGCAGCCCTCGCGCTCGCCCAGGTGCGCGTCGCGGAGGCCGCCGACCGCCCCGTGCGGCTCCGGCCGCCGCCCGTTCCGCGCGTGACTGCCTCCTGCACGCCCACCTCGCGCCGGCCTGCGGTCCGTCCGTGGCTGAACGTGCGGCTGCCGCTCCCCGCCGGGACGCGCGTGGCGCGGCCGGCGGGACCGACCGACCACGAGCTCGCCCGCCGGCTCGCCACGATCGGCTCCCGCTTCGACGGCTGGGCGGGGATCTGGGTGCACGACCTCCGCACCGGTCGCACCGCCGGCTGGAACGCCGACGCCCGCTTCCCTGCCGCGTCCACGGTCAAGCTCGGGGCGCTCGTCGCCGCGTTGCGGACGCGCCCGCGACCGGAGACCGGCCGGCACTGGTACGACGTGCGCCGGATCGGCGCGTGGTCGTCGAACCTCGCTGCGAATCGCGTGGCGCGGGAGGTCGGCTACGGCGCCGTCGGCGACGGGCTGCGGCGGCTCGGGATGCACGCGAGCACCTACCCCGGCCCCTACCGCGCGACCACCTCGAGGCTCGACGCACCGAAGCCGCCGCCACACCGGTCGACCCGCGTGACGACCGCCAGGGATCTTGGCGGCGCGCTCTACCGCCTCCACGCCGCGGCCGTCGGCAACCGCCTCGCCCAGCGGCGTGTCGGGCTGACGCCGCACCAGGCGCGGCTCGCGCTCTCCGTCCTGCTCGCGCCGGAGCGCGCCGGCGACAACGTCGGCCTGCTGCGGCCCTGGCTCGGGAGGATGCTCGTCGCCGAGAAGAACGGCTGGCTCTCCGACCTGCGGACGACTGCGTCGCTCCTCTACCGCCGCGGCGCCCCCCTGATCGTCGTCGTCGAGGCCTGGTCGCCGACCCTCCGCGCTGGCGCCGCCCGCCGCCTCGGACGAGAAGTTCTTGACGCCCTCGATCGTTGAACCGATAGTCAATTGGAGAAAGAATCGTTGACTGATCGTTCAATCGCGGATTTCCGCTGAGTTTCGCGCATGATTGCGTGCGACGAAGTCGCGGCGATTGACGCATGGTTTGACCGTTTCGTGTAGTAGCTGCGGCACCGGCCGGGCAATCGGGGGGACCGGCATCACATTCTCGGGACCGCCAGCGCGGTCGGAGGGGGAGGCATGGGAACAGAGAGAAGGTTGGTCACGAAGGCGTTGATCGCCATCGTCTCCCTCGTCGCCGCGGTCGTGCCCGGCACGGACGCGAGGAACCTGACAGTGAGCGGGCCGCGCACCGCCGCGACCGGCGCGTCCTACGACCTGACGCTCTCCTGGAACGTGCCGACGATGCAGGTCGGCGAGACCTGGTTCGGACTCGTGGAGCTCGGGTCCGACCGCAAGAGCCCGGGTAACGCCGGGTCGCTGTTCGTGCGCCTCGAGCGCACGAGCTAGCGCTCTCTCCCCCGACCGCGGAGGAGGCGGCACCTACCGCCTCCTCCCGCGGTACCCTCGATCCGTGGACGCAGCGGACGAGCGCCGGCTGGCCGTGGCCCTCTTCAACCATGTCTGGACGCTGCTCGAGCTGCCCGAGCGAACGCGTGAGCAGGACGACGAGCTGGTGCACGCCGCACACGCCTCCCGCCACCATTGGGCTGCGGTCGGCACCGCGCGGAACCTCGCGCGCGGCGAGTGGCAGGTGTCGCGGGTCTACGCGGTGCTCGGCCGCGCGGAGCCGGCCCTGTACCACGGGCGGCGCTGTCTGGAGCTGCTCGAGGCGAGTGGTGACGGGGAGGACTGGGACGTGCCGTTCGCCCACGAGGCGCTCGCGCGGGCGTACTTCCTCGCCGGCGACGGCGCAGCCGCGCAACAGCACCTCGGTCTCGCGCGGGAGCTTGGGGCCGCGATCGCCGACGCAGGAGACCGCGACCACCTCGAGCGCGAGCTCGCGGACCTCGCGGCGCCGTACTAGCGGCGCAGCCCGGCGCTCGTCCCGACGCTGATCGCCGGCGCGTGGCCGGGGCGCAGCCAGCGCAGAACGGCCACCAGGTGCTCGCGGCGCACGCTGATGCAGCCGTTCGTCGGTCCCCCGGTCTCCGCGTGCAGGAAGATCCCGGAGCCGCGGCCGGGCACGACCGGGTTCATGTTGAACTCGACGACGGCGACGTGGGGGAACGGCCGCGGCTGCTGCCACATCCCCGGCGTGGTGGTGCGGAACGGCGGCGTGGTCCCGCAGGGGACGTGCACGAAGGTGTTGTAGGTCGGCGAGCGGACGTCCTCGTTCCACCAGTCGCCGCAGCGGAGGCGGTGGTAGCGGAAGCGAACACCGGGGTTCGGCGCGGTCCCGTACATCGTGCGGCCGATCCGGAACGTGCCGATCGGCGTCGTGCCGTCGCCCTCGCGGCGGCTCGCCTTCACGCCGTTCCTGCCGACGCGCGCCGCGTACGGGCGCCCGACGGTGACGAAGCAGCCGTTCCGCGCGCGCTGCCAGCGTTGGAGCGTCGCGTGCGTCGTCCGCGCGACCTTCGCCTCCACCGTCAGCAGCTGCTGCGTCCGCGCCGCGACGTCGAGCCCGTTCGCGAGGTTCGACGGGCAGGCGGCGACGGTGACGGCTGCGAGGGCGGCGACGAGCACGAGTCGGGGGTACGGTAGCCCGATGCGGATGGCGCCGCTCCTGCTCGTCACGGCCGTGCTCCTGCTCGCCGCGCCGGCGGCGCAGGCGGCGCCGCGGTTCACCGCGGAGATCGCGCCCGTCCGTTGGGACGACCTCCGTCACTCCTACCGCGCCGGCTGCCCCGTTGGGCCGGCGGGGCTGCGGACGGTGCAAGTGTCCTACCGGGACTTCGCCGGCCGCGCCCGCACGGGCCGCATCGTCGTCGCGCGGCGGCACGCACCGGGGCTCGCGCGCGTCTTCCGGCGGCTCTGGGATGCCCGGTTCCCGCTCCGGCTCGTGGAACCCGTCTCAGCGTTTCGCGGCAGCGACGACGCCTCCATGGCCGCCGACAACACCTCGGGCTTCAACTGCCGCCCCGTCGCCGGCACCTCCCGCTGGTCGATGCACGCCTTCGGTGAGGCGATCGACGTGAACCCGGTCGAGAACCCCTACGTGCGCGGCTCGCACGTCTCTCCCGCTACGGGCCGCGCCTACCTCGACCGCAGCCGCTACCGCCCCGGCATGGCCGTCGCCGGCGGCGTCCTCGTCCGCGCCTTCGCTGCCGAGGGTTGGAAGTGGGGCGGCCCTTGGGGCGACCACCAGCACTTCTCCACGAACGGCCGCTGACGCGGCTGCCTGCTCGAGCGCCGGCCGAAAGAGCAACTGGCGGCCACGCCCGCGCGGTGGTAGCGCGCGGAGGAGGCGTCTCTGAGACCCCCATTCGCGCCTCCAGCCGCCGCGCAGGATGCCGGCGGCGATGCGCAGCTACGCGGCTACGAGCCGCTCGAACCGAGACGGGTCGTCGAACGGGCCGATCACCGCGAGGCGGAACCCGTCGGCGAGCACCTCCTGCGCCACCCGCTGGATGTCCTCGGCCGTGACCGCGTCCAGGGCGGCGAGCACCTCCGCCGGCTCGGTTGCTTGCCCCTCGAGCACCTCCCGCCGGAGCCCGAACATGATCTGGCCGTGGGGGCTCTCGAGCTGGAGCACGAACCGTCCCTTGGCGAAGTTCCGTGCCTTCTCGAGCTCGTCGGCCGGCACCTGCTCCGACGCGAGCAGCCGGAACTGCTCGACGATCGTCTCCACCGCCTCGTCGATCCGGTTGATGTCGACGCCGGACTGCGCGTGCAGCGTGCCGGTGTCCGTGTAGGCCTGGTTCGTCGCGAAGACGTAGTACGCGAGGCCCCGTCGCTCGCGCACCTCCGTGAAGAGCCGCGACGACATCCCGCCGCCGAGCACCGTCGAGAGGAGCTGGAGCACGTAGCGGTCGGGATCTGTTGCCCGGCGGGAGCGCATCCCGAGCACGAGGTGCGCCTGGTCGGATGCCTTCGTGTGGACTCGCACCCGCTCCGCCTCGGGCGGCAGCTGCACGGGTGCCGGCTCACCGGTCTCGCGCGGCTCGAGGTCGCCGAGCAGCTCCTCGAGGCGCGGGAGCAGCCCGTCGCCGATTCGCCCGCCGACGCCGACGACCATCCGGCTCGGCCGGTACCAGCGCTCGACGTAGTCGAGGAACGTCTCACGCGTGGCGCCCCGCACCGTCTCCTTGCGGCCGATGATGTCCCAGCCGAGCGGCTGGTCGCCGTAGAGGAGGTTCTCGTAGACGCCGCCGATGAAGTCGCGCGGCGTGTCGAAGTACATGTTCATCTCCTCGACGATCACGCCCTTCTCGCGCTCGATCTCCTCGCCGTCGAACTTCGAGCGCCGCAGCATGTCCACGAGCACGTCGAGCGCGACATCGCGGGTGTCGGCCGCGCAGCGGACGTAGTAGCCCGTGTACTCCTTGCCGGTGAAGGCGTTGAACTCGCCGCCGATCGCGTCGATCTCCCCGGCGATGTCGCGCGCGGTCGGCCGCCGCTCCGTGCCCTTGAAGAACATGTGCTCGGCGAAGTGCGCGATGCCGTTCGTCTCCGGCGTCTCGTAGCGCGAGCCTGCGGCGAGCATCACGAAGCACGAGACCGACTGCGCCTGCGGCACGGGCGCCGTCAGTACCCGCAGCCCGTTCGACAGCGACGCGCGTTCGAAGACAGCCATGGCGCCGCATGCTATCGCCGCGGCAGCCGTCGACCGGCTCCTGTCGTGCCCGGCGAGCGGCTCACGCCGAGCCGGTGGGCGCCAGCTTCCCCGTGTAGCGCGCGAAGACCTTCGGGTCGAGCGGCGCGAGCCACGCCTCGAGGAGCCGCGCCTCCCGCTCGAGCTCCCGCCGCTCGCGCACCGGGACGGGCGAGAACGGGAGCAGCTCCACCCGGCCCGAATTCGCGCGCCAGAGGCCGGCAACCCGGCCGTCGACGAGGAAGGTCGGGCGGTGGTCGCCCTGCCTGTTGACGACGACCGGGTAGTGCTCCTGGTCGAGTAGCCGCGAGCGGTCCTTGAAGGCGAGGAGCGCGCTGTCCCACATCGAGAGGAACCGCGGCGGCGCGGGGACGTCGCCAGGCCGCGGCGCGCCGCGGAGGTCGAGCAGCCGCCGCCCGTCCTCGTCGCGCAGCTGCTCGACCTCCTCACCGAGCCGCTCGATCGCGTCGCGGAGGAGCGGCGTCGGCAGGCGCGACCAGGCGTGCAGGTCGTCGACGGTCGCCGGCCCGAACGCCGCGAGGTGCCGCCGGACGAGGAGCTCCGCACCGTGCTCGGCGCTCGCGCGCCGCTCGCGCAGCGCCGGCGGCGCGCCCGCGAGCCGGGGCCGCAGGCTGAAGCCCCACGTGCCGCCGGTGGGGAGGTACAGGAGCGGCATCTGGCCGCGCGTCTGCCACCACTGTCCGTCTTCCGTGTTGCCGCCCGCCTCGGCCACGAACGCGCGAAGCTCGTTCTGCCCCCGCGGCTCGTGCACGAACTCGAGCACCTGCTCGATCACGCGCTCGAGCACGTCGGGCGGCGTCGCGCGGGCGCGGCGCGCGAGCCCGGCCGCCAGCGCCGGCTGGAGGTGCGTCCAGTCCCCCGCGGAGACGAGGTGCAGCGTGCCCCGCATCAGGGTGGCCTTGACGAGGTCGTCCGCCTCGACGGCAGCGCGTAGCGCAGCGGCCTCGAAGCCCTCGAGCCTGCTCCAGAGCGCGATGTACGGCGCCGCCGGCTCCTGCGCCTGCAGCCCACCGAGGCGCTCGACCGCCTCAACCACCGGAAGCCGCTCCCGCCGCAGCAGTAGCTGGCGCGCGAGCGTCGCCCGGTTCAGCTCCCGGCGAGTGAGGACGACCTCGCTCACCGGTCGCGCAGCCGGCGGACGAAGCGGACCGCCTGCCAGCGCTCGTCGACCGCGCAGCTCTTGTTGTCGACGAGGCCGGCTGCGAGACCCGTCTCCTGCACCGCCGCGAAGTCGAGGTCCGTCTCGATCCGGGCGCTCTTCTTCGGCCACGCGACCCACAGGCCCTCGTGCGCGCCGAGCATGTCGCGGAGCGCCCCGAAGCGCCGCTCGAGTTCTGCGCGGCTCGTGGTGAAGAAGACGAGGACGCTCGTGCCGGGTCGCGCACCGAGCTTCTGCGAGAGCGGGGTGGGCGCGTCGCTCACCTGCGGTCGTCCCACGCCGCGAGCAGCTCCGCCTCCCGCTCCGGCGTCAGCCCCGTTCCCTCCACCTCGCGCGCGTCGGCGGCGCCGGCAAGGCTCTCGGTAGCGGGACGGAAGCGGAGCCCGGCCGCCACCGCGCGCGAGACGTCCGTCGCGTTCATCCCCGCGTACGGCCCCTCCGGCAGCCAGAGCGGCAGCTCGACCCACGGGCGCACGCCGTGCTCGAGCAGGAAGTCGTCCGGCACCCACGTGACGTCGGCGCCGTCCAGCAGCTCCCCGAACGGCACGCCCTCGTGGACCGCATTGAAGACGCCGGCGAGCCGTCGCTCGACCGACGACACGAGCCACTCCGCCAGGTCCCGCACGTCCACGAACTGCACGCGGCGGTCGGGCGGGCCCGGTGCGAGCAGCCGGCCGCCGCGGGCGAGGCGACGCGCCCAGTAGGTGAAGCGGCCGGTCGGGTCGTGCGGACCGACGATCAGGCCGGGCCGGACGACGAGGGTGCGCTCGCCGAAGACCCGGCGCGCCTCCTCCTCACAGAGAGCCTTCAGCGCGCCGTAGTTCGAGTAGTCGTCCTCCAGCCGGTCGGTCGCGGCGCCGCCGAGCTCCGCCACGGCGGCCTCCTCCGCTCGCCCCTGCGCGAGATCGGCGTATACGGAGACGCTCGAGACGAAGGTGTAGTGGCCGGAGTCGCGCAGCAGCTCCGCGCTCGCGCGGACGTGCGCCGGGACGTAGCCGCTCAGGTCGAGGACGGCGTCCCACTGGCGTCCTGCGAGCGCGTCGAGGTC
The DNA here is from genome assembly GCA_035645095.1 of Gaiellaceae bacterium. Classification (GTDB taxonomy): domain Bacteria; phylum Actinomycetota; class Thermoleophilia; order Gaiellales; family Gaiellaceae; genus Gaiellasilicea. Next base: position 1,880 of record DASQNG010000187.1, on the reverse strand, counting down.
GCCGCTCCGGTCCCCGACGAGATGCTCGGCCTCCGGGAAGAGCCCGGGGTTCGAGCGGCCGCGCGTGAAGAGGGTGACCTGGTGATCGCGCGCGAGCGCCTCCTCCGCCGCCGCGCGGCCGAGGAACACCGTGCCGCCGAGGAGCAGCAGCTTCACGAGAAGCGGGTCACCGCCCGGTACACGGCCTCGGCGCCGAACTCGAGCGCCGACACCGGGATCCGCTCGTCGGCGGCGTGGATCAGCTTCGTGAACTGGAACTCCGCCGGCAGGCGCATCGGCAGGAACCCGTAGGTCTGTACGCCGAGGCGCGAGAAGAAGCGCCCGTCGGTGACGCCGACCTGCAGCAGCGGCAGCGGGATGCCCTCCGGGTCGAGCTCGCGCAGCACGCCCGCAAGGGTCTCGAAGAGGCCGAGGTCGGGCTCCGTCGGCCCGGGGTCGTGCCGGCTCAGCTCGAGCTCGACGTCGTGGCCGACGAGGTCGTGGAGCTCGGCGATCAGCACGTCGGGGCCGAGGCCGGGGAGCGAGCGCCCGTCGAGCTCGAGGTGGAGCTCGGACGGGACGACGTTGACCTTGTCGCCGCCGCGGACGATCGTCGCGCTGACGGTGTTGTGGAGCATCGGCTCGAAGAGCCGGCCGCGCTCGCCGAGGAGGCGCAGCGACGCGCCGGCGAGGCGCGGCTTCAGCAGGCCGCGGATCACGTCCGCCTGCGGCCGCGGCAAAGCGGCGGCCATCGTCTCGAACGTCTCCTGCACGACGGGTGTCAGGTGGTACGGCAGCCGGCCGCGGTCGAGGTCGCGCAGCAGCTTCGCGAGACGTGCCATCGCCCCGCCGCGGTTGACCATCGCCCCGTGGCCGCCGGGGCCGCGCAGCGTCGCGCGCAACCAGCAGATCTGCTTCTCGGCCACCTGGATCGGGTAGAAGCGGCGCCCGCCCGCGTGGAGCGTGAAGCCGCCGAACTCCCCGAGCGCGTAGCGCATCCCCGCGAAGAGCTCGGGGTGCTCCTCGACGAGGAAGCGTGCGCCGAGGTCGCCCCCGTCCTCCTCGTCGCTCAGGATCGCGAGCACGACGTCGCCCGGCGGGCGCACGCCGTCGGCGTGGAGGCGCAGGAACGCGTGCACGAGCATCGCGACGCCGGCCTTCATGTCGAGCGCACCCCGGCCCCACACCTCGCCGTCGAGGAGCCGTCCCTCGAATGGCGGCTGCGTCCACGCCTGCCCGGCCGTCGTCACGACGTCCACGTGGCCCTGCAGGAGGAGCGGCGGCGCATCGCCGCCGGGAAGCCGCGCGACGAGGTTCGGCCGCGCGGGGTCCTTCGCATAGGTCGTCGTCGGGATCCCCGCCGTCTCGAGCCGCGCGCGCAGATAGGCCACGCAGGGCCCTTCGTTTCCGGGTGGATTCGTGGTGTCGAAGCGCAGCAGGTCCTGCAGCAGCGTGACGACGCTCACAGCGCGCGCAGCGCCTCGAGCAGGCGGTCAACCTCGGCTTCGGTGTTGTAGTGGACGAAGCCGGCCCGGACGCCGCCGGCCTCGCCGAGCCCGAGGTGGCGCATCACCTCGACGGCGTAGTAGTCGCCGTGCCACACCGCGACGTCGCGGGCCGCGAGCTCCGTCGCCACCTGCTCCGCGCTCCGGCCCGGGACGTTGAAGCAGAACGTCGGCACGCGGCCCTCCATCGTGCGCGGCCCGAAGAGCCGCACGTCCTCCGGCAGGCCCTCGAGGAAGCGCTGCCCGAGCGCCGTCTCGTGCGCGACGACGGCCTCCCAGCCGATCGACTCGAGGTACTCGACGCAGGCGACGAACCCGGCGAGCAGCTCGTGCTGCTGCGTCCCGTGCTGGAAGCGGTTGCCCACGGGGTGGTCGGAGGCGGGGCGCACCTTGTAC
>DASQNG010000186.1:0-19672 GCA_035645095.1 Gaiellaceae bacterium | reverse complement strand
AAGTGCTCGACGAATGCGCAGGCCTATTCGTCGAACGAGAAGGTCGTCGGCGTGATCGGCACCTTCAACTCCGGCTGTGCCGCAATCGTGATCCCGGTCCTGAACCAAGCGCCGGGCGGCGGGGTCGCCATGATCTCGCCGGCGAACACGTATCTCTGCCTGACGGAGGGCGGGCCCGGCTGCGACGCGACCGAGCCGGACAAGTACTACCCGACCGGGAATCGCAACTACGCCCGCGTCGTCCCGCACGACGCCTACCAGGGCGCAGCGCTTGCGGAGTTCATGCAGGAGAAGGGGATCAAGAAGCTCTTCATCCTGAACGACAAGGAGGCCTACGGCCTCGGCATCGCGACGAACCTGCGCGGGGCAGCCGAGGGCCTGGGCATCGAGATCGCCGGCTTCGACGCGTGGGATCCGAAGGCGTCGAGCTACGAGGCGCTCTTCCGCAAGATCGGCCAGTCCGGCGCCGACGGCGTGTTCCTCGGCGGGCTGATCGACGAGAACGGCGCCCAGCTGATCAAGGACAAGGTGGCCGTCCTCGGGCCGAACGACGGCGACGTGCAGCTCTTTGCACCGGACGGCTTCACGACGCAGCAGACGATCGACGAGGCGGGCGAGGCCGCTCAGGGCATGTGGATGAGCGTCGCCGGGGTGCCGATCGACGAGTTCGAGGGTGCAGGCGCCGAGTTCGCCGAGGAGCTCAAGCCCCGCCTGGGTGGCAAGGAGATCGACCCGTACGCGATCTACGGCGGCCAGGCAGCCCAGATCATGCTCGACGCGATCGCCGCGTCCGATGCGAGCCGTCAGAGCGTGATCGAGCAGATGCTGCAGGCGAAGGTCGATAACGGCCTGCTCGGCTCGTTCGAGATCAACGAGAACGGGGACCCGAGTGGCGCCGAGGGCGCGGTCGTCGGCTTCACGATCTACAAGGCGACCACCGAGCTCGAAACCGAGACGACGATCTCGCCGAAGCCGGAGAACGTCGACGCAGCACGCGGTCAGTAGCGTCACGCACGCCGGGAGGAGGGAGCGCTCCCTCCTCCCGGCGTCGCCCGCCTGCGGCCCGACCTCGTCGTGACCAACCTCCTCGCACGCATCCGCCGGTCCGGCTTCGTCGCCATCCTCGGCTGGGTGGTGCTCGCGGCCGTGCTCGTGTGGCTGATCGGGAACTTCGTCCAGAGCCCGCGCGAGTTCTTCCAGGTCGCGGCGATCGGGCTCACGAACGGCCTCATCTTCGGGCTCGTTGCCCTCGGCTACACGCTCGTCTACGGCATCCTGCAGCTGATCAACTTCGCGCACGGCGACGTCTTCGCTCTCTCGGGGCTCGTGGCGAGCACGATGATCGTGTCCGTGCTCGGCCTCGGGCGCGACGCGTCGGTGGCGGCGATCGTCGGCGGGATGCTGCTGACGCTCGTCGTGATGATGACGTTCTTCGCGCTCGTCAACACCACGATCGAGCTTGTCGCCTACCGGCGCTTGCGGCAGGCGCCGCGGCTCGCGGCGCTGATCACGGCGGTCGGGATGTCGTTCATCATCCAGAACATCTCGCTCGCTCTCTACGACGTGAACTTCCGGTCGGTGCCGAACTTCATCCCGCGCTCGGAGGCGTTCTCGATCTTCGGCGTCAGCTACTCCTGGAACAAGCTGGCCGTCGTCGTGATCGTCGTCCCCGTGCTGGCCGCGCTGACGTGGTTCGTGACGGCCACACGGCAGGGGAAGGCGATGCGCGCCGTGGCGCAGGACCGCGAGGCCGCCGCGATGATGGGCATCAACGTCAACCGCACGATCTCTGTCACATTCGCAATCGCCGGCTCGCTCGCCGCTGCCGCCGCGATCGTCTACCTGCTCCAGTTCAACATGCGTTACGACACCGGCTTCGAGCTCGGCCTGATCGCGTTCACGGCGGCCGTCCTGGGCGGGATCGGGAACCTCACGGGAGCGGTCCTGGGCGCGCTCGTGATCGGCTTCGTGCAGGCCTTCAACGAGGGCCTCACCTGGTACACGCCGGGCAGCGACTGGACGCGTTCGATCGTGTTCGGGATCCTGATCGCGATCCTCGTCTTCCGGCCGGAGGGTCTCCTCGGCGAGCGGACGCCGGAGGGCGCGTGAACGCCCGCCTCGCCGCCCTCGCGCCACGCGCCGGTGGCTGGCTCCTGCCGCTCGCCGTGATCGCGGCTGGCGTCCTTTACCCGTGGTACGTCGACACGATCCGGCAGCTGCCGGTGGTGGGCGTCTATCTGCCGGCGCTCGGGTCGATGGTCGTGATGCTCGTCTTCACGATGATGGCCGTGGGTCTGAACGTCGTCGTCGGCTACGCCGGCCTGCTCGACCTCGGCTACGTCGCCTTCTACGCGGCCGGCGCCTACACGGCCGCCTGGTTCGCCTCGCAGCAGTTCGACCAGTGGACGTTCCACTTCGGCTCGACCGGGATCAACCCCGAGCTGCCCGGGATCCACCTCTCGCTCTGGCTCGTGCTGATCATCGCCGGCACGTTCACGGCCGTCACGGGGATCCTGATCGGCCTGCCGACGCTCCGGTTGCGCGGCGACTACCTCGCGATCGTCACGCTCGGGTTCGGCGAGATCATCCCGCAGTTCGTCCGCAACGGCGACAACGTCTTCGGCTTCGACCTCACGCACGGCACGTTCGGCATCAGCCCGATCGACTCGCCGGGCTTCGGCCAGACGCTGAACGACGCCCTTGGTTTGCCCGTCAACTACCAGCAGTCGTTCGACCGCGCGCGCCTCTTCTACATCACCGCGCTGATCCTGCTCCTGATCACGGTCTTCTGCTGCGTGCGGCTGCGCGACTCGCGCCTCGGCCGGGCGTGGATCGCGATCCGCGAGGACGAGACCGCCGCCGGCGCGATGGGGATCCCGCTGATGCGGACGAAGACGTGGTCGTACGCGATCGGCGCTTTCTTCGGCGGGGTCGCGGGTGCGTTCTACGCGAGCTTCAAGAGCGGCGCGTTCCCGGCGGACTTCTACTTCAACATCTCCGTCTTCCTGCTCTGCATGGTGATCCTCGGCGGGATGGGGAGCGTCTGGGGCGCGGTCGTCGGCGGGATGGTGCTCGGCTACCTCAACGTCGAGGGGCTCGCGAAGATCGGGTCGGAGCTGAACGAGGCCGGCATCCGCTTCGAGCCGACGAAGTACCAGTTCGGGATCTACGGCGCGATCATCGTGCTGATGATGCTCTTCCGCCCCACGGGGTTGATCTCCGAGCGGCGACACAAGGAGGAGATGCAACACGGCGTCGCCGACACGCCGCTGTACGACGTGACCGCCGAGGGCTCCGACACCGACCGGAACCCGCGTAATGACTGACCTTCTCGTCGCCGCGCGCGTGCGGAAGGAGTTCGGCGGCCTGATCGCCGTCAACGACGTCGACTTCACGATCCCGCAGGGCGAGATCATCAGCCTGATTGGGCCGAACGGCGCCGGCAAGACGACGTTCTTCAACATGCTCACGGGCGTCTACAAGCCGACGTCCGGCGTGATCACCTTCGACGGCACCGACGTCACGGGGAAGCCGCCGCACGCGATCACGCACCTCGGCATCGGCCGCACGTTCCAGAACATCCGGCTCTTCCAGCACATGACGGCGCTCGAGAACGTGCTCGTCGGGATGCACGGCCGGCTGCGCGGCGGGATCATGGGCTCGATCCTCGGGCTGCCACGTGTGCGCAAGGAGGAGCGCGCCGCCCACGAGCGGGCGCGCGAGCTGCTCGAGTTCAGCGGCCTCCGCCGGCGCGACCGCTCACTCGCGCGGAACCTGCCGTACGGCGACCAGCGGCGGCTCGAGGTCGCGCGCGCACTCGCCACGCAGCCGAAGCTGCTGCTCCTCGACGAGCCGACCGCAGGGATGAACCCGCAGGAGACGGCGGACTTCACGTCGTTCGTCTCGCGCCTGAAGGCGGAGGAGGGACTGACGATCCTGATGATCGAGCACGACATGAAGGTCGTGATGGGGATCTCCGACCGCGTGACCGTGCTCGACTACGGGGAGAAGATCGCGGAGGGCTCGCCGCAGGAGGTCCAGCGGGACGAGCGCGTGGTCGAGGCGTACCTCGGGAAGGGCGCGACGGGCGGATGAGCAACGGCGCAGAGGCGCAGGTGCAGGCACCGGAGCCGGAGCCGATCCTCGAGCTCGACGGCGTGCACACCTACTACGGCGCGATCCACGCGCTGAAGGGGATCTCGCTCACCGTGAACGAGGGCGAGGTGGTGACGCTGATCGGAGCCAACGGCGCGGGCAAGTCGACGACGCTGCGCTCGATCAACGGTCTGAACCACCCCAGGGAGGGACGGATCCGCTTCCACGGCCGCGACATCACCCGTGCCGCACCGCACGGCATCGTCAAGTCCGGGATCGCGCAGTCGCCGGAGGGGCGGCGCCTCTTCCCGCGCATGTCGGTGCTCGAGAACCTGCAGATGGGCGCCTTCCAGCGGGTCGACCGCTCGGCGTTCAAGGAGGACCTCGACCGCGTCTTCGAGCTCTTCCCGCGGTTGTACGAGCGCCGGCAGCAGAAGGCCGGGACGATGTCCGGCGGCGAGCAGCAGATGTGCGCGATCGGTCGGGCGTTGATGGCGCGCCCGAAGCTGCTGCTCCTCGACGAGCCGTCGATGGGGCTCGCGCCGATCTTCGTCGAGAAGATCTTCGAGATCATCGGTGAGATCAACGCGCAGGGCACGCCGATCCTGCTCGTGGAGCAGAACGCGCTGATGGCGCTCGACGCGGCGAACCGCGGCTACGTCCTCGAGACCGGCACCATCGCGCTCTCCGGCCCGGCGAAGGAGCTGCGCCAGAACGAGCGCGTCCGGAAGGCCTACCTCGGCGAGACCTGAGCCGGCGGCTCTGCGCCGCTAGGTCCGGCCGACCTCGAGCGGGAAGTAGGGCGGGCCGAGGAGCACGCCCACGCGCGCGTGGCCGCCGGCCCGGCCGTGCGCCATCTCGAGTGCCGGCCCGAGACCGTGCGTCGGGACGAAGCCCAGTGTCCGCGCCGTCGCGTGGTCGCGGCAGCCCGCGACGACGACCGCACCGACACGATCGAGCGCCGGCCTGCACGAGTCCCAGTCGGCGTACGGCTGCAGCGGGTGGCAGGCGCGACCGGCGCGGTACGCAGCGATCGCGGCGTCGTCCCGCGCTGCGGCGCGCTCCGCGTCCAGGAGCGAGCCGGCGCTCTGGCGTTCGCGTAACTCGTGGAAGAACGCTCGGTAGGGGTCCTGCGCGCCCGGCACGAACTGGCGCCCGAGCCGGTGGACGACGATCGCGGTGCCGCCGTCCCGGATCGGGAAGCCGTCGCGCCAGAGGCGGAGCGCGAGCCCGAGGGCCACGGCGGCGACGGTGACGGGGTTCATGCGCTCGCGCGGGTGGTGGTGGTGCTTCCACGGCATGCCGAGGACGAGCGTGTCGAGGGGCTCGTCGAGCTGCACCGAGCGGCGTGCGATCCCGCGCAGCAGCGCCTCCGCGTGCGCGACCGAGGGCGGCCCGGCGAACGCCGCCGTCGCACCCAGCTCGCGCTGCAGGCCGTCGAGGATGCGGCGTCGGAGGCCGCCGGGGAGCAGCGAGAACCGCCGCAGCGGTGAGCGCGCGAGGTGCTCGAGCGCCGCGGGCTCGTAGGGGTAGCCGCGGAAGGTGCCCGTCAGCCGTGGCGGGTCGAGCACGAGCGATGCGCCGATCACGCTGACCCGGCCCGCGAGCGCGCGCTCGAGCGCCACGCCGAGCTGCCAGCCGAGTGAAGCCGCCGTCTCGAGCAGCGAATAGGCGCCCGCGGCGCGGGCGACTGCTGCCGACGACGCGCGGACGAGGGCACCGGGACCACCATGGAGGACGGTCTCGGCGGCGGTGACCGCCACGACGACGTCCGTCTCGACGAGCGCCGGGTTGAGGGCGAGGGGATGCCGCCCGGCCGCGCCGACGGGGACGAGGTCCGGCGCCTCGACGTCGTGGACGACGACCGAGCCGTGGAACGCGCGGCGCGCGGCCGGCTCGAGCAGCGCCTCGAGCTCTTTGTTGCCAGCGCGGCGCGAGAGGCCGCCGGCCACGAGGATGGTCTGCCGCTGCGTCGGCACGCCGAGGCGCTCGAGCTCGTCGACCGTCGACGCGAGCGCGGCGCGGCGGGGATCCGCCGGCGCTCCCGGCAGCGGCAGCGCCGGCGGCTCGACGACTATCGTCGCGCGGCCGCCCGCGCCGACGAGGGCCTCGAGCGGCGGTCCCGACAGGGGGAAGCGAAGCGCGTCGCGGACAGCTGCGCCGGCGTCCGCGATCGCGTCCGCCGGCGGCCGCGGGCGCAGCAGGACGGCGTCCTCCGGCAGGTTGAGGACGGTGACGCGCGATCCGGACGGAACCGGGACCCGCACTACGGAATGTGGCGGTACAGCCGGAGAAACGTGCGCCGGAAGCCGCGGGCGGGCCAGAAGCGCGACGAGAGCAGGTTCGTCTCGCGCCAGTCGGTGACGAGAGCCCGATAGTCACGCTCGTGTGCCCACGCGAACGTCCCCTCCGTCAGGGCGAGGCCGTCCCCGCTGCCGCGGACGTCCGGCCCCGTCGCCGCCCAGCCCAGCAGTGCCGCGGCTTCGGGGCGGGCGAGGCCGGCGTGGGTGCTCGAGAGCTCCACCGGGACGTTCTGGAACGCGCCGACGACGACACCGTCCCGCTCCGCGAGGAGGTCGCCGACCTCCGGGTTCGCGATGTCGTCGAGGATCTCCCGCCGCAGCTCCTCCGCGTCGGAGTCCCCGCCCGCGACCGGGCCGAACACCGGGGAGCGGTCCTGGTGCTGTGCGAGGAGCGGCGACAACGCGAGGAGGGCGTCGACGTCGCGCGGTTCCGCGAGCCGGACGCCCTCCGGCCACCCGGCGGAGGTCACCTCGCGGATGCCGTAGGCGTGCTGCGCGCCGAACGAGAGGCGGAACCACGCGTCGACGAGGGCGCCCGCGGACGCGGGGACGAGCACGTACTGCCGGACGCGCCCTTCCTCGACCCAGCGCTCGGCCGCGAGCCCATACGCGTCGCGCAGCGCCTCCGGCTCCGTGGCTGCGTGCCCTGCCGTCTCGACCCACACGTTCGGGCCCCACACGTCGTCGTTCCGGCGGATGCCGAGGACGAACGCCGCCAGGTCGCCGTCCCGCAAGGCGACGGCGCCTGACGCGTCGTCGGCGCGCCACAGCTCGGCGACGGCCTCGGTGGCCGCCGCCGGCTCCTCGTACCGCGCCGGCAGCAGCCGCTCCGCCTGCCGGTGCTCCCGGTGCCTCGCGGCCAGCAGCGCGCCCGCCGCCTGCAGCAGCTCCTCGTCGAACGGGCGCGTCTCGATCCTTCGCATCGCGCGCGGACGATAGCGTTGCCTCGATGTCGCCGAAGACGCTGACGGGGCAGGAGCTGCAACTCGACGACGCGCCGGCGCGGGAGTCCGACCTTTTCCTCGTCGACGGCAACAATCTCGCCTACCGCGCATTCTTCGCGCTTCCCGAGGAGCTCGCGACGAGCGACGGCTTCTCGACGAACGCGCTGCTCGGCTTCACGAACATGCTCTTCAAGCTGCTCGCGGACTACCGGCCGCGCGGCGTCGCGGTCGCGTGGGACTCGCGGCCGGTCGACCGTGCCGCCGTCGCGGAGGCCGCGGGGCTCGTCTACAAGGAGGGCCGCAAGCCGATGCCGGACCTCCTGCGCGAGCAGTTCCCATACTTCCGGCCGATCGTCGAGGCCTTCGGCTACCGCAACCTCGAGTTCCAGGGCTGGGAGGCCGACGACGTGATCGCGACGCTCGCGACGCGCGCCGACGCGGCGGGGGTCAGGACCTGCGTCGTCTCCACCGACCGCGACGCGTTCCAGCTCTGCTCCGAGAACGTCTGCCTGATGATGACGCCGCGCGGAGTCTCCGACGTGCACGTCTACACGCCGGAGCGGGTGGAGCTCCGCTACGGCGTCCGCCCCGACCAGGTGCCGGACTTCATCGGGCTGAAGGGCGACACGAGCGACAACATCCCGGGCGTCCCGGGGATCGGCGACAAGACGGCGGGGCAGCTCGTCGCGCAGTACGGCTCGCTGGAGGCGGTGATCGAGCACGCCGAGGAGCTCTCGCCCGGGCGCCGGAAGAACATCCTCGCGCACGCCGAGCAGGCGCGGACGTCGAAGCAGCTCGCGACGATGCGGCGCGACCTGGAGCTCGACTGCGACCCGGCAGGGCTCGTGCTCGACCCGCCGGACCGCTCTCGGCTGCGCGAGATGTTCCGGCGCTTCGAGTTTCGCGCCCTCCTGAACCGCGTCGACGAGCTCAACGACGCCGTCCCGGCCGCCGCCGCGGTCGCCGTCGAGGGCGAGGCGGTCGCGTGGCGGGAGGGCGAGCTGCCGCCGCCGGAGGAGTGGCGCGGCTACTCGGCGACCGCCGACCGGGCGGCCGTCGCCAGTGCCGCAGGCGTCGTCGTGGCGCCGCTGCCCGACGCCGATGCCGTCCGGAGTGCGTCGGCGCTCGTCGTGCACGACGCGAAGGCGCTCCGCGTCGACGCGCGCGACGACACGCTCCTCGCCGCGTACCTGATCGACCCCGGCCGCGCCGGCTACGAGCTGGACGACCTCGCCGCGGAGTACGGGCTGGAGGTCGTTCCGGAGCCGGCGACTGACGAGGAGACGGCGGCGCTCGTCCGTCGCGCCGCGACGCCGCTCCGGCTGGTGGGGACGATGCTCGACCGGGTGCGCGAGCGTGGCTCGGAGCGCCTCTACCGGGAGATCGAGCTGCCGCTGACAAGCGTGCTCGCGGCGATGGAGGACGCCGGCGTTCTGATCGACACGTACCGGATGGGCGAGATCACGGCGCGGCTCGCCGACCGCGTCGAGGAGCTCGAGGCGACCGCGTACGAGCTCGCCGGCGAGGAGTTCGTGCTCGGCTCGACGCCCCAGGTCGCTCGCGTCCTCTTCGACCGGCTCGGGCTCACGCCGGGCCGCAAGGGGAAGACCGGCTACTCGACCGACACCCGTGTGCTCCGCTCGATCCGCGGCGAGCACGCGATCGTCCCGGTGCTCGAGGAATGGCGCGAGCTCTCGAAGCTGATCAACACCTACCTCGGCCCGCTGCCGTCGCTGATCTCGGCCGACGACGGGCGGCTGCACACGACGTTCAACCAGACGGTCGCCTCCACCGGGCGCCTCTCGACGACGAACCCGAACCTGCAGGCGATCCCGATCCGCACCGACCTCGGCCGTGAGATCCGCTCCGCGTTCGTCGCCGGTGACGGCTGCCGCCTCGTCTCCGCCGACTACGGCCAAGTCGAGCTGCGGATCCTCGCTCACGTCTCGGGCGAGCCGGTGCTGAAGGAGGCGTTCGCGCGGAACGAGGACATCCACGCGCGCACGGCGGCGGAGGTGCTCGGGAAGGAACAGGCGACGCTGACGAAGGACGAGCGGAACGTCGCCAAGATGGTGAACTTCGGGATCATCTACGGGATCTCGGCCTACGGGCTCTCCGAGAACCTCGAGATCCCGAAGGAGCAGGCGCAGGCGTACATCGACGCGTACCTCGGGCGGTTCCCGCACGTGCAGGACTTCATCGAGCGTACGGTCGAGCAGGCGGCGCGCGACGGCTACGTGACGACGCTGCTCGGCCGGCGCCGACCGGTGCCGGAGATCCGCGCGATGAACCGGCAGACGCGCGCGCTCGGGGAGCGGCTCGCGGTGAACTCGGTGATGCAGGGCACGGCGGCGGACGTGATCAAGGTGGCGATGATCCGCATCCACGAACGGCTTCGGGCCGAGGGGCGTGCGGCGCGCCTCGTCCTCCAGGTGCACGACGAGCTCCTGCTCGAGGTGCCGGAGACCGAGGTGAGCGCGGTGAAGGAGGTCGTGCGCGCGGAGATGTGCGACGCGTACCCGCTCGACCCGCCGCTCGCGGTCGACGTCGGCGCCGGCGACGACTGGAACGCTGCGAAGGCTTGAGCTCCGGCGGCGGTTTCGCCCGTCGGCGGCTACCCTGGGCCCTTCGGTTCAACTTTCAGGGGGGTCTCTCTTGTTCAGACGTTTCGCTCTCGCGGCGGTGCTCGCGGCAGCCGCTGCCGTGGCTGTCGTCGGGGTCGCGGTCACCGGCGCCGCCGAGGCGCAGCAGCTCGACACCGTGGACGTGCAGCTCCTCAGCTTCAACGACTACCACGGCAATCTCGAACCACCCGCAGGCTCGAGCGGCACCATCGCCGGTCAGACGGCAGGCGGCGTCGAGTACTTCCATACGCACCTGCAGCAGCTCAAGGCCACGAACCCGAACACGGCGGTCGTCGGGGCCGGCGACATGATCGGCGCATCGCCGCTCCTGTCGGGCCTCTTCCACGACGAGCCGTCGATCGAGTCCCTGAACCTGGCGGGCCTCCAGATCACCTCCGTCGGGAACCACGAGTTCGACGAGGGCTCCGCCGAGCTTCTGCGGATGCAGAACGGCGGCTGTCACCCGAAGGACGGCTGTCAGGACGGCACGCCGTTCGAGGGCGCGAAGTTCGAGTTCCTGTCGGCGAACGTCTTCCTGAAGAAGACGCACGACGAGAAGCTCTGGGCCGCGTCGCTCGAGACGGCCGACAAGCAGCCGGGCCTGCCGAACGCGAAGCCGAAGGCGAAGTCCGCGCCGCTCCTGCCCGCGTACTCGATCAAGACGATCGGCGGCGTCAAGGTCGGCTTCATCGGCATGACGCTCGAGGGAACTCCGACGATCGTCACCCCGACGGCCGTCGCGGGCCTTTCGTTCTATCCCGAGGCCTACATGGCCAACTACTGGGCCCAGAACCTGCGCAAGGCCGGCGTGAAGACGATCGTCGTGCTGCTGCACGAGGGTGGCTTCCAGACGGGCTCCGACATCAACGGCTGCAGCGGCATGAGCGGCCCGATCGTCGCGATCGCCAACCAGATGAGCCCGGACATCGACGTGATCGTGAGCGGCCACACGCACCAGGCGTACATCTGCAACATCGGGACGAAGCTCGTCACGAGCGCCGCCTCGTTCGGCCGCCTGATCACCGACATCGACCTCACGATCGACCGCGCGACGGGCGACGTCGTCTCCAAGCGTGCCCGCAACGTGATCGTGACCCGCACGGTTCCGCGGGCGCAGCAGCAGACCGACCTGATCGCCCACTACCAGCGAGTGGCGGCGCCGATCGCCAACCGCGTGATCGGCCGCATCACCGCCGACATCACCCGCACGGCCAACGCGGCCGGCGAGTCGGCGCTCGGCGACGTGATCGCCGACGCCCAGCTCGAGGCCACGAAGGCCGCGAACAAGGGCGGTGCCGTGATCGCGTTCATGAACCCGGGCGGCATCCGCGCGGACTTCACGTTCAACCAGCAGAGCGGCGGCGAGCAGCCGGGTCAGGTCACGTTCGGCGAGGCCTTCACCGTGCAGCCGTTCGGGAACACGCTCGTCGTGAAGACGATGACGGGCGCGCAGATCAAGACGCTGCTCGAGCAGCAGTTCGACAACCCGTCCGTGGGTGCCGACCGGATCCTCCAGGTCTCGGCCGGCTTCACCTACACGTACAACCGCTCAGCCCCGCGGGGCAGTCGCGTGGACGCGTCGTCGATCAAGCTGAACGGCGTCACGATCAACCCGACCACGCAGTACCGGGTGACGATGAACAGCTTCCTCGCTGACGGCGGTGACAACTTCGCGGCTTTCCGCGAGGGGACGAACACGCTCGGCGGCGAGGTCGACACGGACGCGATCGTCGCGTACTTCGCGGCGAAGTCGCCGGTCGCACCGGGACCGCAGAACCGCATCATCCGCGTCGGCTAGCCGACGCACCCGATCCGACGACAGAGGGGGCCGGCGACGGCCCCCTCTCTCGTCCACGAGCGGGGACGGTTCCTCGGACGTGGCCGCGGGGGACGCGGCCCGCAGGTGCGGCAGGAGCCCGTTCCAGGGGCGCCGGCTGCGCTCAGGCCGCCTGGGTCTCGTGCATCAGCCAGTGCCCGAGACCAACGAGGCCGTCGCGGGCCGCGACGTAGCGCTGCCGGTCGGCCCCGTTGCCCGCGAGCAGCGTGCGGGCGTGCTCGAGCTGCTCCGACGAGTCGAGCAGCCGCGACGCCGGCACCACCTCGTCGATCAGGTCGGCGAGGAGCTCACGTGTCGGCCGCGGCTCGCCCGTCTCGTGGTCGACCAGCCAGCCGCGCACGCCGTAGCGGCAGGCGCGCCACGCGTTCTCGTTGATCCGGTACGTCTCGTGCACGGGCAGCGGGTCGCCGGCGTCGTAGCGGCCGGCCAGGGTCAGCACCAGGCCTGATAGAGCGCGGCGATCGCGGCTGCGTCCTCGACGCGCGTCTGCGCGTCGGTCGCGCGGAGCTCGAGCGTGCCGTGCTCGAGATGAGGGCGGAGGTCCCACCAGAAGTGCGTGTGATCAGGGAAGAGCCCTCCCGACCGGCCCCACGCCTCGAACGAGAGGAGCTCCTCCCAGGTGGCGAACCGCGGCGGCACGCCGGCACGCGGGAAGGCCTCGTTCAGCTTCGGCCTGATCGAGCAGAGGCCGCTGTCCTTCCCTCCCACGAACGGCGAGTTCGCTCCGAGCGCCCAGAGCATCGGCAGGTACGAGCGGAGGGCGTTGTACACCGCGAGCGCCCGGTCGGCTCCCGGCACCGCCACGTGCACGTGCAACCCACAGCCGAGGCTGCGGCGGGCGGCCCAGATCTACTCGTCCGCGATCGCGCGGTAGTGGTCTGCGTCGGTGATCTCGCCCCAGTCCGTCGCGAAGGGGTGCGTCCCGGCCGCCGCAATCCTCACGGAGCCCTCGAGCGTCTCGACGAGAGCACGACGCGCGTCCGCGAGTTCGCCGCAGGCGCGGGCGGCCGTGTCGAAGACCGGCGTGACGATCTCGAGCTGCGCGGTGCGGAGCTCGTGCGTGAACCGCGGGTCGCCGCCCATCGCGGCGAGCACTCGCTCGACCTCGGGGGTGAGCCCCGCCGTCACGGGGTCGACGAGCATCACCTCGTCCTCGACGCCGATCGTGAACTCGGTCGCGCTTTCGAATCGGGCGAGGCAGTCGCCGGCGGCGACGCCGTCGGCAGGTGCCCACCTCGGCGTGCCGAGCGCGTGGGGGTCGACCGGCGCCGGCGTTCGGGGTCGGGGCTGCGAGATCATCGGTGGATCCTCTGTTCGGACAACGCGCGAGACGGCGGATCGGTCGCGTCGCAGCGGGTGCGGGGTGCCCTCGTCGACCCCGGAAAAGCGAGAGGTTGCAGCTGTGGGACCTGGCTATACTGCGCGTTCCGCATGGCGAACGACACCATCGAGATGACCGATCCGCGCCTCGAAGAGGGCGTGTGGACGATGGGCCCCGAAGGGGAGCTCATCCCGGATTACGAGTCCACCTTCCCCACCATCAACGAGGGTGAGGTCGTGCACGGCACCGTCGTCCGCGTCGACAAGGATGAGGTGCTCGTCGACATCGGCTACAAGTCCGAGGGCGTCATCCCGGTCGCCGAGCTCTCGATCCGGCGGTCGGTGAACCCGGCCGACGAGGTGTCGGTCGGCGAGGAGATCGACGCGCTCGTGATGACGAAGGAGGACGCCGAGGGGCGCCTGATCCTGTCGAAGAAGCGCGCCCGCTTCGAGCTCGCGTGGAAGAAGATCGAGGCTGCGAACGAGACCGGCGAGCCGGTCGAGGGGAGGGTGATCGAGGTCGTGAAGGGCGGCCTGATCCTCGACCTCGGCGTCCGCGGCTTCCTGCCGGCGTCGCTCGTCGACATCCGCCGCGTCCAGGACCTCGACGAGTTCATGGGCAAGGAGCTGCGCTCGAAGGTGATCGAGCTCAACCGCTCGCGGAACAACGTCGTGCTCTCGCGCCGCGCCGTCCTCGAGGACGAGCGCAAGGAGATGCGGCAGGCGATCCTCGACCGGCTCAACCCGGGCGACGTCGTCGACGGGACGATCTCGAACATCGTCGACTTCGGCGCCTTCGTCGACCTCGACGGGATGGATGGCCTGATCCACATCTCGGAGCTCTCGTGGAGCCACGTGAACCATCCCTCGGAGGTGCTCGAGATCGGGCAGCAGGTGAAGGTGAAGGTGCTCGACATCGACCGCGAGCGGCAGCGCATCTCGCTCGGCCTCAAGCAGACGCAGTCGGACCCGTGGCAGCAGGTGATCGAGAACTACCACGAGGGCGACGTCGTCGAGGGGCGGGTGACGAAAGTGGTCACGTTCGGCGCGTTCGTCGAGATCCTGCCCGGGGTCGAGGGGCTCGTGCACATCTCCGAGCTGGCGCAGCGCCACGTCGAGAACCCGCGCGAGGTCGTCTCGCAGGGTGACGCCGTGAACGTGTTGATCCTCGAGGTGGACGCCGACCGCCGGCGCCTCTCGCTCTCGCTCAAGCGCGTCGAGGAGGGTGCGCAGCCGCTCCCGCGCGCCGACGGTGGCGAATCGGTGCACACGACGCCGAAGCTCGACCTGTCCGAGGACGTCTTCCCCGCTGCTGACGACATCGCGAACGCCGACTCGGCGATCGAGGCAGACGCGGCCCCCGAGGTCGTGGCGGAGGCGGGCCTCGAGCCGGCGCCGGAGGCGGACAGCGACGCGGAGTCCGAACCGGTGGCGGACGTTGAGGCCGAGCCCGTGCCGGTGGCGGAGGTCGAGCCCGAGTCCGTAACGGAGGCGCAGGACGAAGAGTTTGCGCCGGTCGCGGCCGAGTCCGAAGCGGACGGTGAGGCCGAGTCCGTGGCGGAGGCGCAGGACGAGGAGTTCGCGCCGGTCGCGGCCGAGGGCGACGAGGCCGGCGTCGCCGCGCCCGCGCCCGAGGCCGACGAGACCGTCTAGCCCCGCGTGACGCGGCCGGTCTCCGTCGCCATCACCGGCGGCATCGGCGCGGGCAAGAGCGAGGCGCTGCTCGCGTTCGGCGAGCACGGCGCGGCGACGGTCTCAAGCGACGAGATCGTGCACCACCTGCTCCGGCACGACGACGAGGTCCGGTCGCAGCTCGTCGGGGAGCTCGGTGAAGGCGTGCTCGCGGAGGACGGCTCCGTCGACCGCGGCCGCGTGGCCGAGATCGTCTTCCGCGACCGGGCGAAGCTCGACTTCCTCGAGGAGCTCCTCCACCCGCGTGTCGCGCGGGAGTACCTGCAGTGGCGCGAGCAGCTGGCGCAGCTGCCGAACCCGCCCCGGGTGTGTGTCACGGAGGTGCCGCTCCTGTATGAGTCCGGCGGCGAGAGCCGCTTCGACAAGGTGGTCGTGATCACGGCGCCCGCGAAGCTGCGCGAGCAGCGGCGGCGGGTGCGGCGCGACGACCGCGACGCGCGGCTGCTCCCGGACGCCGAGAAGGTGAAGCGGGCGGACTACGCCTACGTCAACACCGGGACGCTCGATGAGCTCGACGCGTGGGTGGGCTCGGTGATGGCGGAGCTCACGGCGGCGTGAGGCGCCTGGCGGGCCTCGCGCTGCTGGCGCTCGCGCTGGCGGCGGTCGGGGCGGTCGTCCTCGAGACGCAGCCGCGCTGGTACGAGCGCGCGCGCTACCCGCTGCGCTACGAGCACCTCGTGCGCGCGCACGCGCAGAACTACCGGCTCGAGCCACAGCTCGTGGCGGCGGTCATCTACCAGGAGTCGAAGTTCGACGCCGACGCCGTCTCGCGCTCCGGCGCGGTCGGGCTGATGCAGCTCCTGCCGGCGACGGCGCAGGGGATCGCCGACCGCACCGGCGGCAGCGGCTGGCGCGAGGCGGACCTGCTCGACCCGGAGCTGAACGTCCGCTACGGGTCGTGGTACCTCCGCCACCTGCTCGACAAGTACGACGACGAGACGCTCGCGCTCGCCGCGTACAACGCGGGCCAGGCGAACGTCGACAGCTGGCGCGAGCGCGGCGGCGGCCTCCGGTTCGCCGAGACGCGGCACTACGTCGAGCGGGTGCAGCGGCTGAAGGAGGTCTACGCGCGCGCGTACGCCGAGGAGCTGGGGCTGCGCTAGCGAGCGGGGGGTGAGACGCCCGTTTCGACGAGCGTCATCACCGCGTCGAGATCCGGCAGCCGGTCTTCGCCGATCCGCTCGAACGCGAGGCCGTTCGCCACGAGCGCGAGGAACGAGACGACGGCCTCGATCGGGACGTCGGTCCGGACCCAGCCGAGCTGCCGCAGCCGCTCGTACCGAGCCTCCTTCGTTCCCTGCCGCTCCTCGATCGCCCGTGCGATCTCCTCCCGGAACAACGGGTCGGTGCGGACGCGCCGCGCCGACTCCACCTGCACCGCGAGCCAGTCGGCGTCCTCGTGCGCGATCGCCTCGAGCAGCGCGCGGTAGCCCTGCCGGAACCAGATGTCCACGAACCGGTCGGACGACTGCAGCGTCACGGCGACGAAGAGCGCCTCCTTGTTGCGGAAGTAGTTGAAGATCGCACCCCGCGAGAGGCCGGTCGCCTCCTCCAGGCGCACGACGGTCGCCCCCTCGTACCCGAACCGGGCGAAGCACTGCCGCGCGGCGGCCAGGATCTCCTCCCGGCGCGCCTCCCGCTGCTCCTCCGAGATCTTCGGCACGTCCGCACTTTACAAAACCGTACGGACGTATTATATTACCGCACATGTCCATCCTCCGGAACCGCTCACTCCTCGCCCTCGTCGGGGCGCAAGTCGTCTCGGGCCTCGGCTCGCGCATGACCTTCCTCGCCCTGCCGTGGTTCGTCCTCGCGACGACGGGCTCCCCCGCGAAGATGGGTCTGGTCCTCGCCGTCGAGCTCGCGCCGGTGGCGCTGCTCGGGATTCCCAGCGGCGCGCTCGTGTCGCGGCTCGGCGCCCTCCGCTCGATGCAGATCGCCGACCTGGCGCGCGTGCCGTTGATGGCGTCGCTGCCGGTGCTGCACGCCGCCGATCTCCTCTCGTTCCCGCTCCTGCTCGCCATCGTGTTCGCCATCGGGTGCTTCCTCGCGCCGTTCATGGCGTCGCAGCGCGTCGTGCTCGCGGAGCTCGTCGGAGACGACCCGCGCACGCTCGCCCAGGCGAACGCCATCGTCGAGGGCGGCAACACGTTGACGTCGCTGCTCGGGCCGGCGGCCGCCGGCGTCCTGATCGCGCTGGTGGGGCCGACGAACCTGCTCTACGTCGACGCCGCGACCTTCCTGCTCTCCTTCCTGACCCTGACACTGTTTGTGCCACGCAAGCCGCCGGTCGCGGCCACGGCAGAGGCGCGCGGGCTGCTCGCCGGCCTCCGGTTCTTCGCCCGCGACGCGCTCCTCTGGCGGATCGGCGCCACCATCGTCTGCATCAACTTCTTCGGTGCGGCGATCTCGATCTCGCTGCCGGTGCTCGCCTACGTCGAGTACGGCCAGAGCCCGCGCCTGGCCGGCCTGTTCTTCGCCTGCTTCGGCGCCGGCGCGCTCGTCGGGACTGCCCTCGCGATGCGGATCCTGCCACGGTTCCAGCCGTTGCGGCTCGCCGCGGCCGGGCTGCTCGTGCTCGTGCTGCCGATCTGGCTGCTGGGACTAGAGCTTCCGGCGTGGGGGGTCATGCTCGTCCTCTTCGTCTCCGCCGTCCCGCAGCCGCTCGTGAACGCGCCGATCATCACGCTCATCACCTCTCGCGCGCCGGAGGCGCTGCGGCCGAAGGTGATGACGGCGCTGATGACGATCGCGATGGTCGCGGGCCCCCTCGGCATCCTCGGTGCCGGCCCGTTGCTGCAGGAGGTCGGACCGCGCGCCGTCTTCGTCGTCATCGCCGCCGGCCTCACCGCGTTCGCCGCGTTCTTCGCCTACGTCGCCCTCCGGTACGGCGAGCGGCGCGACGTCCCCCCGGAGCTAGTGGCTCAGAGCCACTAGGTCTCGCGTGGCGCCGTCAGGTGCACCCACAGGTTCTCGAGCAGGCGGCGCATCGGCCAGAACGTGACGGAGCCGCCGAAGTCGAGCGCGCCCGCGGAGAAGACGCGCGCGCCGGCTGCCGACTCGTAGTACGTCATCTCGGCGCTGACGCCGCGTCCGAACAGGTTCGGGATGCTCGCGATCACCTGCGTCCCGGGCGGCGAGTCCGCCGTGCGCGCGTCGATCTCGATCCCGTAGCCGCCGACCGTCTCGCCGAGCGTCGAGCCGGTGGCGAGGCCGGTGCCCCCGAACAGCCACGGGAACGCCTCCGCGTCCGCGATCACGAAGGGCCCCTGCCGGCTGCCGTCGTCGTTCGCGCGGTACTGCACGCCGAGTAGGCGCGCCTCCGGCCGCTTCAGGTCGCGCCAGAGTGCGACGCGCCGGATCGCGTGGCCGCGGCGGTCGACCCTCCAGAAGAAGTTGTTCGCCGAGAGGAAGGCAAGGTTGCCGCCGAGGTCGCGGTACTTCTCCACGACGTCGTAGGCGTGCTGCGTCACGTATTCGCTGTGTCCCGGGAAGACGACGAGGTCGTAGGCCCGCCGCAGCGCCTCGCCGGTGAACCGCCCGAGATCCTCGTCGCAGAGGTAGTCGGGGTGCTTGCCCGTCCAGTGGAGCCAGCGCAGGAACGGCAGGTCGTAGCGGCGGAACCGCGGCGGCACGCCCCGGTTCAGGTACGGCCGGTCGAGCCGCACCGGAGGCGAACCTCCCGCGTACCAGGTGTCGCCCCAGCCGTCCCCGTCGCCGTCGCGGAAGTTGTACGCCTGCCACGTGTTCGTCGGCAGCACGATCGCCGTCCGGGTCGCGCCGAAGCTGCTCGGTCGGAGGACGAAGGGCGCGAAGCCGACCCGGCCGTCGTCGCTCGTGAGTCGGACGGCGTACAGGCCGGTGGGCCAGTCGCCGACCCGGACGCCGAACTGCGCGGGGCGGTCGCGGAACGAGCTCCACGGCACGACCCGCGGCTCCGACATGGGCACACCCTTGAGCTCGTCGTTCCGGTCCGTGTTCTCGGCTTCCGCGCCGCAGCGGAAGACCTGCACCGTCAGCTCCCGCGCCTCGGCGGCCACGCGGAGCCGCGCGAGCTGCCCCGCCGCGTAGCTTCGTTCGGTGAAGGCGGCGTCGATCCTGAGCACCCGCACGACCGGCGCGCGTGCGAGCGCCGGCGAGGACGGACGGCGCTGCCCGTACACGCGGCGCCGGCCGCGGTCGTCGACCGTGAGCCGCATCAGGTAGTTCCCCGGTGGCGTCCGCGGGTCCGGCCGCCAGCGGAAGCGGTGCCCCCCGCGCGCGAGCCGCGCGTCAGCGCTCCAGACGACGCGTTCGCTCCGCTGCGCCACCTGCACGGCCTCGAGGCGGACCCGCGCGGCGCGGTCGAGCCGGAAGCCGATCGTCGCGATGCCGCGCCGTCGCGACTCGGGGCTGACGGTCGCGAGCAGGCCGCGGTCGCCGGCGAACGGCCTGCCGCTCGCGACGCGCAGCGCGTCGGCGGAAGGCGCGAGGTTCTCCGCCGCCCGTCCGAGGCCCGGTACCGCGCCGGCGGCGAGGGCGCCGAGGCCCGCGAGCCGCAGCAATGCGCGCCGCGTCAGGGAGTCGTTCGGCGGCGGGGCGTCCATCCGCACAGAACCGTAATCGGCTCCTGTGCGGGAAAGGTAAGGATTCGTGCGGCTTCGGCGGTCTCCGTCGCCGACCGGCTACGTCCGCTCTTCGAGCTCGTTGGCCTTCTCGGTCAGCGCGGTGAACCCCGCCAACAGCCAGTCGTTGACGGCGCCCGCGGCGAGCACCGACGTCAGCAGGCGGCCCGTGCGCGGCGCGAGGATGGTCAGCGAGGCGAGGCTCGCGCCGATCCACGTCCCGACGCAGCGGGTGCAGGTGACGAGCTCGCCG
>DASQNG010000185.1:0-3852 GCA_035645095.1 Gaiellaceae bacterium | reverse complement strand
CGCGCGTTCACGCCTCGCCGGCGCAGAGCCTCCGCCATCGTCCACGGCACGCCTGCCGTGTTGACGGGGCAGATCGTGACGCGCAACGGCTGCTCCGGACGGGTGGGCATGAATCGTCAGCGAATCGACACGAAATCGATCCACAGGCGTTCACCGATCGTCGCTACCGTTCCCCGCCCCGTGGGTGGGTGGGGGGTGGTGGGTGGTAGCCGCGCCGCGGCCGCCCGCGCGTTCGGCCTGACCCCGCTCATCCCCGCGCGTGGGCCCGCGAGTCGACCGGCGGGCCCTCGAAGTCGACCTGGTCGAAGTAGCGCAGCGTCGTGCGGCCGGGCTGGACGCGCGCGCGCAGCGCGGCGAGCTCCTCGTCGCCGATCTCGCCGAGTGCGCGCTTTACGCCGAGGTAGGGGAGGTTCAGGTCGTCCTGGTAGACGATCGTGGAGATGCGCGGGTTGATCTCGATCACGTGCTCGCCGACGAGCTGGATGTTGAAGAAGTGCTCGATCCGGAGCTCGCGGACGAGCGCGTCGGCGGTCGCCATCAGCTCCTCGTCGGCGAGCGTGACGAAGTACATCGCGAGCCCCGCGCGCATCGACTCGCGTGTCTTCGGGTGGCCGAGGACGACGCGCTCGCCATCGGCGATGCCGTCGATCGTGCGCTCGCCGCCCGTCGCGAGCTCCATCACGAGCACGTCGGGGCCGCCCTCGCCGGGCAGCAGCTCGACCGCCTCCTCGAGCCGCATCGCGACGGCGCCGGGCCGCTCGTGCAGGAGCTGGTGCGCGCGGTCGACCGTGGGGTCGAGGATCCGGAAGCCGCGCGAGCCCGACGAGAAGACCGGCTTGAAGCACACGGGCCGCTCCGGGTAGCCGAGCTCGGCCGCGGCGGCGGCGACCTCCCTCGCGCCGTTCACCCGGCGGAAGTCGGGGCCCCTGATCCCGAGCCGCTGCAGCAGCGCGTACGTCTCCGCCTTGTCGTTCGAACGGTGGATCGTGTCCGGGCTCGACACGAGAACCGGCACCGGGAAGCGATCGCGGTGCGCAGCAAGCCCCTCGAGGTCGAACGACGACTGAGGCAGCACGACGTCGACCCCCTCGCGCTCGACGACCTCGAGGACCACGTCGGCGAAGCCCGGGTCGGCGCCGGGCGGCACGCGGTGGAACGCGTCGCAGAGGTGCCTGCCGATCGCGCGCTCGCCCATGTCCGTGCCGACGAGCCGCACCGGCCGCTCGCCGTTCTCGCGCAGCCCCCGCAGCAGGGCGGCGGTGCCGGGCGCGCCCGACGCGGTGACGAGCACCGTCAGCGGGCGTAGGCTCACGGCAGCTTCCGGATCTCGTCGCCCGGGCGCACGAGCCCCGGCTCGACCACCCGCGCGTTGAGCCCGCGGAGACGGGCCGCGGCGTCGGCGTTCACGAACAGCATCGCGGGGAGGCCGAACCGGCTGACGAACTTCTTGCAGCCGGTGTGTGGCAGCGCCGAGACCTCGATCGTCGCGGTGCCGACTCGGAGCTGCGTCCCCGCGGGGAGGTTCGCCTCGCTCAGGTCGAGGTCGACGTAGAGCTGGTCCCCTGCGAGCGCCCACCGCTCGCGCTCGCCGCCGGCGACGAGGTCGGTCACGCGGGCGGCCATGAGCGTCAGCTGCAGCTGCGGGTTCGGCGGCCGGCCTCGCTTGCCGCGGATCCACCGGTCGCCGACGAGGCCGCCGTCCGGGTCGAGCTCGCCTACCTCGAGCACTTCGCGCCGGTCGACGCCCGGCCGGCGGACGACGAGCTCGACGCGCCCGGCGTCGCGCGGCGCCTGCGCGATCCGTTCGAGCCCCGCCTGGAGCTCGGCCGCGCCGAGGTGGTGGGCGGTCTCCGGCGCGTTCACAGGTCGATCCGGTCTGCCCGCAGCTGCTCCACCCGCCGCTCGCGCTCCGCGTCCAGCATCGCGTGCATCGTCTGGGCCATCGTCCGCCCCGAGTAGGCCCAGATCTCCGGGTGCGTCAGGAGCTGCAGCCAGGGGAACCGACCGGCGCGCAGGTCCTCGTGCGGGCAGCCCGAGCGCCAGTGCTGGTTCGAGTCCGAGCGGTAGGTGTCCGGCGAGAACCACGGCTCCTGCATCACGTTCACGACGCTTCCGACGGGCTCGTGCATGTACTCCGGATCCGGGTTGTGCCACGCGACCACGGGGTCGAAGCGCTCGTCGACGACGGCGTTCGGCCAGACGGCGTGCAGCCCGACGCGGTGCCCGAGCTCGCGGAGGCGAGCGAGCGCCTGCACACCCTCGTGCGACGCGAGGTTGTAGAAGACGGACTCCGTCATGAGGAAGTACGTCGCCTGGGCGCCTGCCTCAGCCTCGAGCTCCGCCAGCCGCAGCGCCGCGTCGAGCGACAGGTCGACGTCGTGGCGGAGCAGCAGCTCCCCCTCCTGCGGCTCGGAGTCGAACGACCCGAACCGGTAACCGCCGGCGCGGGCCGCATCGAGCAGCTCGCGGTAGTGGTCGAGGGAGAAGTCGCAGCTCACGCGGTCGCCTCCTGCTCGACCTCGACCTCGAGCAGCCGCGCGGCGCGCTCGGCCCGGTCGAGTGCCTCGACGGACGTGTCGGCGGTTGCGATCACGTAGCCCCGCCGGTCGCCGTCGAGCCGCACGGGGCGGATCGTCTCGCCGACCTGCAGGTACGTGTCGGCCTGCACGACGCCGTCGGCCGCGAGCACGGGGTCGAGCGAGCCGACGTGAGTCACGGTCCCCGTCGGCAGCGGCCCCGGCTTCGCCGTCAGGAAGCGGATCGCGAGCGGCTGCGTGAACCGCGGGCGCACGAGGTCGCCCGGGACGGGCTGGCCGAGTGCCTGCCGGAGCGCGATCTCGACGAGGTCGACGCCCACGGCGTGCCGCACGAGGTCGGCCATCTGCCCGCCGGGGATGCGGGCCGCGACCTCGACGAGCGCGATACCGCCGTCGTCCGTGGCGATCAGCTGCGGAAAGGCAATGCCGTCGCGCAGGCCGAGGGCGTGCACCGCATGGACGGCGACGCGCTCCGCCTCCGCCAGCTGGTCGCCGAAGATCGAGGCCGGGTACACGTGGATCCAGCCGACGCCGAAGCCGATCCCGGGCGGACGCAACCGGTCGGAGAGTGTGAGCGGGATCGCCTCGCCGCCGCGCACGACGACGATCCCGTTCAGCTCCAGCCCGTCGACGAAGCCTTCGACGATCGCCTCGTCGGTGGGCGACTCCGCGAGCGCCGCGTGCAGGTGCGCGTCGACGTCGTCGTGCGAGCCCACGACGAACACGCCACGCTGCCCGCCGGAGTCGGCCGGCTTCAACACCGCCGGGGCGCCGACGGTGTCGAGCGCCGTGCGCGCGCTCTGCAGGTCGCGGGCCGCCGCGAAGCGCGGCTGCGGCACACCGGCATCCGCGAGGGTGCGGCGCATGGCGATCTTGTGCGTCATCAGGTACGCCGTCGCGGTGCCGATCCCCGGCAGCCCGAGCTCCTCGGCGACCGCAGCGACGACCGGCACGGCGCGATCGGCGGAGACGGTGAGGACGCCGTCGACGCGGTGCCGGCGGCCGACCTCGGTGACGGCGTCGACGTCGGTGAAGTCGACCGGCTCCGCCACGTCCGCCTCGGCGAGCCCGGGCGCGTCCGGGTTCCGGTCGACGGCGACGACACGGTGGCCGAGCTCACGCGCGCGGAGGATGGCGCGGCGCTGGTGGCGGCCGGCGCCGACGAAGAGGAGGGTGGACACGCGGCGCGATGGTATCGCCGCGGCCGCGGCCGAGTCAGGCGTTCGGCGAGGCGGTGAACCCGGGTACGAGGAAGGCGAGCGTCTTGAAGCGGGCGATCTCGCAGCCGTCGCGCATGCTGAGCTCCGCCCGGACG
>DASQNG010000184.1:0-9228 GCA_035645095.1 Gaiellaceae bacterium | reverse complement strand
CCTGCTGACCGGCCGGTCCCTGTGGGCCGGTGGCGCCGGCCGGCCCCGGGGCGCCCGTGGCGCCGGCCGCGCCGGCCGCGCCACGCGGTCCCCGCGGCCCGCGCAGCGATGCCAGATCGGCGGCACGGATGTCCGCCTTCCGAATCGTGCCGTTCCGGATGTCCCGCGACTCCACCGTCCCGTCCTTCAGCTGCGCCCCCGTGATCAGCGCCTGCACACTCGCGGTTCCGGCGGTGACCGCCACGAGCGCCAGGGCCGTCCCGGCGACGAGCGCGACTGCTCGCGTCTTCATCTCGAGCTCCTCTCTCCGTTGCGCCGCTTCGAGCGGCTCGACCGACGGAGCGCGTCCACGTACGCGAGGTAGCGCTGATCGACGCCTCCACGTTCGCCGCACGCTCCGTCCTCATGGGGCGATCCTGGCCCCGCCCGCTCACGCGCCGCTCACACGCCGCTAACGCTTGGCAACTCTCGTGCCGAGTGTTACAACCGTCCCATGGAGATCCGCCTCCTCGGGCCACTCGAGGTGCGGCAGGGCGTGCAGGTCGTGCCGGTGTCCCGGAGGCAGCAGCGCGCGCTCCTCGCCACGCTCGCGCTGCACGCGGGGGAGGTCGTCTCGACGGAGCGACTGGTCGCCGACCTCTGGGGCGACCGGGCTCCCGCCTCGGCGACCGGGTCGCTGCAGAACACGGTGTCCGCGCTGCGGAAGCACCTCGGGCGCGACGTCCTCGTCACGCAGCCGCCGGGATACCGACTCGCGGTCGACCGGGAGGCCGTCGATGCCAACCGGTTCGAGCTGCTGCTGGCGCAGTCGCGTGCCGCCGACACCGCCGCGCGGGCGGCGATCCTCCGGCAGGCACTCGCGCTGTGGCGCGGCCCCGCCCTCTCGGATCTCGAAGACGACGACTTCGCCCGGCGGGAGGCTGCACGACTCGACGAGCTGCGGGTGACGGCGCTGGAGGCGCGTGTCGACGCGGAGCTCGAGCTCGGCCGCTATGCGGCGCTCGTGGGCGAGCTCGAGCAGCTGGTCGCGCAGTATCCGCTCCGCGAGCACCTCCGCGGCCAGCTGATGGTTGCCCTCTACCGCTGTGGGAGGCAGGCGGAAGCGCTCGAGGTGTACCGGGCCGCACGGCTCGCACTCGCCGACGAGCTCGGCCTCGACCCCTCCCCCGAGCTGCAGGAGCTCGAACGGCGCGTGCTGCGCCAGGACGCGACGCTGGCCGCACCGCCTGCGCGAGAGGACAGCGTGCCGGCCGACGAGCCGTCGGAGCTGCGGCTCGTGACGGTGCTCGCGGCGGCGCCTCCGGCGTCAGCGGAGCCCGAGCAGCACCGGCGACTGCTGGACGAGACGCTTGCGGCCGTCCGTGCGGCGCTCGACCGGCACGGGGGAACCCTCGAGCGGTTCGGCCCGGAGGGGCTGGTCGCCGTGTTCGGCGCCGACCGCCCGCGCGACGACGACGCCGCGCGCGCGGTGCTCGTCGCGCGCGAGCTCGGCCTCGCCGCGGGAGTCGCCACCGGGGAGGCACTCGCAGGCGCCGGTGCCGTCTTCACACGCGCGGTCGAGCTCGCCCGCGGCGGCGGGATCCGTCTCGACAACCGCACCCGCGCGCTCCTCGGCCGGGCACGTCGGCTCGACGCGCCCCTCGTCGGCCGCACCGTGGAGCTCGCCTGGCTCCGGAGCCGGCTCGCCGAGGCGGGCGACGCCGGTCGCTGCCGCGCCGTCGCCGTGGTCGGCGAGCCCGGAATCGGGAAGACGCGCCTCGCACGCGAGCTCGCGCTCGAGGCGGGCGCAGACACGAAGGTGGTGGTCGCACGGTTCGTGGCGCGAGGGGACGGTGGGCCGTTCGCACCGCTCCTCCCCGCGCTTCGAGAGGCAGCCGCGGGGGGCGCTCTGGCCGCCGAGGCCGACGCCGAGCCCGTGGTCGCCCGCCTCGGGACGCTCGCGGAGGGCGACGCGTCGTTCGCCGAGTCGTGCTGGGCGGTTCGGCGAACGCTGGAGGCGCTCGCGCGGCAGCAGGCCGTCCTGGTCGTTCTCGACGACGTCCACTGGGCGGAGCCGGGGCTCCTCGACCTCGTCGACTACCTGACCGACCGTGCGGACGCCGCGCTCCTCCTGCTCTGCCTCGCGCGCCCCGAGCTCGAGCGGCCGCTCGGCGAGCTGCTGAGACTCGGGCCGGTCGACGAGGACACGGCACGCTCGATCGTCGCCGCGACGGCCGACCTCGACGCAGAGACCCATGAGCGCGTCGTCGCCGCCGCCGAGGGGAATCCGCTGTACGCCGAGCAGCTCGCGACGTTCGCCGCCGAGGGCGGCGAAGGCCTGCCGCCGACGCTCGAGGCGGTGCTCGCCGGACGGCTCGGGCTGCTCGAGCCGGAGGAGCGGGCCGTGCTGCAGCGGGCGGCCGTGCTCGGCCGCGACTTCCCGCTCGCCGGTGTCACCGCCCTCACGGGCGGGAGCGGCTTCCGCGAGCTCCTCGCCCTCGCGCGTGCGGGCTTCGTGCACCCTGCGCAGGCCTCCGATCCGGGCGACGACTGGTATTCCTTCCACCACGTCCTGCTCCGAGACGCCGCCTACGCCGGGCTGACGAAGAGCGACCGCGCAGACCTGCACGAGCACGCGGCAGCGTGGGTCGACCGCGACGGACGGGGCGACGATGCCCTCGCCGGCTACCACCTCGAACAGGCCACGCGCTGGCGTCGCGACCTGGGCGAGTCCGCCGACGAGCTCGCGGCGCGGGCGGGAGAGCGACTGGGCGAAGCCGGCATGCGTGTCTGGCGGACGAACGACCCCGGAACCGCGTCGGGCCTGCTCGCACGGGCGGTGGCGCTCCTACCCGAAGGCGCCCGGCGCGCCGAGCTTCTCTACGAGTTGTCGCTGGCGCTCCGCTCGCAGAATCGGGACGCAGAGGCCGATGCCGCGCTCGCGCGCGCCGAAAGCGACGCGGGCAGCGCGGCCGCGCAAGACATCGCAGCCCGCGTTCGCGCGGAGCACACGCTCCTCGACTTCTTCGGGAGCCGGTTGTCGCTGAGCGAGGCGATCCGCGACCTCGAGGCGCCGCTGGCCGCGCTTCACGCGGAAGGCGATCTCCGTGGGCTCGGTCGCGTCGAGCTCTATGCCGCGACGATCCATGCGTCCGCCTGCGACCTCGCCGCGTGGGCTGCGGCCGCAGAGCGGGCGGAGCGGCACTACCGCGCGGCGGGCTTCTCGCCGGCCGTCTGCATCGGGATCCAGGCCGAGGCGCTCTACTACGGCGCAACACCCGTACGCGAGGCCCTCGCGCAGTGCGGGCTGCTCCTCGGCCGCGCGACGGAAAAGCTGTCCGAAGCAACGGTCTCTGCCGTCTCCGGCGCCCTCCACGCGCTCACCGGAGCCCACGCCGAAGCCTCGCGCCTGCTCGGCCACGCACGGATGCTCTACGAGGACATCGGGAGCACACGCGGAACGACGATGACGTTGCTCCCACTCGCGATCGACGTGGCACGGCTGGCCGGCGACACCGACGCCGCGGCAGAGCTGGGCCGCGAGGGCGTCGAGGCGATGCTGGGAATCGAGAGCCCCGCGTACGCCGCCACGAGGGCTGCGCAGCTGGCGGATCTGCTGGTCGACCGCGGTGCGCTGCAGGAGGCCGACCACTACGCGGCGCTGTCCGAGCGGGCTGCGCTCGAAGCGGACGTCTACGTGCAGTTTCTCTGGCGCGCGGTCCGCGCGCGCCTGCTCGCCCGCGCGGGCGCGCTCGACGAGGCAGGCGCGACGGCCGCCGACGCCGTCGTGATCGCCTCTTTGACGGACGCCCTCTGCGACCGCGCGCGCGCTCACTTCGCACTGGTGGAGGTGCACGCGCTCGCGGGCGACGACGCGGCGGCGAAACGGGAAGCGCGGGTGGCGCGGGCGCTGCTGAGGCGCAAGGGAGCGCCGGCACTCGAGGTCCTGTTCCCGACGCGGGCGGGAGGAGCTCGCGTTCGCTCCTCCCGCGTCGCGTCCTGACTAACCGCCTCCGCCGATGCCGCCGCCTGCCGGCCTGAGCCGCTCCCGCATGGCGCACCTCCTTCCGTGCGCCCACGGTCGGGAGGAGCCCAAATCGCGCGGTCACGGCCGCCCAACGGGCTGCTAACGGCGGATGAGAGGAGCGGCGGTCGCTACGGAGGCAGGACGGCTGGGGCCCTCAGCTCGGCCGACGGCGGCGTCGGCTAGAGCCGGGGGCCGGCCTGGAGGATGTTGTCGTCGGCCCTGAACTTCGAGAAGTTCTCGCGGAACATCTCCGCCAGCTCGCGGGCCTTGCGGTCGTATGCATCGGGGTCGTCCCAGGTCGAGCGCGGGTCGAGCAGGCGCGTGTCGACGCCCGGGACCGACACCGGCACCTCGATCCCGAAGGTCGGATCCGTCCGGGTCTCGACCTCGTCGAGGGAGCCCTCGATCGCCGCGTGGAGCAGGGCGCGGGTCGCCGCGATCGGCATCCGCTCCCCAACGCCGTACGGCCCGCCGGTCCAGCCGGTGTTGACGAGCCACACGCGCGCGCCGTGCTCGTCGAGCTTCCGGGCGAGCAGCCGCGCGTAGACGACCGGCGGCTGCGGCAGGAACGGCGCACCGAAGCAGGCGGAGAAGGTCGGCTGCGGCTCCTTGACGCCGATCTCGGTGCCGGCGAGCTTCGCGGTGAAGCCGGAGAGGAACCAGAAGAGCGCCTGGTCACGGGTGAGGCTCGCGATCGGCGGCAGGATCCCGAAGGCGTCGGCGGTGAGGAAGACCACCGAGCGCGGGTGCCCGGCGCGCTTCTGCGGGAGGTGGTTCGCGATCTGCTCGAGCTTGTAGGCGGCGCGCGTGTTCTCCGTCTTCGCGTCGCTGTCGAGGTTAACGACGCCGCCCTCCGCCACGACCACGTTCTCGAGGATCGTCCCGTACGTTCGCGTCGTGCCGTAGATCTCGGGCTCGGCGTCGGCGGACAGCCTGATCACCTTCGCGTAGCAGCCGCCCTCGAAGTTGAAGATGCCCTCGTCGCCCCACCCGTGCTCGTCGTCGCCGATCAGGTGCCGCGACGGGTCGGCCGACAGCGTCGTCTTCCCGGTTCCCGACAGGCCGAAGAAGATCGCGACGTTCCCCTCGTCGTCGACGTTGGCCGAGCAGTGCATGGGGAACACGTCCTCGAGCGGGAGCCGGTCGTTCAGCAGCGTGAAGATCGACTTCTTGATCTCGCCGGCGTAGAAGGTGCCGCCGATCAGCACCTCCTGCCGCGTCGGGTGCAGCACGACGAACGTGCCGGTGCGCGTCCCGTCCTCCTCAGGGACGGCCTCGAGCGACGGCGCGTGCAGGACGAGCGCCTGCGGCTCGAAACGCGCGAGTTCCTCCGGCGTCGGGTCGATGAACATCGTCCGGGCGAAGAGCGCGTGGTACGGCCGCTCGGTCACGACGCGGACGGCGATCCGGTGCCTCGGGTCTGCCCCGGCGAACGCGTCGACGACGTAGAGGTCCTCGCCGCCGAGGTGCGCGACGACCTTCTCGCGCAGCCCGTCGAAGTGGTCGGCCGACAGCTCGGCGTTGACGCTGCCCCACCAGATCCGGTCCTCCGACTCGGGCTCGCGCACGACGAACTTGTCCTTCGGCGACCGGCCCGTGTGGACACCCGTGTCGACGGCGAGCGCGCCGCCCTCGACGAGACGGCCCTCGCCTCGGGCGAGCGCGTGTGTGTACAGGAGCGACGTCGTCGGGTTCCAGTGCACCGCCCGCGACGGCTCGATTCCGTGCGAGTCGAGCCCTGCTCCGTGCTTGGCCGTGACCGTCACGTGCGCAGAGGATACGGACTGCCGCCCGCGGGCGCGTCAGTCGCCGACGCCGGCGGCGAGCTCGTCGGCGTCGCGCGCGACCAGCCGGGCGTAGCGGCCGCCGGCGGCCAGGAGCTCGTGGTGCGTCCCGATCTCCGCCACGTGGCCGGCATCGAGGACGACGATCTGGTCGGCGTCGCGCACCG
This sequence comes from Gaiellaceae bacterium, assembly GCA_035645095.1. Taxonomy (GTDB): domain Bacteria; phylum Actinomycetota; class Thermoleophilia; order Gaiellales; family Gaiellaceae; genus Gaiellasilicea. The sequence goes on along the minus strand of DASQNG010000184.1, from coordinate 3,271 downwards.
TCGACAGGCGGTGCGCGATCGCAATCGTCGTCCGGCCCTGCGCGAGGCGGACGAGCGCCTGCTGCACCAGCCGCTCCGTCTGCGTGTCGAGAGCCGAGGTCGCCTCGTCGAGCACGAGGATGGGCGGGTTGCGCAGGATCGTGCGCGCGATCGCGATCCGCTGCTTCTCGCCGCCGGAGAAGCGGTAGCCGCGCTCGCCGACGATCGTGTCGTAGCCGTCCGGCAGCGACGAGATCAGCCCGTGCACCTGGGCCGCACGCGCCGCCGCCTCGATCTCGGCGTCGCCCGCGTCCGGCTTCGCGAAGCGGAGGTTCTCGCGCACGGTCGCGTGGAAGAGGTACGTCTCCTGCGAGACGACGCCGACACCGGCGGCGAGCGAGCCGAACGTCAGCTCGCGCACGTCCACGCCGTCGATCGCGACCCGGCCGCGCGTCGCGTCGTAGAGCCGCGCGACGAGGTAGCCGGCCGTCGTCTTCCCCGACCCGGTCTCGCCGACGAGGGCTGTCGTCGTCCCCGGCTCGACCTCGAACGAGACGTCCTGCAGCGTCCACGCCGCCTCCTCGTAGCGGAACCACACGCCCTCGAACGAGACGCGACCCTGCGGCCGCCGCAGCTCGCGCGCGCCCTCCTCGACGTCCACGTCCAGGTCGAGGTACTCGAAGACGCGGTCGAAGAGGGCGAGGGACGTCTGCACGTCGACCGACACGCCGAGCAGCGAGCCGAGCGGGAAGAAGAGCCGCGTCTGCAGGGTCGTGAAGGCGATCACCGTGCCGAGCGTGATCGCGCCGCTCGCATGGCCGGCGAAGAGGTAGACGAGCGCCGGCATGATCGCGAAGGCCATCTGGATCGAGGCCATCATCCAGCGGCCCGTCATGCGGCTCCGCACCTCGAGGTCGGCGAGCCGGGCCGACTCGGACTCGAACCGCTGCGCGAGCTCCGCACCGCGCCCCATCGTCTTCCCGAGCAGGATCCCGGAGACCGAGAGGGACTCCTGGACGAGGCTCGAGATGTCCGCCATCGACTCCTGCCGGACGGCGGCGACCCGCTTCCGCGCAGCGCCGACCCGGCGGGTCATCCAGACGAAGAGCGGCAGCAGCGCCAGCGCGAAGAGCGTCAGCCGCCAGTCGAGCAGGAACATCGCGACGACGCTCGCGACGACCGTGGTGACGTTGCCGACCACCGACGTCGCGGTCGACGTGACGACCTCCTGGACGCCGCCGATGTCGTTCGCGAGGCGGGACTGCACCTCGCCCGTGCGCGTGCGGGTGAAGAACGCGAGCGAGAGCCGCTGCAGGTGCTTGTAGACCGCCGTACGCAGGTCGTGCATCACGCGCTGGCCGACCTGGTTCGAAAGCAGCGTCTGCACCACGCCGAGCGCGCCCGTCGCGATCGCGATCCCGACCATCCCCGCTACCAGCCAGTTCAGGTAGCCGAGATCCCGCTCCGGCAGCGCCTCGTCGAAGATCCGTCGCAACAGGAACGCCGGGACGGCGCCGAGCGCGGAGGAGAGGACGATCAGCGCGAGGACGCCGGAGAGCCGCCGCCGGTGCGGTCGGAAGAGCCGGACGATCCGCCGCAGGTTCGCGCGCCGGATGGCCCGGTCGGCCGGCCGCACGACCGGCTCTTGGACGTCGAACGCACGGGCACGACCACGTGGCATCCCGCACAGCGTACGGACGCCGGGTGGGGCCGCCGCGGCGGGCTACTGCTGCCGGGGAGCGCCGGTCGGCGCCAGCGCCTCCACGGCTGCCCGCAGCTCCTCTGTGAGCGCACGCGCCGCGGCCACGGTGGGACGCACGCGTTCGACGGGTATGGACTCGCCGACGACGAGGCGGATCCGCGGGAAGCCGATCCGGCCGCGGGAGACCGCGCGCGCGGAGCCCACGATGCGGACCGGCACGAGCGGGACGCCGGCGGCGAGCGCGAGCCGCGCCGCGCCGCGCGTCCAGGTGCCGCCACGGACGGTTCCCTCCGGAAAGATCGCGACGGTCTCGCCCTCGGCGAGGAGCGCCACGGCATGTTCGACCGCAGCGCGGTCGCCGCGGCCGCGGGCCACCGGGATCGCGCCGTAGGCGTCCGCCAGCCGCGCCCCCGGTGCGAACCGCCAGAGCTCCTCCTTCGCGAGGAACCGGAGGGGCTGGTCGGCCGCGAGCGCGACGAGCAGCGGGTCGAGCACCGACTCGTGATTCGCCGCGACGACGGACGGCCCCGGCGGCACTCGGCCGTCGATCTCGAGCCGGTAGAGGAGCCGGAAGAGCCCGAACAAGGGCCGGCGGCCGGCCTGGTAGACGCGGACGTTCAGAGCCGCTCCAGCTCCGCCGCCACGTGGTCTGCGTAGCGGCGCGCGCCGGGGAGCGGGACGAGGCGGCCGTCCCGCCGCCGCAGCGCGACGCCGTGGAAGGCCCGCGGCACGAGACGCCGTTCGACCTCGACGCCGAGGCCACGCGCCCGCTCCGCCGCAGCGGCGGAGAGCGCCGGCTTCACCCCGGGGATTCCCGGCAGCGGCGCGTCGAGCGTCCCGTGCACGATCGCGAGCCGGCGCCCGCGAAGCTGCTCGAGCTCGAGCTGCGGCGGCAACCAGGGGTTGATCCCGACGACGGCCACGACCTCGGGCGCCACGGCGTTCCGCACCGCCACCGCGCCGCCCATCGAGAACCCGAGCAGGAGCAGCCGCTGTGCACCCGCGGCCCGCGCCTCGGCGACGGCGGCAGCGCCGTCGGCGACGCACAGGTCGAGCCGACGCCAGGACTTGATCCGGTAGCGGACCTCGAGGAAGCGGAGCCCGGAGAACCTCGGCGCGAGCGCGCGGACGAGCCACTCCACCGACGCGCTCCACGTCCCGGGCACCTCGGCGGCGGTGCCACCGTTCACGCACACGACGACGCGCGGCGCCGACGCTCCGGTCCAGCGCGCCTACGCACCCGATTTCAGCTCAAAGGACATGCCGCGACTCTAGGCACCAGATCAGGGTTGCGGTGGCAGAACCCGGAGGAGGACGGCGTGCCGCACGTGCAACGCGACGGGAGCGCGCTCTACTACGAGCAGGAGGGCGACGGCGAGCCGCCCAGGGACCTTCCTCGCGACGGACGACGCGGCGCGCAGGCGAGCGATCGTGGAGACGATGTGCGCGGTCCCGCTCGGCACCGCCACGGCGACGTTCCAGGCAGCGCTGACGTGGAACGGCGTGGGCGCTCTTCGGCTGTGCTCCGTGCCGCTGCTCGTCCTCCTCTCGACCACGGGGCACAGCAACGACCCGGCGCGGCTGCGAGCG
>DASQNG010000183.1:0-3627 GCA_035645095.1 Gaiellaceae bacterium | reverse complement strand
TGATGACCAGCTCGCGAATGACGCCGTTCACGACCCGAGGGCGGAGCCGCCGAGACACGCGATCATCCAACTCCGGAACGTTCGGTTGCGGAGCGGCCCCACAGGGCAACCCTAACCGCCCTGGATGCGCGTCCCTTCGCGTTGAACCGCGCGTTGCTCACACCGCTACCACCACGCTCGTCTCGGTGCCAGGTACGGGTTCGCGAGCGCCACGTCTGCGGCGAGCACCTTCCCGTTCCCGTGTCGACATCGCTCCGTCGACGTCGTGCAGCGCATGGCCCACCGCGTCCTTCACTCGCTCCTTCGGCACCCCCACCTCTGCTCACGCAGGTAGCGGCGCAGAACGTCCACGACCGGCACGTTCGGAACACATGCCCCGGACTTCGGCTCCACCACGCCCGCGTGCTGGTGCCCGACCGCTCGACCCGGCTCAGCGGGCACGGCTCCGGCCGCATCGTATGAGGAAGCGCCGAGAGCTGACAGATCGACCCGAGACTGCGCAGGGAGTCACTACACCGGCACCCGCCGGGCGCGTTAGTCGCGCGTTAGTCCCGTCCCCTGCCCAGCGGACGCCAGCGGCCTTGAGCGGAAGGCAAAGCCCGCCGCCGGCGCGGACGTGGCCACCCACCAAACCGCACCGACAAGCCGGACCGCATCAGAAGCGGAGAGGGAGGGATTTGAACCCTCGATCCGCCGTTAAGACGGATAACGGTTTTCGAGACCGCCGCATTCGACCGCTCTGCCACCTCTCCGAGCGGCCACAGACTAGCGGGGGAAGTGCGGTACCATCCGCGTCCACGGAGAAGTGGCCGAGTGGCTGAAGGCGGCGCCCTGCTAAGGCGTTATGGGGGTGAATGCCTCCATCGAGGGTTCGAATCCCTCCTTCTCCGTTCCTGTCTCGCCGGCGGCGTGCGGCCGCGTTGACAGCGGTTGCGACGCGTGCGACCCTTCGCAGCGCGACGAAGAGGAGGCGCGGTGCGTCATCGAGCCTGTCGCTGCGGCAACGAAAAACGTGACCTGTGGTCGCGTCTGACGCTGGGCGCCGTCGCGGCCGCGCTCCTGGTCTGGGGAGTTCCCGCCGCGGCCGGCGCGCGGGCCCCGGCGGTCACGGAGGCGGTCACAACGAGCGCGACGATCGTCGTGCACGGCCCCGGCCGCGTCGTCAGCGACCCGCCCGGCGAGATCGACTGCCCCGGCCGCTGCACCGTCTCGTTCGCCACGACCCGCACGCTGCGGCTGCGGGCGACGGCTCCCGACGGCCACACCATCGCCGGTTGGATCCCCTCCGTCGGCGGCGGCTGCGGCGAGGTGACCGAGTGCACGCTCGCGCTCGGCAACTTCGACCACACGATCCACGTGCACGTACGGCCCACGGCGTCGCTCCAGCTGTGGCCGAACGGCGACGGCGTGCTGACCGTCTCGCCGGCGGGGACGGACGCGCGGGGCGACGCCGCGGACGCCGCCTGCACCCGCGAAAACGCGCTCGCGGGGACGGGGTGCATCCTCTACTACGTGCCCGGCACCGAGGTCACGGTCTCCGCGACCGCCCCCGCCGGCGGCGCCTTCCTCGGCTGGAGCGCGCACCACTGCCGCGGGACGAGCAGCTGCAGGATGACCCCGACGCGGGCGCAGCCGTCTCTCGTCGGCCGGTTCACGCCGCTCGAGGTGCGCGTGATCCGCGGCGGGGACCTCACCGGCCGCGTCGTCAGCGAGCCGAGCGGGATCTCCTGCCCGCCCACGTGCGCAGCTCCATTCCCCGCCGGCACCCGGGTGACGCTCGTCGCGCAACCGGACGCTGCGGCGCCGTTCCTGAGCTGGAAGTTCGGCTGCACGCCGGCTGCGACGGATCCGCGCCGCTGCACCCTGCTCGTGACGAACAACCCGACCTGGGCCGGCGTCGCGCTCGGCGCCGACGAGCCGATCAACCCGCCGACGAACCTCGCCGTCCTCTTCGACGTCACGCGTGAGGGCCGGGGCACCGTCGTCGGCCGCTCGCTCGACTGCGGCCGGAAGTGCGAGCATCGCTACCCCTTCGGGACGCAGGAGGAGCTGTGGGCGCGGCCGGCGGCGGGCTGGCGGTTCACCGGCTGGCGCGGCGCGTGCGCGCCGCAGGCGACGTGCCGCCTCCACGTCGGCCCGGTCACGTCCGTCGCAGCGCTCTTCCGGGAGAACCTCGCTCCACGGCTGCTCTCGGTCTCATCGCGCCGCACGGGGGCAGAGCGCCGCGTCGGCGTCCGGCTCTCCGTCCGCGCGCCGGCCCAGGCGCGGTTGCGCCTCCGGCGGCACGGGAGCGAGGCATTCGCCGCGGATCGGCGCTATCGCCTGGGACGCGGCACGACGACGCTCGTCCTGCCCGTGCCCGCGGGGGCGCCGGCGGGGCGATACCGCCTCGTCGCCGCGGTGGCCGACGGCGTCGGCGGCGGCCGCACCTTCGTGCGCGACCTGAGGCTCGCGCCGTGACCGCCTCTCCCGCCGCGCCGGGAACGCCGGACGAAGCGAAGCCGACGCAGGCGCGCCGCGTGCGCGCGTGGTTCTCGCAGCTCTCGACCGCGGTGAAGACGCTCGGCGGGCTCGCCGGCGCGATCGCGGCGGTACTCGGGGTGCTCTTTCTGCTCGTGCCGAGCCTCCGGCCGGAAGCGACGCCCGGAGAGGGCTCGGCGACGTTCGCCAAGCCGACACTCGAGCAGCCGGTGACCTTCGGCCAGTACCTCGACCGCGTCGAGGTGCCGCGCACCGGCCACACCGACGAGCAGCTCGCGCAGGCGGGCGCGCTCGCAGGCCTGCAGCTGCGGATCAAGGGCTACAAGGACGAGCGGCTGCCGCTGCGCTGGTACCTGGTCGACCTCGCGACGAACGACGTCGTCTCGCAGCAGAGCAAGCGGCACACGTTCCAGCCCGACCGCCAGGACGCGCCGGTCGCGTGGCCCGTGTGGGTGGCGTTGCCGCCGGGGGACGGGCCGTTCAAGATCGTGTTCGAGATCTATCCACCGAACGCGAAGCCCGGCCGGACGGGCGTCGTCCCGCTCCACTCCGTCGAGACGGACCCCTTCTCGCGCTGAGGGCCGCAGGGCTCGCCCGGGCCCTCCCGGCGCGCCTTCAGTGCGCGCAGTGCCGGGAGTGGAGCACCCCGCGCTGCGGCGACGGCGCATCGTCCGCCCGGACGGTTCGGACAGATGCCCCCTCGGAGGGATGCAACCAGTCGCCGGTCGGAGGCATCATGCGGAGGCCGGTTCTCCCCCTCATCCCCTCCCGGCACTGCGGCGCCCGCCATCTGCAAAACAGACGGTGGGCGCTTCGCATTTCGGGGCCCGTTCGCCGTTCAGCGCTTCGCGCGCAGCGCGAGCATGATCGAGCGGAAGACCTGGAACGACGGCTTCCGCTCGCCGGTCGCGCTGACGAGGCCCGATTGCCAGCGCGCCGGGTCGGGCTCGTCCTGCAAGAGGAACCAGAGCAGCAGGTCGATCCGCGGGTGGGATCGCGCGAGCGCGTACGCCTGACGCATGTAGGCCGCCTGAGCCCGTCTCGGAACGCCGAAGAGCGTGTCCTCGGGCAGCGTCTGGTAGCCGTACTCCGTCAGCCAGACGCGCTTGGAGCGACCGTAGAGCCGCGTCAGTTCGGTGACGAGGG
>DASQNG010000182.1:0-19692 GCA_035645095.1 Gaiellaceae bacterium | reverse complement strand
CCGGGAGCGCGTCGACCGGGACGTTGACGCCGCAGAAGAGGAGGAGCAGGAAGTACACGAGATTCGCCGCGAAGAAGACGTCGCGGGCACGGAGCCCGATCGAGCCGATCAGCATCCCGAGGGCAGTGCACGAGACGACGGTGACGACGACGACGAGCGCCAGCGCCGGCAGCACCGATGGGTCCGGTGCGAAGTCGAGCAGCACCCACGCGCTGACGAACCCGAACACGGAGACCGCAAGGCCGTTGGCGACGAACGGCAGCGCGCGGCCGGCGAAGATCGCGAGCCGGTTCGCCGGCGTCGCGAGCAGCGGCTGCAGCGTCCCGAACTGCCGCTCGTTGGCGATCCCCATCACCATGCCGTAGATCCCGGCCATCGCCGACACCTGCACCGCGTTGCCGACGACGAAGAAGTCGTCGCCGCGGCCGCCGGCGTAGCGGCCGAGGTAGGTGAAGAAGAGGATCTGGAAGAGCGGGCTCCCGAGCATCGTCGTCACGTAGATGCCGGGGCGGATCCAGTTGAAGAGTGCGCGGTACGAGATCGCACCGCCGACGAAGAAGACGCGGAGTGCCGCGGTCACGTCAACGACAGCGTCGCCCGCCGGCGAGCGAGCCGCTCGAAGTTCGCGAGGAAGAACGCCCCGAGTGCGAGGTAGAGCCCGCCGAGCAGGACGCACATCCCGATCGCCGGCCACACGGCGCCGCCGAGGGCCGCGTTCCGCACCGCCTGCATGCCCCAGGTGGGAGCGAGCCCCCACGAGAGCCACTCCGCCCAGCCCGGGAGTAGCGAGAGCGGGACGAGCAGCCCCGTCACGAGCCACACGGGGTACTCGAGCAGGTTCGAGAACGCGCTCGCGTGGCGGTAGAGGATGAAGGTGGACGCGAGGACGAGCCCGAGCAGGCCGAGGCTGAGCACGGTGACCGGCAGCGCGAGCGCGAAGAGCCACGGCCGCTCGAACGAGAGCGGCATGCCGAAGAAGACGCGGCCCCAGAAGAGCGTCGCCACGATCGAGTAGAGGCCGAGCGACGCGGTCGAGACCGTCAGCGGCAGCATCACCCACAGGAAGCGCGCAGGCGCCGCGACGAGGAGCTCGAGCGTCCCCTGCCAGCGCTGCCACTGGATCGCGCCGCCGGAGCCGAAGAGCGTGGACGACCAGATCCCCATCAACCCGGCGCCGAGGGCCGCGTAGAGGAGGCCGCCGGCGCGCTCGCCGCTGCGGAACATGAAGAACGCGATCGTCGCGAAGATGATCGGCTGCAGCACCGAGATGAGGACGAAGAAGAGCGAGTTCGTCAGGCTCTTCAGGTGGAAGAGCCAGCCGACCCAGAGGAGGCGGAGCGTCGCGCGCGCGCTCATCCCGCCGTCACGAGGGTCACGTACGCGTCCTCGAGCGTCGGCTCGCGCGACGTGACCCGGCCGACCGAGTCCCCCCGCAGCTGCGCGAGCACGAGCTGCGCCAGCTCGCGCCCCGGCTCCGCCTGCACGACGAGCAGCTGCTTCTGGTCGCGCTCCTCGAGCGTCGCCGTGCGCACGCCGGCGAGGCGGCGCACGCGCTCGACCGCCTCAGGCTCGACCCCGTACAGCTCGACCTCGAGCACGCTCGCGTCGGCGACCCGCGCCTTCAGCTCCGCGGGCGTCCCCTGCGCCACGATCTGTCCCTGCGCGATCACCGCGATCCTGTCGCACAGCGCGTCCGCCTCGAACATGTAGTGCGTCGTCAGCAGGACGGTTTTTCCGGCGGCCGTGAGGGAGGAGATCGTCGCCCGCAGCTCGCGCGCCCCCACCGGGTCGACGCCGATCGTCGGCTCGTCGAGGAACACGATCGCCGGGTCGTGCAGCAGCCCGCGCGCGACGTGCAGGCGCTGGCGCATCCCGCGCGAGTAGCCTTCGACGCGCTCGCGCTCGCGGCCCTTCAGGCCGACGAGCTCGAGCAGCTCGTCGATCCGCTCCCGTTGCCGGCGCGCCTCGACGCCGTAGAGCTCCGCGAAGTACCGCAGGTTGTCCAAAGCCGAGAGTCGCTCGTAGAGGCCGCGGTCGCCGCCGAAGACGTAGCCGATCTGGCCCCGCACCCACGCCGCGTCGCGGACGACGTCGCGGCCGAGGACGCGCGCGGTGCCGCCGGTCGGGAGCAACAGCGTGATCAGCATCTTGATCGTCGTCGTCTTGCCGGCGCCGTTCGGCCCGAGGAGGCCGAAGAGCTCCCCCTCGCGGATCTCGAAGCTGACGCCGCGCACCGCCTCCACCTCGAGCGGGCGTCGCCGCAGGCTGCCGGTCGTCGTCCGGTACGTCCGGCGGAGGTCGACGGCCTCGACGACGTTCATCAGGAGCCACTGTAGTCAGCACCCCGAGAGGCGCTTCCCGATTGACATGTCACACACTTGGCTGTTTCCTAGGGAGCGGTGCCGCATCCGCTCGTGAGATCGGAGGACGACGTCGTGGAGGTTCAGGCGGACGGCGACACCGCCCGTGTCCGCACGACGATCGACGCGTCGACCGGCTCGGACGTGCTGGAGCAGCACGTGGTCACGTTCGGGCCGGGCCGCTCGGCCGAGCGTGGCGAGCCGGGCCGCGACGAGATCCTGTACGTGATCTCGGGCGAGGGCACGCTCCTCCTCGACGGCGAGCGGCACGCGCTCGCGCCGGACACGGGCGTCTACGTCCGTGGCGGCGAGCGGTGGGCGGTCGAGAACGACGGGCCGGCCGACGTGAAGGTGCTCGCCGTGTCGGCGCCGGCCGAGGGCGGAGAGGCGCCGGGCCGCCGCGTCACCGTGCGCTTCGCCGACCAGCCGGAGCTTCGCGCTGACGCGAACCGGACGTTCCGATACCTCGTGAACGAAGACGCCGGCTGCGCGACCGTGACGCAGTTCGTGGGCGTGGTGCAGCCGTGCCGCGCGCCGGACCACAGCCACAGCTACGACGAGGTCGGCTACATCGTCGAAGGCCGCGGCCTCGCCCACGTCGGCGGCGAGTCGATGCCGCTCGAGTCCGGCTCCGTCTTCTACCTGCCGCCGGAGCAGGTCCACTGCATCGAGAACGTCGGGCCGGAAGTGATGCGGATCCTCGGGGTCTTTCATCCGTCTGGCGACCCCGCCTCGCGCGTGTACGACGCGGCGGCCGGTCCGGCCGGCGACACCGCGGGCCGAGGCGACGCGTCGTGAAGCGGGCGTGGGCAGCCGGCGTCCTGGTCGTGCTCGCAGCCGTGACGGGGACCATGACGCTGGCGCGCGCCGAGGCCGTGGCCGCGCCGAGCGCGGGGGTCGCCTGCAGTGGCGCGAAGATCGCGTTCATGGGCCCCCTCACGGGCGACGCCGCGTTCATCGGCAAGGAGCAGCTCGGCTTCACCCGGTACGCGATCCGGACGCACGCGCGCGGCCTGAAGCTCGTCGAGGGCGACACGCAGCTCCGTCCGGAACGCGCGGCGGCCGTCGCGAAGCGGCTGCACGCCGACCGCAGCGTCCTCGCGGTCGTCGGCCCCGCCGGCAGCCAGGAGGTGCTCGCGGTCGCGCCGATCTTCGGCGAGGCGCCGGCGATGCCGTTCGTCTCGGGGTCGGCGACGCGCGCCGTCCTGACGAAGGGCGCGATCCGCAGCTTCTTCCGCGTCGTCCCGCATGACGGTCTCCAGGCGCCGACGATCGCGGCGTACCTGCGGCGGACGCTGAAGGCGAGGCGGGTCGCCGTCGTCGACGACCGCTCGAGCTACTCGCGGCCGCTCGCGGGCGGCGTCGAGGCGCGGCTCCGCACGGCGGGCATCCGTGTCGTCCGCCGCTCGGTGGATTCTGCCGCGTCGGACTTCTCGGGCCTCCTCGCGCAGATCCCGGCCGACACTGACGTCGTCTTCCTGCCGTGGCGGACCGCGGCCAATGCGCAGCGGCTCGGCGAGCAGCTGCTGGAGCAGGGGCGGCGGGCGGTCGTCGTCGGCTCGGACGCGCTCGACTCGCGCGACTTCCGGCTGCCCGGAGCGTATGTCGCCTCGTTCGCGCCCGACGTCCGCGGCATCCCCGGGAACGAGTCGTTCGTCGCCGGCTACGGCGCCCGGTTCGTCTCGAACTTCGGGCCACCGCTGTACGTCGCGACGCAGGCGGTGCTCGCCGCGCTGCGCGCGGCCTGCGCCGACGGAACGGCTTCGCGCGCGGAGCTACTGAAGCAGTTGCGCGCCGTGAGCGTGCCGCGCGTCGTCCTCGGCGGCGGCCTGCGTTTCACGGCCAATGGAGACGTGAAAGGGGGGAAGTTCTCCATCTTCAAGCTCGGACCCGGCGGGAGGAAGGCGCTCGTCGGCTAGCGAACGGCACCACCCAACGACAACGACAGGAGGATGAACGTGAAGAAGCTCCTGCCCATCCTCGTTCTCGTGCTTGCGGTCTTCGCGGCCGGCTGCGGCGGCGACGACGACGAGACGACGGGCACCACTCCGGCGGCGACGAACGGTGCGACGACCGGCGGCACGGCCGCCGCGGACTGCACCGGCTCGATCGGCGTCATGGCCCCGATCACCGGCGACGCGGCGTCGATCGGCACCGAGCAGCTGAACTTCACGAAGTTCGCGGTGTCGCAGTACAACGAGGAGAACGGCACCTCGTTCCAGCTGGTCGAGGGGGACACGCAGCTCGACCCGGCGCAGGCGTCCACGGTGGCGCAGCGCTTCGTCTCGAACGACGACATCCTCGCGGTCGTGGGCCCCGCGGGCAGCCAGGAGGTGGAGGCCGTCGGCCCGATCTTCACCCGCGCCGACCTCGGCTTCATCTCGGGCTCGGCGACGCGGACCTCGCTCACCCAGAGCGGCGACTTCCCGACGTTCCGTCGCGTCGTGCCGAACGACGACGCGCAGGGGCCGACGATCGGGACGTTCATCGCCGAGGAGCTGGACGCCAAGACGGTGTTCATCGTCGACGACCAGACCTCGTACTCCACCGGCCTGGCCGAGAGCGTGACCGAGGCGCTCGAGGGTGCCGAGGTGACCGTCCAGCGCGACTCGGTGAACCAGGACCAGAGCGACTTCTCGGCCCTCGTCAGCCGGGCCGGGAACGCCGACGTCGTCTTCCTGCCGTGGCAGCTCGCGAACAAGGCCCAGGTCTTCGCGCAGCAGCTGAAGGAGCAGGGGAGCGACGCGGTCGTGTTCGGCTCGGACGGCCTCTTCTCCGCCGACTTCACGGCCGAGGGCTCGTACGTGTCCTCGTTCGCGCCGGACATCAAGGAGATCGAGTCGAGCTCGGAGCTCGTCGAGGCGTACGAGGCCGAGTACGGCGAGTTCACGAGCACGTTCGGGCCGCCCATGTACGCGGCGACCCAGGCGGCTCTCGCCGCGATCAGCGCGGCCTGCGAGGACGGGGAGCCGACGCGCGAGTCGGTGAACGAGAAGCTGGGCGAGACGGACCAGCAGGACTCGATCCTCGGCGACGCGATCAGCTTCGACGACAGCGGCGACGTCGAAGGCGCACGGTTCTACCTCTTCAAGGTGCTCGGCGGCGGGAAGTACGAACCGGCCGACGGGTAGAGGCACGACGCGGTGCGGCCGGTCCTGCGGGGCCGGCCGCACCGTGAGGCCGCAGGCGGCCAGAGCACGAAGCGGCACCCCGGAGGCGCGTGGACGGAACCTTCCTACTCCAGCAGTTCGTCAACGGCCTGACGCTCGGGAGCGTCTACGCGCTGATCGCGCTCGGCTATTCCCTCGTCTACGGGATCCTGAAGCTGCTCAACTTCGCGCACGGCGAGGTCTACATGATCGGCGCGTTCATCGGCTACTTCGTGCTGATCGGCCTCGGGGGGCCCGACGACCTGGCCGTCCCGGTGGTGGTGGCGCTGACGCTGATGTTCCTCGCCGCGATGCTCGGCTCCGGGATCCTCGGGGTGCTGATCGAGCGCTTCGCCTACCGCCGGCTGCGGAACGCGCCGCGCATCGCGCCCCTGATCACGGCGCTCGGGGTCTCGTTCTTCCTCCAGTCGACGGCTCTCCTGCTCTTCGGCGCGAAGTTCCGCAGCTACTCCACGTTCCAGTTCCTCGGCGGCGGGATCGAGGTCGCAGGCGTGCGCATCTCGACGACGCGGATCCTCGTCGTGGTGGCGGCGTTCTCGCTGATGGTCGCGCTGACGCTGCTCGTCGGCCGCACCCGGCTCGGGAAGGCGATGCGCGCGACCGCGTTCGACCGTGAGGCGGCGGCGATGATGGGGATCGACGTCGACCGCGTGATCGTCGCGACCTTCCTGATCGGCTCGATCCTCGCGGGCGCGGCCGGCGTGATGTTCGGGCTCGTCTTCTTCAGCGTCTACCACCTGATGGGGTTCACGGCCGGCCTGAAGGGCTTCACCGCCGCCGTCGTCGGCGGGATCGGCCACATCCCGGGCGCGATGCTCGGCGGGCTGCTGATCGGCCTCGCGGAGGCGTTCTCCGCCGGGTACATCTCGTCCACGTTCCAGGACCTGATCGTGTTCTCGATCCTGATCGCCGTCATGCTCTTCCGGCCGACCGGGCTACTCGGCAAGGCCGACATCCGAAAGGTCTAGATGCCGCAGCTCCCCCGCGACGAGGAACGCTCCACCGGCCAGCCGCGGATCGGCACGGACGAGTGGGTCGCGAGCGTCGAGGGCCGGCGGCAGCGGCGCAGCGGCGTGCTCGGGCAGCTGCTCGAGCGCCTCGGGCAGCTGCCGTTCTGGGCGCCGCTCCTCGTCGTTGCCGCGTTCGGCCTGCTCTTCCCCTTCCTGACCGACTCCGACTACGTCGTCCGCGTCGGCTTCAACGCCCTCGTCTTCGCGTTGCTCGCGCTCGGCCTCAATATCGTCGTCGGCTACGCGGGGCTGCTCGACCTCGGCTACATCGCGTTCTTCGGCTTCGGCGCGTACGCGTACGCGGTGCTCTCGTCGAACAAGTTCGACATCCACCTGGCGACCGTCCCCACGCTCCTGGTCGTCGTCGTCGCCTCCGCGCTGCTCGGGCTCGTGCTCGGCCTACCCTCGGGCCGCGTCACGGGCGACTATCTCGCGATCGTGACGCTCTTCTTCGCGCAGATCTTCGTCACGTTCACGACGAACGCGAACCGGATCACGCTTCCGTGGGGCGACCGGCCGCTCGACCTGACGGGCGGCCCGAACGGGATCGGCGGCGTCGACCCGTTCTCGCTCTTCGGCGTCGAGGCGATCGCCGTCACCTCGTACTTCTACATCGCGCTCGTGCTCGTCGTGCTCGGGATGCTGGCGCTCCACGTGCTCTCCGAGTCGCGCACCGGCCGCGCGTGGAAGGCGGTGCGCGAGGACCCGCTCGCGGCCGAGGCGATGACCATCCCGGTCTTCCGGCTGAAGCTGCTCGCCTTCGCCTTCGGCGCGGCGACCGCCGGCCTCACGGGCAGCCTGTTCGCCGCGCAGCAGATCGGCGTCTTCCCGCAGAACTTCGAGCTACCGCTCCTGATCACGATCTACGCCATGGTCATCCTCGGCGGCGCCGGCAGCATCCCCGGGGTCGTCCTGGGCGCGCTGACGATCACCGTCGTGCTCGAGGTGCTGCGGGGGCCGGACGACGCGCGCCTCCTCTTCTACGGCGGCATCCTGCTCGGGCTCGCGATCGCGATCCGGCCGTGGCAGCGCCTCGCGGCGGTGCTCGCGGGCACCGCCCTCTTCGGGTTCCTCGTCCACGTCGTCGTCGGGTCGCTCTGGCCGCGCGGCACCGCGCGCGTCGCCGCCCAGGGCGAGGGCCTCGTCGGCAGCATCGTCGAGGCATGGGTGCTGCTGCCGACCGAGCCCGGGACGATCGGCAACGTCGCGTTCGTTGTGCTCGTCGCGTCCGTGCTCGGGATGACGCTGCTGCGTCCCCTGTGGCGCGCGGTCCTGCTCGTGCCGACGCTCTACCTCGCCGCCTTCGTCTGGGAGAACCGCCTGATCTTCCAGCCGAGCGTGACGCGCCTGCTGATCCTCGGTGCGCTTCTCGTCGTCCTGATGAACGCGCGGCCGCAGGGCCTCTTCGGCACCGCGCGCGTGGAGATCGTGTGAGCGCGCTGCTCGAGCTGAAGGGGCTCTCGCTCGCGTTCGGCGGGCTGCGCGTGCTCGACCGGCTCGACCTGCACGTGAACGAGGGCGAGATCGTCAGTGTGATCGGCCCGAACGGCGCCGGCAAGACGACCCTCTTCAACGTCATCACCGGGCTCTACCGGCCGGACGAGGGCGAGATCCTGCTCGACGGCGAGAGCATCGCGGGGCTGCCGACGAACGTGATCGCGACGAAGGGTGTCGCGCGCACGTTCCAGACGATCCGGCTCTTCCTGAACATGACGGTGAAGGAGAACGTGATGGCGGCCACCTACGGCAAGACGCGCACGGGGCCGCTGCGTTCGATCCTCCGCACGCCGGGGGCGCGGCGGGAGGAGCGCGAGGTGGCGCGCCTCGCGGAGGAGAAGCTCGCGTTCTTCGGCCAGCGCCTGATGGGGTATCGCTGGGACCAACCCGCATACTCGCTGTCCTACGCGAACCGTCGCCGGCTCGAGATCGCCCGGGCGACGGCGATGGAGCCGCGGATCCTGCTGCTCGACGAGCCGGCCGCCGGGATGAACCCGAAGGAGACGCACGAGATCACCGAGCTGATCGCGCAGCTGCGCACCGACGGGGGCCACACGATCCTCGTGATCGAGCACGACATGCATGTCGTCGAGGGGATCTCCGACCGCGTCGTCGCGCTCGACCACGGCGAGAAGATCGCCGAGGGCAGCTTCGAGGAGGTCGCCACCGACCCGCGGGTCGTCGAGGCGTACCTCGGCACGAAGGCGGCGTCGACGAAGTGAGCCCCGCCGCGACCGGCAACGACACGCCGCTCCTCGAGCTGGACGGTGTCGACACCTTCTACGGCCCGATCCACATCCTCCAGGACGTGAACCTCCACGTCGGCGCCGGCGAGCTCGTGTGCCTTCTCGGCGGCAATGCGTCCGGAAAGTCGACGACGCTGAAGACGATCCTCGGCATCGTGCGGCCGCGGAACGGTGCCGTCCGCTTCGCGGGCGAGGACGTGACGGAGCGCGCGACGGCCCACCGCATCGCGCGCGGGCTCGCCATCGTGCCCGAGAACCGCCGCGTTTTCGCTCCGATGACGGTGCTCGAGAACCTGGAGATGGGCGCGTACCTGCGGCCGAAGGCGGACCTGAAGGAGGAGTTCGACCGCGTCTACGACCTCTTCCCGCTCCTGTACGAGCGGCGCCGGCAGCTCGCCGGGACGCTCTCCGGCGGGGAGCAGCAGATGCTGGCGATGGGGCGGGCGCTGATGTCGAAGCCGAAGCTCCTGCTGATGGACGAGCCGTCCATGGGCCTCGCGCCGATCCTCGTCGAGCGGAGCTTCGAGATCATCGGCCAGGTGCACGAGGCGGGCGTGGCGATGCTCGTCGTGGAGCAGAACGCGAACGTGTCGCTCTCGATCGCCGACCGCGGCTACGTGCTCTCGACCGGCCGCGTCGTGCTCGAGGGCGCGGCGTCCGACCTGCTGGAGAACGAGGACCTGCGCAAGGCCTACCTTGGTCGGTGAGGCGATCCGGGGGCGCTTCCCCGTCCTCGGCTCGAAGGTGTACGTCAACTCGTGCTCACAGGGCGCCCTCTCCGACGCGGTGCGGGCGGCGTACGAGGAGTACCTCGAGGGTTGGGACGCGAATGGCGCCGAGTGGGAGTTCTGGGTCGAGCGGGCCGAGGCGATCCGCGGCCGCTTCGCGGAGCTGCTCGCCGTCGACGCGGACGAGGTCGGGCTGCAGACGTCGGTCTCGGCCGCCGTCAGCGCCCTCGTCAGCGGGATCGACTTCGGGGGCGAGCGGAACCGGATCGTGCTCTCCGAGAACGAGTTCCCGGCGATCGGGCAGATCGCGCACGCGCAGGAGCTGCGCGGGGCCGAGGTCGTGCACGTCGAGCCGGAGCCGGAGGCGTACGCCGCCGCAGTCGACGAGCGGACGGCGCTCGTCTGCTCGACGTTCGTCTCGTACCGCACGGGCCAGGTGCACGACGTCGGGGCGATCGGCGCGGTCGCGCGCGAGCACGGGGCGCTGATGCTCGTGGACGCCTACCAGGGGGCGGGCGTCCTGCCGCTCAGCGCGCGCGAGGCCGCGGACGTGGTCGTCGGCGGGACGGTGAAGTACCTGCTCGCCTCGGCCGGGCTCGCCTACATCTACGTGGCGCGGGACGTCTGGGAGCGCGTGCCGACGCAGACGGGCTGGTTCGCGGACGAGGACATCTTCGAGATGCAGATCGCACGCTACCGGCCGCATCGGAGCGCCCGGCGCTACGACGCCGGCACCCCGCCGGTGCCGAACATCTACGCGGGCCTCGCCGGGATCGGGCTCGTGCTCGACGCCGGCGTCCCCGCGATCCGCGACCACGTCGCGGGGCTGGCGGAGCGGCTCGTCGCCGGCTGCGCCGACCTCAACGCGCAGGTCGTCGTGCCCGAAGGGCGCGGCCCCCTGGTCTGCATCCGCTCGACCGACGCGCCGGCGCTCGTGCGCGCACTCGCCGACGAGAACGTCACGGCGTCGGAGCGCGACTCGAGCCTGCGCGTCTCGCTCCACCTCTACAACGTGGAGAGCGACGTCGACGCCGTGCTCGCCGCGCTCGCCCGGCACCGCGAGCTGCTCGCCTAGTGCGTCCCCGGGTACACGTCGCGGCGGCCGTGCCCGCCAGCGTGGAGCGGGAGCTCGAGCGCGACTTCGAGCTCGTGGCGGAGCCGGAGGAGGTGGACGGGCTCGTCGCGACGCCGATCGTGCAGGTCGACGCGCCGCTGCTCGACCGCGCCGGCGAGCGGCTCCGGGTCGTCGCCAACTATGCCGTCGGGCTCGACAACGTCGACCTCGACGCCGCGCGCAGCCGCGGCCTCGTCGTGACGAACACGCCCGACGTGCTGACGCGGGCGACCGCCGAGCTGACGCTGGCGCTCCTGCTCGCGCTCGTGCGGCGCGTGGCCGAGGGCGACCGGCTGCTGCGGCGGCGCGAGCCCTGGCGCCTCGAGCCGACGTTCATGCTCGGCCGCGGCCTCGCCGGCCGCACCCTCGGCGTCGTCGGTGCGGGGCGGATCGGGAGCGAGGTCGCTCGCCTCGGCGAGGCGTTCGGGTTGCGCCCGATCCTCGTCCGCAGCGCCGACCCGCTCGACGAGGCGCTCGCCGCGGACATCGTGACGCTGCACTGCCCGCTGACGCCGGAGACGCGGCACCTGGTCGACGCGCACGCCCTCGGCCGCATGCGGCCGCACGCGGTGCTCGTGAACACCTCACGTGGTGCCGTCGTCGACGAGGCGGCGCTCGTCGAGGCGCTACGGGCGGGCACGATCGCCGGTGCCGCGCTGGACGTCTTCGAGCGCGAGCCGGAGGTGCATCCGGGCCTGCTCGAGCTCCCGAACGTCGTCCTGACGCCGCACCTCGGCAGCGCCACGCACGAGGCGCGGGAGGCGATGGGGATGCTGTGCGTCGATGCGCTGCGGGCGGTGCTGCTCGAGGGGCGCGTGCCGCCGAACGCCGTCGTGGCGCCGTGATCCGGATCGCGGCGATCGGGGACTCGATCACGGCCGGCTCCCCGTGGGACGACGATCCTGACGTCGGCTGGCCGGCGGCGGCGGCCGCCGGCGACCCGCGGCTCGCGTTCACCGTCCGGGCGGGGTAAGGGAAGCGCACCGACGAGATCGCACAGTGGCTCGACGAGGCCGCGGCCGGCGCCGAGGTGCTCGTCGTGCAGGGCGGGATCAACGACCTCGCGCAGGGCCGCCCGGTCGCCGACACCGCGGCCGGTCTGCGGGCGATGGTGCAGCGCGGGAGGGAGCTCGGCCTCCGCGTCGCCGTCGCCGACCTGCTGCCCTGGAACAACGGCTGGCCGGACGCCGAGCCGCGGATCCGGGAGTTGAACGCGCTCGTCCGCGGCCTCGGTGTACCGGTGCTCCCGTTCCACGACACGCTGGAGGACCCCGAGCACCCGGGTCGTATGCGGCCGGAGTGGACGGTCGACGGCGACCATCCCTCGCGCCTCGGGTACCGCCTCCTCGGCGAGCTAGCCTTCCGCCTGCCGTGAGGAGCTTCGGCTGCCAGTCCATGATCGCACCGCTCCGGCGCGTGCTCGTGCGCCCGCCCACGGCCGGCGACGTCGCGCGCTGGCGCGAGTACGGCTGGCGCGCAGCGCCCGATCCGGCGGCGGCGGCGGCCGAGCACGAGGCCCTGCGGCGGCTGCTCGAGGAGGCGGGCGCAGAGGTCGTGGTCGCGGACGGCGAGCGCGGCAACCCGGATGCCATCTACACCTACGACCCTGTCCTCGTGGGCGACGAGGGTGCCGTCCTGCTGCGCCCCGGGAAGGAGGGGCGGCTCGGCGAGCCCGCCGCGCTCGAGCTCGAGCTGGAGCGGCTCGGCATTCCGATTCACGCCCGCATCGAGGCACCGGGGACGATCGACGGCGGCGACACGCTCTGGCTCGACGAGCGCACCCTGCTCGTCGGGCGCGGCTACCGGACGAACGCCGCCGGCGTGGAGCAGCTCGGCGCCGCGTTCCCGGACGTGGAGGTGCTCTCGTACGACCTGCCGCACTGGAACGGCGAGGCGGAGGTGATGCACCTGATGAGCCTGATCTCCCCGCTCGACGCAGACCTGGCCCTCGTCTACCCGCGGCTCGCGCCCGTCCGGCTGCTCGAGCTCCTGAGCGAGCGCGGGATCGAGCGCGTGGACGTGCCGGACGAGGAGTGGGAGACGATGGGGCCGAACGTGCTCGCCCTCGGACCGCGCAAGGCGCTCGCGCTCGAGGGGAACGACGAGACGCGGCGGCGACTCGAGGCCGCGGGCGTCGAGGTGCTGACCTACCGCGGCGACGAGATCTCACGCAAGGGCGACGGCGGCCCCACCTGCCTCACCCGCCCGCTCCTGCGCGCGTAGCTCTACGACGCGTCGTCGAGGCTAAGCTGCCGGTCGCCGGAGAGGCCGGAGACGCCGACCCCGACGAGCCGGAGCGCGCCGGGCCGGTCGCGGAGGCCGCGGTCGAGCAGCGCGCACGCGAGGTCGCCGATCCGGCCGGCGTCGTCGGTGCCCACGTCGAGGCTCGTCGAGCGGCTGCGGATCGAGAAGTCGCCGTAGCGCAGCTTCGCCGTCACGGTGCGTGCCGCGAGGCCGCTGCGCTGCAGCCGCGAGCCCAGGTCCACGGCCATCCGCCGCAGCTCGGCGTGGAGGAGCGTGCGGTCGTGCAGATCTCGGTCGAAGGTCTCCTCGACCGAGATCGAGATCCGTTCCGTCGTCGTCTCGAGCCCGCGCGGGTCGACGCCGGTCGCACGGTCGCGGAGCACGCGCCCGACGGAGCCCGGGAGGAGCGCGCGCAGGTCGAGGTCGGAGAGCCGGGCGAGCTCGCCGACGGTCGTGACGCCGGCCGCGTGCAGCCGCGCCTCGGCGCGGGGGCCGACGCCGGGCAGCCGCCGCACCGGGAACGGCGCCAGGAATGCCGCCTCCGTCCCCGCCGGCACGACCGTGATGCCGCCGGGCTTGCGTCGGTCGGACGCCACCTTCGCGACCACCTTCGACGGCGCGACCCCGAGGGCGCACGAGAGACTCGTCGCCGCCCGGACCGACGTCTGCACCGCCTCGGCGACCGCCCGGGCCCGGACGAAGTCGTCGGCGATCCCGGCGAAGTCGAGGTAGCCCTCGTCGAGCCCCGTCCGCTCCACGCTCGGCACCACCTCTCGCACGGCGCTCCAGACCGCGCGGGAGTAGTCGCGGTAGAGGGTGTGCCGCGGTCGCACGAAGACGGCGTTGGGGCAGCGCCGCAGCGCCTCGGCGCAGCTCATCGCCGAGTGGATCCCGAAGCGGCGGGCGACGTAGTTCGCGGTCGCCACGACGCCGCGCCCGCGCGGGTCGCCGCCGACGACGAGCGGCCGCGTCCGCAGCTGCGGCTCCTCCAGCTCCTCGACCGCGGCGAAGAACGCGTCGAGGTCGAGGTGCGCGAGGACGGCCACGCCCGAAGGCTACGGCGAGCGCCCGACGGCTCCGCCGGCGGCGGCTAGTACGGGTTGGGGACGCTCACCCAGAGCACGCGGAGCCGCTCGGCCTCGGAGGCGTTCCGCCAGGTGTGAGGCTTCCCGAGCCGGTAGGTGATCGTGTCTCCGGCGGCGAGCACGTGCGACTCGTCGGCGACCCGCAGCTCCAGCGTGCCCTCGAGCACGTAGACGAACTCGACCTCGCCGGGCAGGGGGTGCAGCTCGCCGCCGGCGCCGCCGCCCGGCGCGACCTCCGACTCGATCGCCTGGAAGCGCGGCTCGTCGCGCGGCGAGAGCAGGTGGCTCTGCGTGGGGAACGCGCCGTCGAGCGGTGTGCGCTCGTGGCGGCGGACGAGCGCCGACGGGGTCTCCGCCTCGAAGATGTGGCTCAGCCGGACGCCGAGCGCGTCGCAGATGCGGGCGATCGACGAGAGGGAGGGCGCCGTCCGGTCGCGCTCCAGCTGGCTGATGAAGCCCTTGGTGAGCCCGGTCGCGGCGGCGAGCTGCTCGATCGTGAGCCCGCGCTCGCGGCGGAGCGAGCGCACGCGGGCACCGACCTTGGGCGTCTCACTCCTCGTCGCAAGAGGGGTCGCCCGGGGCACCCGAGGATGATACTCGGGTTTAGCGAGAACGTAACACGGCGGTCGGCGGCTCCCGCACTCGCATAGCTATCCTTTCTGTACCTGATGACCGAAGAGCACCTAGACAGAGAGGGGTCTCGTGTGAGCAGCCTGCTCCTCGTCCCGCTGGAGGACATCGTCGTCTTCCCGAACATGAACGTGACGCTGACCGTGGACGTCGGCCAGGAGGAGCGCGTGCTCCTCGTGCCGCGCCACGACAACGACTTCGCGCACGTGGGCACCGTCGCCGAGGTGACGGACCGCGTGCGGCTCCCCGGCGGCGGCCGTGCGGTCGCGCTGTCCGGGCTCCACCGCGGCGTCGCAGGCGCTGCGGAGTCGGACGCGCAGGGCCGCCTGCGCGTGGAGGTGGAGGAGCGGCCGGACGTCGAGCCGACCGGCGACGCGGTGCGCGAGCTCGAGCGCGAGTACCGCGCGGTCGTCGAAGAGATCCTCGAGCTGCGCGGCGACGACGGACGCATCGCCGCCTTCGTCCGCTCGATCAGCGAGGCCGGCGCGCTCGCGGACACCGCCGGCTACTCACCCGACCTCACCTTCGAGCAGAAGGTGCAGCTGCTCGAGACCCTCGACGTGACCGAGCGGCTGCGGCTCGCGACGGAGCTCCAGCGCGAGCGGCTGGCCGAGATGCAGGTGCGTCGCCGGATCCGCGAGGACGTGGAGGAGGGCGCGGCGAAGCAGCAGCGCGAGTACATCCTGCGGAAGCAGATGGACTCGATCCGGAAGGAGCTCGGCGAGGACGACGCCTCCGTCGTCGACGAGTACCGGACGAAGCTCGCGGAGGCGGAGCTGCCGGAGGCCGTGCGGGAGCAGGCCGAGCGCGAGCTCGGGCGCCTCGAGCGACAGGGCGACTCCTCGCCGGAGGCGTCCATGATCCGCAACTACCTCGACTGGCTCCTCGCGGTGCCGTGGGGGAAGCGCTCCGACGAGCAGCTCGACCCCGTGCGCACGCGCGAGGTGCTCGACGCCGACCACGCCGGCCTCGAGGACGTCAAGGACCGCATCGTCGAGTACATCGCCGTGCGGAAGCTGCGCGAGGAGCGCGGCATCGAAGCCGACCGCCGCTCCGGCGCGATCCTCACGCTGGTGGGGCCGCCCGGCACCGGCAAGACGTCGATCGGCGAGTCGATCGCCCGCGCGCTTGGCCGTGAGTTCGTGCGGATGTCGCTTGGCGGGGTGCGCGACGAAGCCGAGATCCGCGGGCACAGGCGCACGTACATCGGCGCCCTGCCCGGGCGCCTCGTCCGCGCGCTGCGGGACGCGGGCACGATGAATCCCGTGATCCTGCTCGACGAGGTCGACAAGGTCGGCGCCGACTGGCGCGGCGACCCGTCGGCCGCGCTGCTCGAGGTGCTCGACCCGGCGCAGAACCACTCGTTCCGCGACCACTACCTCGACGTGGAGCTCGACCTCTCGGAGGTTGTCTTCCTCGCCACCGCGAACCTCGCCGACTCGATCCCCGGCCCGCTGCTCGACCGGATGGAGCTGATCCGCTTCGACGGCTACACGACGGACGAGAAGGTGGCGATCGCGCGCGGCTACCTGTGGCCGCGCCAGCGCGAGCGGAACGGCCTGCACGAGGAGGAGGTATCGGTCTCCGACGAGGTGCTGGAGACGGTCGTCTCCGACTACACGCGCGAGGCGGGCGTGCGGCAGCTCGAGCGCGAGCTCGGCAAGCTGCTGCGGAAGACGGCGACTCGGGTCGCCGCGGCGAGTGTCGAGCCGCCGGTCGAGGTCGGGTTCGACGAGGTGCGCGACGCGCTCGGGCGGCCGCGGTTCTACCGCGAGGCAGCCGAACGGACGGCAGTGCCCGGTGTCGCGACCGGCCTCGCCGTGACGGGCACCGGCGGTGACGTCCTCTTCATCGAGGCGACCGCGGCGAAGGGCTCCGACCGGCTCGTCCTGACGGGCCAGTTGGGCGACGTGATGAAGGAGTCCGCGCAGATCGCGCTCTCGTCGATCCGCGCGCGGGCGGACCGGCTCGGGCTCGACGACGAGGCGTTCGAGGGGCGCACCTTCCACGTGCACGTGCCGGCCGGCGCGATCCCGAAGGACGGGCCGAGCGCCGGCATCACGATGGCGACGGCGCTCGCGTCGCTCCTCTCGGGTCGCGCGGTCCGCCACACGGTCGGGATGACCGGTGAGGTGACGCTGCAGGGACGGGTGCTGCCGATCGGCGGGCTCAAGCAGAAGGTGCTCGCGGCGCACGCGGCCGGGATCACGCACGTGATCCTGCCGGAGCGGAACCGCGCCGACCTCGACGACGTGCCGGAGCACGTGCGGCAGGAGCTGACGTTCCATCCGGTGATGTCGCTCGACGAGGTGCTCGAGCTCGCGCTCGAGCCCGCGCCGAAGACGACGCTCCATGCGGTGTAGGCGCTGCGCTCCGGTGCCCGAGGAGGTCCGCCGGGCGGCGGGCCTCCTCGAGCGCCGCTGGACGCTGTCGATCCTGTGGGCCTCCGCCGCCGGCGCGGTCCGCTTCAACGAGCTGAAGCAGGCGGTCGGCGAGATCCCGCCGCGGACGCTGGCGCAGCGGCTGGCGGAGCTCGAGCAGGCGGGTGTGCTCGAGCGGCGGGTCGTCGACGCGCGGCCGCCGCGGGTCGAGTACCGCCTCACCACCGACGGCCGGCGGCTGCAGCACGTCGTCGACGCCGTCGCCGCCTGGGCCTCGCGCCCGTAGCCCTGGAGCTACGTTCGGGCTCTGACAGCGCCGTCGACGTACCGACATGACGGGTGCTGACCCGGGAACGCGAAGCGCCCGGCGGGGCCGGGCGCATCGCTGGGGAGGGTGGTGTTGTGGGGGAGAGCTAGAGGGCGAGCGCGAGCTCGTCGCCGGCCCCCTCGTAGGCGGGGGTGTAGCCGCAGAGGCGGCCGAGGGGGGCTCCTAGGGCGAGCGCGGACTTCTGCAGCCACGCCGGCGGGAAGGGAAGCCGTACGTCGTCGAAGTGCTCGTTCGCGATCACCGCGAGGCGGAACGGGTTCGGCATGCCCTTGCCGTTCGTCTTGCCGTCGTTCGCGAGCGCGAACATCGTCTCGAGCAGCCGCTCGAACTGGAGTGCAGGGCGCACCTCGCAGACGAAGACGGCCTCCTCGTCGCCCGCGTTCCAGAACTTGTGCGAACTGCCGGCCGGCACGACGACGCTCTCGCCGGGGCCGGCGACGAGCTCCTTGCCATCGAGCTTGAACCCGACGATCCCGCGCTCGACCTCGAAGCGCTCGGTCTGGTGGGGGTGGACGTGCGGCGCGGCGACGAACCCGTGCGGCTGCACCGTCGTCTCGACGAGCACGTACTCGCCTTTCGTCTCCTGCGACGTCTCGAGGAAGACGAGGCGCTCGCCGGTGACGGGGTTCTGGATCGTGTCTCCCTTGCGGATCATGGTGGTCGTTTCCTTTCGTCGAAGCAGGTTGGCTGCCCGCATCCTGCGGCTCCGCCGGCTCCGCGTCGTCGCCCGCGGAAACGATCCACGACTCGGCGCGCGGTGGATCTTCGGGCCGTCCGGAAGGACGACGCCGGCCGCGCGCGTCCGCCGCAGGGACTACGCGAGTGTCCGCGCGACGGCAGAGCGCCACGCTGCGAGCAGCCGTCCCGCTTCGGCCTCCGGCAGCTGCGGCTCGTACCGTGCCGCCGCGCGCCAGGTCGCGGCGAGCTCGGCCGTCCCGCTCCAGGCGCCGACAGCGAGCCCGGCGAGCGCGGCGGCGCCGAGCGCGGTCGTCTCCCGCTCCACCGGCACCTCGACCGGCACGCGCGCGATGTCCGCCTGGAACTGGAGCAGGAACGTGTTCGCGCTGGCGCCGCCGTCGGTGCGGAGGACGGGCACGTCGAGCGCCATCGCGTCCAGCACGTCGCGCGTCTGGAACGCGATCGCCTCGAGGGCGGCGCGCACGAGGTGCTCGCGCCGCGTCGCGCGCGTGATCCCGCAGACGAGGCCGCGCGCCTCCGGCGCCCAGTGCGGCGAGCCGAGGCCGGCGAGCGCCGGCACGAAGACGACGCCGCCGCTGTCAGGCACCGCACGGGCGAGCGCCTCGCTCTCGGCCGCGTCGAAGAGCAGCCCGAGCCCGTCGCGGAGCCACTGGAGCGCCGCGCCGCTGACGAACACCGAGCCCTCGAGCGCATAGACCGGTGCGTCCCGACCGAGCTGCCACGCGCACGTCGCGAGGACTCCCGGGCGCGGCTGGGGCGGCTGGTGGCCGGCGTTCGCGAGCACGAAGGTGCCGGTCCCGTGCGTCGCCTTCGCCTCGCCGGGGGCGAAGCACGCCTGGCCGAAGAGGGCGGCCTGCTGATCGCCAGCCAGACCCGCGAGCGGTACGCGCGCGCCGAGCAGGTCGGCCTCGCCGACGACCCCGCTCGAGGGGACGATGCGGGGCAGGACGCGCCGCGGCACGCCGAAGAGCGCGAGCAGCTCGTCGTCCCACTCGAGCTCGCGCAGAGCGACGAGCAGCGTGCGCGAGGCGTTCGAGACGTCGGTCACGTGCTCTCCGGTCAGCTTCCACGCGAGCCAGGAGTCGACGGTGCCGAACGCGACGTCGCCAGCTGTGCCGGTGTGCTGCAGCAGCCACTCGAGTTTCGTCGCCGAGAAGTAGGGGTCCGGGACGAGCCCGGTCCGCTCCCGGAGGAGCTCCGCCGGCAGCTGCGTGCAGCGCTCGGCCGTGCGACGGTCCTGCCAGACGATCGCGCGGCCGATCGGGTCGCCGCTGCGACGGTCCCAGAGCAGCGTCGTCTCGCGCTGGTTCGTAAGGCCGATCGCTGCCAGCTCCCTCGCGGCGACGCCGGCGTCGGCGAGCGCCGTGTCGGCCGCCGCGAGCACCGTCGCCCACAGCTCCTCCGCATCGTGCTCGACGAGCCCCGGCGCGGGGAAGTGCTGGGTCAGCTCGCGGTAGCCGCGCCCGCGCACGTGGAGCTCGCGGTCGACGACGAGGCACGTCGTGCCGGTCGTCCCCTGGTCGATCGCGAGCAGCACGCGCGGAACCTACCGCGGCGGCGCGACCGGCAGGCCTCGCCGCCGCGGCGCCGGCTACTCGTACTGCAGCGCCTCGAGCACGTTCAGGCGTGCCGCCCGCCGCGCCGGCGCGACCGCGGCCAGCACGCCGCAGAGGGCGGCGACGACCGCGAAGACCACGAGC
>DASQNG010000181.1:0-3515 GCA_035645095.1 Gaiellaceae bacterium | reverse complement strand
AAGACGATCGTCGTCCCGGGCAAGCTCGTGAACTTCGTCGTGTAGCTCACTGCTCCGGTAGCTCACTGCTCCGGCTCGGCGGCGGCCAGAGTCCGAGCGCTGTGCGGGCGCGTCTTTCGCCACGCAATCGGCACACGGCCGTGACGGTCAGACCGGCACCGTTCAGGGGTGCCCGCGCTCCCGATCCCGCGCCCCCAGGCGCTCCTGCTCGCCGCCGTGCTGCTCGTCGTCCTCGTGGTCGCGGGCAGGACGCTGGCCGTGGGAGGGGCCGGTGACGGCGCCCCGGTGACGGCGGCGGCGCTCGTGCCTGCAGAGCAGGCGGCGCAGGCGAAGGTCGTCGTCCACGTCGCAGGTGCCGTGCGCAGCCCGGGGCTCTACGAGCTGAAGGAAGGGAGCCGCATCTCCGACGCCGTCGCGCGCGCGGGCGGCGTTACGGCCGAGGCGGAGACCGCTGCCGTCAACCTCGCCGCGCCGCTCGCCGACGGGATGCAGGTGCTGATACCGGGTCGGGTCGCGGACGCGGCGGGGCCGGCAGCGGGCGAGGCACCGACCGCCGCGACACCGCCGGGGCGGGTCAGTCTCGGTAGCGCGACGGTGCAGGAGCTCGACGCGCTGCCGGGCATCGGGCCGGTGACGGCGCAGAAGATCGTCGACTGGCGTGCGCAGCACGGCGGCTTCCGCTCGGTGGACGACCTCGACGCGATCCCCGGCATCGGCCCTGCCCGCCTGGAGCAGCTGCGGGATCTCGTCACGCCGTGACCCGGCTCGAGCAACTGCTCGAGCCGGCAATTGCGCGCTGGTGGCCGTCGCTGCTCGTCGGCGCCGTCTGTCTGGGGCTCGCGCTGGCGAACGCCGTCGCCGCGCCGGTGGTCGTCGTTGTCGCCGCCCTCGGTGCCCTCGCGGCTGCGGCCGGGCTGCCGCCGCTTCGGGCGCCGGCGCTCGCCGTCGCGTTGCTCGTCGCGGGCTGGTGGTGGGGGAGCGTGCGCCTCGACGCCCTCGACCGAAGCGTCCTGGCCGCCGAGATCGGCTACTCCGGCGCTGCGGACGTCGTCGTCACCTCACCTCCCCGACGGACGGAATTCGCCGTCCGCGTCTTCGGTGAGATCCGGTCTTACCGCGGCGTTCCGCTCCGGGAGCGCGTCCTGCTCCGGCTGCCGGTCGGCCGCTCCCCGCCGCAGGGGGCCGTCGTGGCGCTGAGGGTGCGGGTCGAGGCGCCTCGCCCGGCGCGAGACGGCTTCGACGAGCGCGCGTGGCTCGCGCGCCGCGGCGTGCACGTGGTCCTGCACGGCGGGGACTGGCGAGTCGTCGGCCGCCGCGGCGGGGTGGGCGGGATCTCGGACCGCCTCCGGCGTCACCTGGCCGGTGCCGTCGCGGCCGGTCTCGGCGGCGAACGCCGCGCCGTCCTCGTGGGCATCGTGCTCGGGGAGGACGAGGGGCTGTCGGAGGAGCTGCAGCGCAGCTTCAAGGCCTCGGGGCTGTACCACCTCTTGGCGGTCTCCGGCCAGAACGTCGCGATCGTCGCGGGCACGCTGCTCGGCCTCTTCTGGCTCCTCGGGCTGCCGCGCGGGCTCGCGCACGTGGCCGCCATCGTGGCGATCGGCGGCTACGTGCTCGCGGTCGGGTGGCAGCCGTCGGTCGTGCGGGCGGGGGTCGCGGGCGCGCTCGTGTCGCTGACGTGGCTCCTGGCGCGGCCGGCCGACCGGTGGCACTTCCTGCTGCTCGGCGCCCTCGTGTTGCTCGCGTGGTCGCCGCGCTCGCTCTACGAGCCGGGCTTCCAACTCTCGTTCGCGGCCGTCGCGGCGATCTTCACGCTCGTCCCCCGGCTCGACCGTGCGCTGGAGGGCTACCCGCTCCCGCGCTGGCTGCGGCTCGTCGCCTCCGTCACGACCGCGTGCGGCGCGGCGACGGCACCGATCCTGTGGCTCCAGTTCGGGCAGGTTCCGGTGTACTCGCTGCTCGCGAACACCCTCGCGACCTCCGCGATGGGGCCGTTGCTGGCGCTCGCGCTCGTCGGCGCGCTCGTCCAGCCGCTCGCACCGTCCGCGACGCTCGCACTGGCTTGGGCCAACGGCTGGATCGCGGAATACCTCGCCTGGTGTGCCCGTGCCGTCGCTCGACTGCCGTTCGCCGAGGTGGCGTCGGGTGTCGCGGTCGCCGCGCTCCTCGGCGTCCCGGTTGCTCTGCTCCTGTTGCGTCGCCTTCCCCGTTGGCGCCGGCGCCTCGCGGTCTCGTGCGCGGCTGCACTGCTGCCGGCGCTCCTCGTCTGGCAACTCTGGCCGCGTCCGGAGGTGCCGCCGCCGCAGGGGCTCCGCGTCACCTTTCTCGACGTCGGCCAGGGCGACGCGATCCTGCTCCAGGTCCCCGAGGGAGCCGTGCTCGTGGACCAGGGGCCGCCCGAGGCACGGGTCGCCGACCAGCTGCGAGAGCTGGGCGTCCGGCGCCTCGCAGCGCTCGTGCTGACGCACCCCGAGCGCGACCACGTCGGTGGAGCGGCGCAGGTGGCACGGCGGGTCGTGGTCGATCGCATCCTCGACCCGGCGCTCACGCGCTCGAGCCCGTACCGGCGCGAGACGCTCGAGGTCGCCGCCGCGCGGGGGATTCCCGTGGTGCGGACGCGGGCAGGGGCGAGCTGGCACCTCGGTCGGCTCAGGCTGCGCGTGCTGTGGCCGGAGCGGCCAGGCACCCGCACCAACGACCCGAACGACCTCGCGATCGTGCTGCTCGCCACGTACGGGAGCGTCGACGCGCTGCTGCCGGCGGACGCGGAGACGAACGTCACCGCGCGGCTGCTGGGCCGCCGCGTCGAGATCCTGAAGGTCGGCCATCACGGCTCCGCAGACCCGGGGCTCGAGCGCGAGTTGCGGGAGCTCCGGCCGTCCCTCGCCGTGATCTCCTGCGGCCGTGGCAACTCGTACGGCCACCCGCACCCGCAGACGCTCGCGGCACTCGGGAGCGTGCGCGGCATCCGCGTCCAGCGCACCGACCGTGACGGCCGCGTCGTTGTCGAGACCGACGGCAGCGCCATCTCCGTGCGCACGCAGCGGTAGCGGCCGCTCCCTCGCCTAAGCTGGCTGCGAATGGCCGACCCCGAGCTCCAGCCCGTCTATCTCCTCACCGGCACCGACCGGCCGAAGATCGGGCGGGCGCTGCAGCGCCTCCGGGCGCGCGTGGGCGAACAGGCGGTCGAGCACATCGACGTGCCGCCGGCCGGAGGCGACGACACCGTGGCCGCGTGCAACGCACTCGGCTTCTTCTCCGGTGACGCCCGGCTCGTCGTGGTCGCCGGCGTCGACCGGTGGAAGGCGGCGGACGTGAAGGCGGTGGTCGCCTACCTCCAGGACCCGGCGCCGCACACCGTCCTCGCGCTCGTTGCCGAGGAGGTGAAGGCCGACTCGCCCCTCGGGAAGGCCGTCGCGAGGGCCGGCAAAGTGCTCGCGTTCTCGGTGCCGAAGAAGAACCTCTCGTCGTGGGTGGCGGAGCAGTTCGCGCTCGTCGGCGCCCGAGCCGAGCCCGAC
>DASQNG010000180.1:0-19633 GCA_035645095.1 Gaiellaceae bacterium | reverse complement strand
GCGGGGTCCTGGAAGGCCGAGGACGGCGTGATGCGCTTCCAGGCGCGGCTGCCGCAGGACACGACGACGCTGCTGATGCTCGCCGTCTTCATCATCGTCCTGCTCGGACTCTCGAACCAGCTCGGCGACCGCGCGAGCGAGCACGCGATGGAGATCTCGGTGATCGGGGCGGTCCTGCTGCTCAGCGTCTACGCGTTCTGGCTCTGGGGCTACCTGCGCGGGAGCGGCGCGTCCGAGCCGGCCGTCGAGAACCCGCCGCACGCGGCGCTCGCGCTCAAGCCGGCGATCGCCGTGCTCGCGTTCGCCGCCACCGGCGCGGCACTCGTCTCGGACTGGTTCGTGCACGCCCTCGCGCCCGCGATCGAGTCGATCGGCATCTCACGCGCCTTCACCGGTCTCGTGATCGTCGCGATCGCCGGCAACGCGGTGGAGAACGTCGTCGGCATCCAGCTGGCGGCGAAGGGCCAGTACGACCTCGCCATCTCGGTGATCAAGAACTCGGTCGCGCAGATCGCGGTCTTCCTCTTCCCGATCCTCGTCCTGCTCTCGCTCCTCTTCTCGGAGAACCTGACCTTCGTCCTCAACCCGGTCTACATCGGGGCGCTCGTGATCATGGCGCTCGCGATGTGGCAGATCACGGGCGACGGCGAGGCGGTCGCGTTCGAGGGCTGGGCGCTCGTCGTGCTGTATCTGATCCTGGCGGTCGTGACGTTCTACGAATGAGCTCGAGCTCGGCGGGCGTCAGCTCCCGCCAGCTCCCGGGTTCGAGACCATCGACGGTCAGGCCGGCGTAGACGCTGCGGTGCAGCCGCTTCACGCGGTGTCCGACAGCGAGCACCATCCGCCGCACCTGCCGGTTGCGGCCTTCGTGGAGCACGAGCTCGAACCTCCCGGCGCCGAGCCGCCGGACGCGGGCCGGCGCCGTCCGGCCGTCCTCGAGCTCCACCCCCTCGGCGAGGGCGCGGAGCGCGGCGTCGTCGGGCTCGCGGTACGTCTCAACCTCGTACACCTTCTCGACGCCGTAGCGCGGGTGCGCGAGGCGGTGCGCGAGCGGGCCGTCGTTCGTGAGCAAGAGCCCACCCGTCGTGTCGGCGTCGAGCCGCCCGACCGGCACGACCTTCACCTCGTGCCGCACGAGGTCGAGCACGGTCCGACGCCCCTGCGGGTCGCTCGCAGTCGTGACGGTCCCGGCCGGCTTGTGCAGGAGGACGTAGGCGAGCCGCTGCATCGCAACCGCCTCGCCGTCGACCTCGACGACGTCGCCGTCGTCGACGAACGTGTTCAACTCGCCGGGCTCCCCGTTCACGCGCACCCGTCCGGCCTTGATCAGCTCGTCGGCCTTCCGCCGCGACGCGACGCCGGCGCGGGACAGGTACGCGTTCAGCCGCACGCACCGATTGTCGCCGGGATAAGGTGCCGCGCGATGCGCGACCGCTCCGGCGACCGGGCCCGGCTGGCCGATCTCCTGGTCGGCTTCGGCGCGAACCTCCAGCCGGGGCAGATCCTGGCCGTCACCGCGCACCTGGGGATGGAGGAGATGGCGCGGGAGCTCGCGCGAGCCGGCTACCTCCGCGGGGCGAAGTACGTCGACGTGTTCTGGTGGGACCAGCTCGTGAAGCGCGCGCGGCTCGAGCACGCCGACGAGGCGACGCTCGACTTCGTCCCGCCGTGGATCGGGCAGCGCCTGCGCTGGCTCTCGGAGGAGCGCGCGGCGCGCGTGTCGCTCGCCGGCACGAGCGCGGCCGCCTTCGCCGAGCTCGACCCGGCCCGTACCGGGCGGGACATCCTGCCGTACGTGGCCGAGGTCGGCGAGATCGTCAACGCGCGCACGACGAACTGGACGGCGGCCCCGTATCCGAACGCGGAGTGGGCGGCGCGGGTCCATCCCGAGCTGCCGCCGGACGAGGCGCTCGACCGGCTCTGGGACGAGATCGTCCACGTCTGCCGCCTCGACGCGGACGACCCGGCGGAGGCATGGCGGGAGCGGATGGAGGTCGTGAAAGCGGCGGCCGCACGGCTGACCGAGCGGCGCTTCGACGCACTCCACCTCCGCGGCACCGGCACCGACCTCACGATCGGGCTGCTGCCGAGCTCGCGCTGGCTGGCGGCCGACTTCGAGACCGTGGGCGGGATCACCCACTACCCGAACCTCCCGACCGAGGAAGTCTTCACGACGCCCGACCCGACGCGGGTCGACGGGCACGTCTCGTCCACGCGGCCGCTCGAGATGCACGGCTCCTACGTGTCGGGCATCCGCATCCGCTTCGAGCAGGGGCGGGCCGTCGAGGTCGACGCCGACGAGGGCGCCGGCGCACTCCGGGCGGCGGTCGCCCGCGACGAGGGCGCGTCGCGCCTCGGCGAGGTGGCGCTCGTCGACCGAGAGGGGCGGATCGGGCCGCTCGGCACCGTCTTCTACGAGACGCTCCTGGACGAGAACGCCGCGAGCCACCTCGCGCTCGGGAACGGCTACACGTTCCCGCTCGAGGACGAGGCCGACCGCGCGCGCGCGAACCGGAGCGGGATCCACGTCGACTTCATGGTCGGCTCGAACGAGCTCGACGTCGACGGGCTCACCCGCGACGGCGAGCGAGTGCCGCTGCTCCGCGGCGGCAGCTGGCAGCTCTAGCCGGGCAGCCGCCAGAACGGGCCGGTCAGCCCCAGCCCGTCGAGGATCGCCTGGTTCTGCGCCCGCGTGTGCGGCCGCCAGGCCGGCGAGAGCCGATCCGCCCACCACGCCTGCGCCAGCTCCGCGAGCGTCGTCACGCCCAGCGTGGCGCCGGGCGGACGGCCGCCGAGCCACCGTTCGACGTGCTCCTCCGACCGGAAGAGGTTCATCGTGCTTCAGGTGAAGACGATGTCGGCCCACCACCGCTCGGCGGGGACGAGGCAGTGGAAGAGGAGCGCCGGGTCATCGGGGCGGGCGTCGCGCACCTCGACCGCGAGAGGCTCGCCGCAGTCGGCGCAGGACGTCTCGATCCGGCCGTCGACGTGGAGCGCGGCGCAGATCCCGAAGGCGTCCCAGGCGCAGTTGGCGTACCACGAGCGCCCGGCGGCTTCCACCCGGTAGGCGGTCGGCACGGCGGAGAACGGATTTGCCATCCGCAGCTCGGGCGTGCCGGGGCTCAGAACGAGCGCGTGGGCGTCGTGCAGGCGTCGCCACGCCGCCTCCACCTCCGACGTCGGCTCCCCCGCCCGCTCCGCGACCTCGACGGCCGCCGGCGCGCGGCCGAGTTCGACGAAGAGCCCGTAGGTCAGGTTCCGCAGCCGGAGGTCGCGCTCCTCCATGGCGGGAGTATCGCGCTCAGGCGGTCTTGCGCGCAGCGACCGACTCGAGCCGCTCGCGGATCGCCGCCGTCGAGTCGCCGAGGTCGTCGAGCCGCGGCAGGGCGGCAGCGCTCTCGAGCGCGAAGACGCGGTCGAACAGCGGGGTCGTCCGGTAGCGGACGGAACCGACGGCGCCGTCTTCCCGACCGGCTTCGGCGACGAGGCCGCGCTCGACGAGCCCGGCGACCGTCGAGTCCGCGGCAACGCCGCGGATGCGCGCGATCTCGGGCCGGCTGCAGGGGCCGAGGTAGGCGACGATCGCGAGCGTCTCGAGCGCCGCCTGCGAGAGACCCCGCTCGACCGGCCGCTCGAAGAGGCGTGCGCAGGCCTCGGCCGCTTCCCGGGAGGCGCGGAACGCCCAGCCGCCGGCGACCTGCTCGAGAACGATCCCGCTGCGGCCCTCCCGGTAGCGGTCGGCGAGCAGCCGGAGCGCCGTCTCGATCCGGTCGGCGTCGTCGGCGGCCGCCCCGACGAGCTCGTCCACCGAGAGGGGTGCCGACGCGACGACGAGGAGCGCCTCGACGGTGCGCGCGAGGCGGTCGACGGGATTCGTGCTGATCAGGCGGAGCGGACGGTCCATGCAGCCTCTCTTTCGACATCCTGTCGCGAAACCCTGATCGGCGCGAAGGGCGCCGCCTGCTCGAGCGCGACCTCCCCGCTCCTGCGCAGCTCGAGCAGCGCCAGGAACGCGACGGCCTGCTCGACGCGCGGCAGGTCGCGCACCTCCGCGTCGAAGTCGAAGCGCCGCCGGCGGCCGAGTAGCGACCGGAACCGGCGGACGAACTGCGACACCGGCGGGAAGCGCAGCCCGAGGTGCGCCACCGACACCTCCGGCGGCGGCTCGGCGAGCGCGCGGAGGGCTGCCGCCAGCCGCTCGGGCTCCTGCGGCGCGAGCCGCCGCTCCGGCCGCGGCGCGAGCGGCGCCGGCCCGAGGCGGAAGTAGCGCGTCCGCTCCTGCGCGAGCCGCTCCGAGAGCCACGCCGCCGCCTCCTTCATCCGGCGGTACTCGGCCAGCCGACGAGCGAGCTCCTCGGTCGCCTCCTCAGGCTCGAGGTCGGCGAGCTCCGCCTCCTCGTCCGGGAAGAGCGCCCGCGCCTTCAGCTCGAGCAGCGCCGCGACGAGGACGAGGAACTCGCCGCACGCCTCGAGGTCGAGCTGCTCCCGCTCGGCGAGCCGCTCGACGAAGGCGACCACGATCCCCGCGACGTCGACCTCCGCGGGCTCGAGCTCCTCGCGCAGCACGAGCGTCAGCAGGAGGTCGAACGGCCCCTCGAAGGCGTCGAGGTCCAGCTCGAGCTCACGCACGTGCGTCGTCACCCGCGGCAGGCTAGCGCCGCGACCGGACGCGTCCGCTAGCGCCGGGCGCGCGGGACGCTCATCGCCGGCGGCGCCTTTGCCTTGGGCTCGCGTCGCGAGCGCGGCCGGCGCCGGTCGCGGCGGAGCTGCCACCAGACGAAGAAGAGGGAGGCGGCCGCGAAGAGGACGAGCGACACCCAGGCGTTCAGCCGCATCCCGGCGAGCTCGCGGGCCGGGTCGACCCGCAGCTGCTCGAGGAAGAAGCGGAAGCCGGTGTAGAGCGCGACGTAGAGCGCGAAGAGGGCGGGCGGGCGGAAGCGGAAGCGGCGGTCGAGCAGCAGCAGGACGCCGGCGGCGGCGAGGTTCCAGAGCGCCTCGTAGAGGAACGTCGGGTGGAACGTGGGCTCGGCGAGGTACTCCGCCGGCCGGCGGATCGGGTCGATCTCGAGCCCCCACGGGAGGTCGGTCGGCGTGCCGAAGAGCTCCTGGTTCCACCAGTTGCCGACACGCCCTATCGCCTGGGCGACGAGGAGGCCGGGAGCGGCGGCGTCCAGGAGCTCGAGCGCGCTCGCACCCGATCGGTGCGCGATCCACGAGCCGACGAGGACGCCCGCTGCGATCCCGCCCCAGATCCCGAGGCCGCCCTCCCACACCGCGAGCGGCCCCCACCACTCGTCCGGCAGCTCGTTCCAGCTCGTGGCGACGTGGTAGAGGCGGGCGCCGACGATGCCGGCCCCGACGCCCCAGACGGCGACGCGGAAGATCAGGTCCCAGTCGCCGCCGCGGCGCGTCCAGCGAACGCCGGTGAGCCAGATGCACGCGGCGATGCCCGCGAGGAGCATCAGCCCGTACATGTGGATCGTGACGGGACCGAGGTCGAAGGTGCCCGACGACGGCGAGGGGATCGAGGCGAGGGCAGGCACGCCCACGGGATTCTGCCCGTCGGCGGTGAGTCCGCGCTAGAGGAGGATCCGGAGCGCCAGCTCGGGGTCGCACCCGGCGCGCACGAGGCCGACCGCGTGGTGCAGGTCGACGTCTGGCCGGGCGGCCAGCATGGCGGCGGCGGCGGGCTCGAAGCCGGCGCGCTCGAGCTCGCCGGCACGCCAGCGCTCGATCCGCTCCTGCTCGGTCTCCGGGGTCTTCAGCTCGGTCGCAGCCATTCGCATCTCCTCCACGGACGTTGTACCCCTTCTTCGACCGTTTCGACGCGTCGGATCGCCCCGATTCGGGTGAATGGCGTGAAGGCTGCGTAAGAACTTTGCAAGGCCGCGTCCGGAACGGCCGTGTCCGCCCGCCGCCGAGGCGGTCGCGGGAAGCGCCCGCGGCCGCCTCGGCCGGCGTCGACTAACCGCCGGCGGTCGCGGGCTGCGACCGCGGCCGTTGCCGGCGCGCGACGAGCAGGAGAACGGCCACGAGCACGAGCGCGGCGGCGAGGCCGCCGACGGGGAGCGTCGGGAACGAGGACGGGCTGGACGCCGTCCCGACCGTGACCGGGCGGTACGTGTGGGTCTGCGAGAAGCCGTCGTCCACCTCGAAGCGCCACGTGCCGCTCGACGGGAAGCGGACGACGGCGCGGTAGACGCCCGGCTTCGCCGTCCGCGTCGCGGCGAACTCCTCGGACGCGCCGCCGGGGCCGTGCAGCCGCACCACCGGCTGCACGTGCTCGAGCGGCGTCCGCCCGTGCTGCAGCACCGTCAGGTCGACCGACCACTCGGCACCCGCCACCAGATCGTCGGGCGGCAGCGAGCCGAGGCCGACCGTGGCCCAGCCGCCGCCGGCCGCCGCCGCGGGCGCGAGGGCGGCGAGGACGGCGAGCACGAGCACGAGCTTCTTCATGGAGCACCTCCCTTACAGAGCTGACACCTCCTCTACACCGCCAGAGCGGCCGCGGGTCCCTACCGCACGGACTCCGCGAGCTCGAGCGCCTCCTCACGTCCCACGTCCGCCTCCAGACGCAGCAGGAGGTCGCCGCGGTTCCAGAGGAGGACGTTCCCCGCGAGGGCCGTCCGCTCGTCGCGGACGCTCCCGTTCTCGAGGAACATCACGTAGTGCTCGACGCCGGAGAGGAAGAGACCGCGCTCGCCGCCCACACTCACCTCGTCGATCCTCGTGCCGGCGCCGCCAGCCTTCTTCACGAAGCCGTCCCAGACGCTCGCGCGGAGCTGTGAGAGCACGAGCCGCGGCCGGTCGGGCGGCCCGTACACGAGCGATGCCATGCGGCCGCGCACGAGGATCGCGTCCGGCTCGCCCAGGTCGAGCAGGCGGAAGCCGACGCGCCTTTCCGCCTCCGCGCGCGAGAGGGCCGAGCCGAGGTCGAGCTCCACCCGGTCGACCTGCGGCAGCCGCTCGACCCGCGTCACCGTCGCGCCCTTGAGGCGGAAGAGCTCGAGGAACGCGCTGCGGGCCCCCGGCGAGGCTGCGAGGAGACCGGCCGCGAGCGCGACGGCGACCGCGACTGCCACGACGAGCGGCCGGAGGCGGCGCGACGGACGCGGGGACGCGAGGTCGACCACCCTCGCGGCGAGATCGGGCGTCGCCGGGAACACGACGTCGTCACGCAGTGCGGCGAGCCGGAGCTCGAGGTCGCTCACGCCGCCTCTCCAAGCTGGGCGCGCAGCCGCTCGAGGGCGCGCGCGGTGCGGGACTTGACCGTGCCGCGCCGGACGCCGAGCGCCACCGCCGTCTCCTCCTCGGAGAGGTCGAGCAGGTAGCGCAGCGCGAGCACCAGCCGGTGGTCGTCCGCGAGCCCGTCGAGCGCGCCGAGCAGCGCGGCGCGCTCCTCCGCCGCGACGACGGCATCCTCGGGCGACGGCGCCGCGACCCGCGACGGGTCGTCCGCCGCCGCCCGAAGCGTCAGCACGTCGCGGCGCGCGCCCGCACGGCGGCGGTTCCGCGCCTCGTTCGCGACGATCGTGAGCAGCCAGGGCCGGAAGGGCGCGCCGCGCCGGAAGCGTCGGAGCGCGCGGTGGGCCTTCACGAGCGCCGTCTGGGCGGCGTCCTCGGCCTCGGCGGCGTTGCGGGTGATCAGGTATGCGGTGCGGAAGGCGATCTCCTGGTGGTCGCGGACGAGCGCGCCGAACGCGGCGCCGTCTCCGGCGCGCGCCCGCTCGACGAGTTCCTCCTCGGTCGGTGGCCGGCCCACCACTCGATCCTCCTACACCGCGTCGGTATCGTCGGTTCCCTGGCGAGGGCGGTCGGCATCAACCACGTGGCGCTCGAGGTCGGGTCGGTCGACGACGCGCTCGCGTTCTACGGACGGCTCTTCGAGCTCGAGCTGCGCGGGCGCGTCCCCGGGATGGCCTTCGTCGATCTCGGCGACCAGTTCGTCGCGCTCGGCGAAGGGCGGACGCAGGAGCCGGACGCGCACCGCCACTTCGGCCTCGTCGTCGACGACGCCGACGAGGTGCTCGCGGCCGCCCGAGCCCAGGGCGTCGAGGTGTTCGGCGGCAACTCGTTCCGCGACCCGTGGGGGAACCACGTCCAGGTGGTCGCGTACGCGGACATCCAGTTCACGAAGGCGCCGGAGGTCCTGCACGCGCTCGGGCTCCGCCTGCCGAAGACGCAGCACGCGCTCGAGGAACTGCGCGAAAAGGGGATGGCGTGAGCTCCACGCACCTGCCGCCCGGCGCGTCGAAGCTCGATCGCGACGGACGCGCGCCGGAGCGGCTCTGACGGCTCAGACCTCGAACGTCCTCGCGGGGTGGCGTGAGCGGGAGTACGGCCGCTCCCGCGGCGGCGTGCCGCTGCGCGTGCAGCTGCCCACGTCGGAGCGGCCGCTCGCCGGACTCCTGCTCGCCGCGCAGCACGGCGAGGAGGCCGAGACCGGGCTCCTGGCGCGACGGCTGCTCGAGCGCGTCCCCGGCGACGAGACGGCGTGGGCGGTCGTGCAGGTCGCGAACCCTGACGGGCTCCTCAACGCGACGCGGCAGAACGCCGCCGGCGTCGACCTGAACCGGAACTTCCCCTGCGCGAGCTGGAGCCCGGAACCGTCGTACACCTTCCCGCCGGGGATCGACCCGGAGCTGCGCGAGCTGCCGAACCGGACGAGCCGCTCCTCGCCGGGGCCCGAGCCGGGTTCAGAGCCGGAGACGCAGGCGCTGATGGCGCTCGTCCACGAGCTGGCGCCGCCGCTCGTCGTCGACCTGCACGCGCCGATCGAGCTGATCCTCGTCCGCGAGGGGGTGCCCCCCGAGCCGGTCGAGCTGCTGGCGAACGCCACAGGGCTGCCGGTGGTGTCGGAGCTCACCGTCGAGTCGCCGGGGGCCTTCGACGAGTGGCTGCTCGAGCAGGGAATCCCCGCGATCGTCTACGAGGTCGAGCACGCGGGCCTGCCGGCGCTCTGCAAGCGACACCTGCCGGGGCTCGAGGCGCTGCTGCGCAGCTAGAGGACGGCGTCGACCCCGAGCAGCGTCCGCGCCTCAGCCAGGAAGTCGGAGTCGATCGCGACGCGGTGGCTCGGGCCGAGCGCGAGCGTCTTCGGCCCGAGCGACGTCTCGAGCGACACGTACACCGGCGACTCGCCCGGGTACTCCTTGACCAGTCCGGCGAGCTCCCGGACGATGCCCGCGCGGGCCGCGCGGGCGTCGAGCCGGAAGCGGATCTCCTTCCGCTCCGGCACCGCCTCGAACGCCGTCAGCTCGAGCGCGACCAGCTTCGTCTCGCCCGCGCCCTTGTGGTCGACCCGCCCCTTCACGACGAGGACCCGGTCGGTGACGCAGAGCTCCCGCGCGGCCGCGTAGGTCGAGTTGAAGACGACGACCTCGCCGCCGCCGGTGGGGTCGTCCAGCGTCAGGAAGACCATCGGCTCGCCCTTCTTCGTCTGCAGCTGCTTCACCGCGGAGACGATGCCGCCGACGGTGACGACCTCGGCGTCCCGCCGCCGCTCGAGGTCGGCGAGCGTGCAGTCGGTCTTGCGCCGCAACTGCTCGCGCACCGCGTGCAGCGGGTGCTCCGAGACGTAGAGGCCGAGCGTCTCCTTCTCGAGCTTCAGCAGCTCGCTTTTGTCGAACT
This sequence comes from Gaiellaceae bacterium, assembly GCA_035645095.1. Lineage (GTDB taxonomy): Bacteria > Actinomycetota > Thermoleophilia > Gaiellales > Gaiellaceae > Gaiellasilicea. The sequence continues at coordinate 10,003 of DASQNG010000180.1, read as the reverse complement.
CGCCCGGCGGGAGCGCCGGGTGGTGCTGCGGCCGCTGCGGCTGCTCGTCGCCGCCGAGGTCGAAGATCGAGGCCTGGCCGGCGAGCCGGTCGGCGGCGTGCTTCTGCCCCCAGCCGAGCGCCTGCTCGAGCGAGGCGAGCATGCCGAGGCGCGACGCCCCGGTCGAGTCCAGCGCCCCGCACTTGACGAGTGCCTCGAGCGCCCGCTTGTTCACGACCTGCGGGTCGACGCGCTCCGTGAAGTCCCAGATCGAGGTGAAGGGGCCGCCGTCCGCCCGCGCGGCGATGATCGCCCGCGCAGCGGTCTCCCCCACGCTCTTCACCGCGTTCAGGCCGAAGCGGATCCGCCCCTCGACGACCGCGAAGTCGGTCTGCGAGGAGTTGACGTCGGGCGGCAGCACCTCGATCCCGAGCTCGTCGCAGGCGTTCACGTAGAACGGGACGCGGTCCTTCGTGTTCATCACGGACGAGATCAGGGCGGCCATGTACTCGCACGGGTGGTTCGCCTTCAGCCAGGCGGTGCGGTAGGCGATCAGCGCGTAGCAGGCGGCGTGCGCCTTGTTGAAGGAGTAGTCCTGCGCCTTCTCGATGTCGTCCCACAGCTGCCGCGCGACCTGCTCCGACGTGTCGTTCGCGACGCAGCCGGCGAGGAACTTGTCCTTCAGCGACGCCATCAGCGCGTGGATCTTCTTCCCGATCGCCTTGCGCAGGTCGTCCGCCTCTGCCGGCGTGAAGCCGGCGAGCCGCTTCGCGATCTCCATCGACTGCTCCTGGTAGATGGAGATGCCGTAGGTCGAGCCGGTGATCTCCTTCAGCCGCGGGTCGGCGAAGGTCACCGCCTCCTGGCCGGCCTTCCGGCGCGCGTAGTTCGGGATGTACTGCATCGGCCCCGGCCGGTACAGCGCGACGAGGGCGATCAGGTCCTCGAACTCCGTCGGCTTCACCTGCCGCAGCGCCTCGCGCATCCCCGACGACTCGAACTGGAAGACGCCCGTCGCCTCGCCGCGCGCGAGCATCGCGTAGGTCGGACGGTCGTCGAGCGGGATCGCATTCAGGTCGACGCCGCCGATCAGCCCGACGGCCTTGTCGATCACGTCGAGGTTGCGCAGCCCGAGGAAGTCCATCTTCAGCAGGCCGAGCGCCTCGACGGTGTTCATCGAGAACTGGGTCACGACCTCCTGGTCTGCGCCCTTCTGCTGCAGCGGCACGACCTCGATCAGCGGGCGCGCTCCGATCACGACGCCGGCCGCGTGGATCGAGTCCTGCCGGACGAGCCCCTCGAGCGGCCGCGCGAGGTCGACGATCTCCTTCGCGACGGGGTCGGCGTCGTACTCCCGGCGCAGCTCGGAGCCGGGCTTCAGGCAGTCGGCAAGCGTCTGCCCCGGCCCCTCCGGGATCAGCTTCGCGACCCTGTCCACGGCGCCGTAGGGGATCTCGAGCACGCGCCCCGCGTCACGGACGGCTGCCCGCGCGGCCATCGTCCCGAACGTGATGATCTGCGCAACGCGGTCGCGGCCGTACTTCTCGGAGACGTAGTTGATCACGCGCTCGCGACCCTCGACGGCGAAGTCGATGTCGATGTCCGGCATCGACTTCCGGCCGGGGTTGAGGAAGCGCTCGAAGAGGAGGTCGTAGCGGATCGGGTCGAGGTCGGTGATCTCGAGGCAGTACGCCGCGAGCGAGCCGGCGGCGGAGCCGCGGCCGGGCCCGACGCCGATCCCGTTCCGCTTGGCGAAGGCGATGAAGTCCCAGACGATCAGGAAGTAGTCGGCGAACCCCATCTCGCGGATCGTCTTCAGCTCGAACTGGAGCCGCTCGCGCAGCTCGGCCGTGACACGCTCGTAACGGCGTTCGAGCCCCTGCTCGCACAGCTCGACGAGGTACTCGAACGACTCCCGCCCCTCCGGGGTCGGGAACTCCGGCAAGTGGATGTTCCCGAGCTCGATCGAGACCTCGCAGCGCTCCGCCACCTCGATGGTGCGCCGCAGTGCCGCCTCCTGACCCGGAAAGTCGAGCGCCATCTCCTGCGGGGTCTTGAAGTAGAACTCGTTGGTGTCGAAGCGCCAGTGGTTCGGGTTCTTGAGCGAATCGCCGGACTGGATGCAGAGGAGCGCCTCGTGGGAGTACGCGTCCTCGGCCGTGAGGTAGTGGACGTCGCCGGTCGCCACGAGCGGCAGCCGCGCCTCCGCCGCGAGCTTCACGAGCTCCGGGTTGACGCGCGCCTGGACGTCGAGCCCGGCGTTCTGGAGCTCGACGTAGGTGTTGTCGCGTCCGAACACCTGGGCGAGCCGGTCCAGGTCGGCTCGCGCGTCCTGCGGCCGGCTCTCCTCGAGCGCCTTGCAGACGCGACCGGAGAGGCAGCCGGAGAGCGCGACGAGGCCTCCGGCGTGGCGCTCGAGCAGCTCCCAGTCGACGCGCGGCTTCGTGTAGTAGCCCTCGAGGTAGCCGAGCGAGGAGAGCCTGATCAGGTTCGTGTAGCCGGCGTTCGACTCCGCGAGCAGCGTCAGGTGCGCGTAGCCGCGCGTGCGCGAGCGGCGGTCGTCGGCCACGTAGACCTCGCACCCGAGCAGCGGCTTCACGCCCTCCGCCGCGGCAGCCTTGTACAGGTCGACCGCGCCGGCGAGCGAGCCGTGGTCGGTGAGCGCAACCGCCGGCATCTCGAGCTCCGCCGCGCGGCGGGCGAGCGCCGGGATCCGGCACGCCCCGTCGAGGATCGAGTACTCGCTGTGAACGTGGAGGTGGACGAAGTCGGCGCTCACGGGAGGGCCATTCTACGACCGCCCCCTGACGACTCCCGTTTCGTTGTCAGCCGCGACGACGGCCGCGTCGACGAAGACCTACAGCACGCGGTGGTAGTCGATCGACCAGAGCGACGTCCAGCACTCGCCGCCGTCGTCCGAGCGCTCGTACGACCACGTGAGGCTCTGCGGCTCGATGTCGTGCCACCGCACCCGGAAGAGCGCGACCCCGCCGTCGTGCGGCGCCTCCCGGCGGAGATCCATCACCCCGTCGGCGAAGGCGCCGGCGAAGTCGAGGTAGTTCCCGTCGCTGTCGACCCACGTGTGCTTCCAGCACCCGTCCGCCCGCGCGTAGACGGAGTGGCTGACGCGCTGGTAGTCGAGGCTCGGACGCGCGTCGAGGCTGGCCACGACCACGTTGTCGCCGAGGTCGAGGAAGACGGAGTCGGTGCCGGTCCGGCCGTCGCTCCAGCGCAGGTCCCACTCACCCAGCCAGAAGTCGAACTGCCGGGCGGCGTCGAGCAGGGCGGTCGCCGGAAGCGGAGGAGCGGCGCTGCTCATGTGCAGGTTTCTACGAGCGGACGCGGTAGAAGTTGGGTGCTTAACGTAGGCACAACAGACGGGCAACGGCCGCTTCCCACGCTGCCGTGCCCGAAAGCCCACCGGAAGGAGCCGACATGGCGCTACTCGACAAGATCAAGGAACTCTTCGGCGGCCGCGAGGAGCCGCGCGACGAGCTCGGCCGCCACCCCGACGCACAGCCGATCACGGCGGAGCAGAACGAGCGCGGCCCGACGCCGGAGGAGATCGCGGCCGCAGCGGCGGCGCAGCCGCCCGTCGCCACCGTCGACGCGGTCGCGGATGACGCGCTGCACGATGCCACCGGGCACGTCGCAGAGCGCACCGACAACCCCATCTCGGAGCTCGAGCGGCCGGGCGTCGACCTGCCGCCGGAGGGAGCCGAGGAGCCGCCTCGGTAGGTGGGCGACCGTCCCGCGCGAGCCGAACGACACGAGGTCGCTGTTAGGCTCGAGCGGACGTGCTTCGCCTCGTCCTGGTGTGCTGCGCCCTCGGCGCGCTCGCGGCTGCGCCCGCGTGCGTCGCGTCGTCGCGCCCCGCTGCCGCGCCGAAGGCGCAGGCGCCGGTCGTCCGCGTCGCGAGCGATGCCGGGTTCGCGCGGGCCGTCTCCGACCTCCGCCTGTCCGGCGGCACGATCGTCCTGCGGCCGCAGCTCTACCACCAGCTCCTGATCGGGCCGCGCGGCCGCGCGCCCCTCCGCATCGTCGGCAGCCGCGGCGTGCGCGTCCGGAGCGTGCTCTTCTCGGGGACGCAGAACGCCTCGCTCGGCAACGTCCGCGTCGGCCCGATCGGCAACGACGCGCTGGTCGAGGTGCGGAAGTCGCGAAACGTCGTCCTGCACGACCTGCACGTGAGCGCCCACCGCACCCGCTATGCCGCGTCGGTGCTCGTCTCGGACGCCGTCGGGGTGACGATCCGCGACAGCGCGTTCACCCACTGCGGCGACCGCGCGCGCGAGTTCACGAACTGCGTCACGCTCTACCGCTGGGCACACCGCGTCCTGATCGAGCGGAACCGGTTCCACGACTGTTTCGGTTGCGACTTCGTGCACGGGCGCTTCGGCAGCCACCTGACGATCCGCAACAACACCTTCGACCGCGCCCTGCCCTGCTCGATGAACAAGCACCGGTGCGGTCACAACGACCTCGTGCAGCTGTTCGCGGGACGTCACCTCCTCGTCGAGGGCAACCGCTTCGGTGTGTACCGCGAGGGCGGTGCGCAGCTCTACCTGACGAACGACGTGGACTACGCGACGATCGTCAACAACCTCTTCCGCGGCACGGACCCGCGCGTGCCGGGCTACCACGCGCGGATGGGCGTCGTGATCGGCTCGAACGAGTCGAAGCGACTGCCGCACTACGCGAAGCTGATCAACAACACGATCCTCACCGGCCACCGCCGCCGCGACGGCTACGCCGGCTCGATCCGCATGAACTCGCGCTACGGCGGCGTCCCGCGGTGGAAGCGGCCGATCGTCGCGAACAACGTGATCGCACTGCTCCAACAGCCGGCGCGCGTCTGCAACTCGTCGCAACGGTTCGTCGCGAACGTGGTCCTCGTCGGCAAGAGCTGCAAGCCCGACGACCACGTCGGCCCGGTCGACCTCGACGGCTGGGGGCGCCCGCGCAAGGGGTCTCCCGTGATCGGCGCCGCGAACCGACACTACGCGCCGAAGAAGGACCACTCGGGCCGCCACCGCCCGAACCGGCCGACGATCGGTGCGCACGAGTTCCGCCCGGCCGCGGCGCCCTAGGGTTCGGGCTCCTCGGCGAGCTCCGTCACCTCGACCGCGTACAGCTCGTACGGGAGCGCCTCCAGCACGCGCTGCCGCGGCTCCGGCACGGTGAAGAAGCGCGGCAGCGCGCGTTCGCGCAGCCAGTCGAGGTCTGGCCGCGCCGCGAAGACCGCCTCGACGGCGGCACGGTCACCGCCCAGGGCGACCCGCTCGACCCGGTCGCGGTGGGGCGCGAGCACCCGTGCAGCCGTCTCGGCGGCCGCGTCGACGAGCGCCTTCGCCTGCTCCTCGCGCCGGCGCCGGAAGCGGTTGGCCGACGAGCCGCCCTTCTTGTGGCGGTTCTTCACGAAGCGCGACCCGACCTTCGACGCGACGAGCCGCTCGCCCTCGAGCACGCCGACGGCGTAGCCGCCGAGCCGCACCAGCAGGACGGCCACGAAGCGGTCGCGCCCGAGCTCGTCGAGGAGCGGCCCGGCGCGGACGCGGTCGTACTCGCCCTCGTGCTCGAGCCCGAACGGCGGGCGCAGCTCGAGCCGCTCCCACTCCGCCTCGATCCGGCAGCTGCCGTCGCGGTAGACCGTGGAGCCGGGTGCGCCGTCGATCCTCGTCAGCCGCTTCGCGACGTTCGCACGGCCGATGTAGCGGCGCGACACGATCGCGTCAGCCGGCGAGCGTGACGACGGTGGCGCCATCAGCCGAGTCGCTCTCCTGCGCCGTCACGAGCGGGTGCCGGCCCAGCTCGTCGCGTACCGCAGCGCGCACGGCACCCGTGCCGCGCCCGTGGACGACCCGTACCGTCGGCAGGCCCGCGAGGGCGGCGGCGTCGACGAACGAGCGCACCGCCTCGCGCGCCTCCTGGGCCGTGCGTCCCCGGACGTCGAGCTCGTCGCCGACGTCGCTCCTGGCCGCCGCGACCACCCGCACCGCCGGCTGCGCATCGGCGGCACTCGCGCGGCGCGCGGCTGGCCGCAGCCGCGCGACGGCGATCCGGACGCGCTGCCCGGCGGTGCCGACGACCTCTGCCTCGTCGCCGTCCAGTGCTGCGATCGTGCCGTGCACGCCGACGGCGGGCGCCTCCACCGGGTCGCCGACGGCGAGCGGGCGTGGGGGGTCGAGCGGCGGCGGCTCCGGCCGCGGCTCCTCGACCTGGCGCAGCTGCTCCTCCGCCCGCGCCGCCCGCACGGAGGCGGCGCCGAGCCAGCGGTCGCGCTCCCGCGCCGCGTCGGGGACGGAGCGGCGAGCCTCGCGGTCGCGGCGGCGGGCGACCCGGATCTCGTGCCGCAGCGCCTCGAGCTCGCGTCGCGCCGCCGCGAGCTCCTGCCGCGCCTCCGCAGCCGCCCGCTCGCGCTCCCCCGCCGCGGAGGCCCGGACGCGATCGATCTCCGCGCGCAGCTCCCCCTCGCGACGCCGCGCCTCCTGCACCTCCTTCGCCGCCGCCCTCCGCTCCCGGACCGCCTCGCGCCGCTCCGACACTGCGGCGCGCTCTGCGGCCTCCGTCTCGGCGAGGAGCTCGGCCACCCGCAGCCGCTCCGGCGCGACGCGGCCACGCGCGTCGGCGACGACGTCCGCGCCGATCCCGAGCCGCTCCGCCGTCGCGAGCGCGTGCGACGTGCCCGGCCGCCCGAGCGTGATCCGGTAGAGCGGCTCGTTCGTGGCGGGGTCGAGCCCGGTCGCGGCGTTCGCCGCGCCCTCTGTCGCGCTCGCCCACTCCTTCAGCTCCGGGTAGTGCGTCGTGACGACGGTCAGCCGCGCCTGCCCCGCGAGCTTCGAGAGCAGCGCCTGCGCGAGCGCCGAGCCCTCGACCGGGTCGGTGCCCGAGGCGAGCTCGTCGACGAGCACGAGCGAGCGGCCGGTGGCCGCGGCGAGGATCTCCCGCAAGGCACGGACGTGGCCGGAGAAGGTGGAGAGGCTCATCTCGATCGACTGCCGGTCGCCGATGTCGGCGAGCACGGCGTCGAAGACCGGCAGCTCCGCCTCCTCCGCCGGCGGCCGCAGCCCCGCCTGGTGCAGCAGCGCCGCGAAGCCGAGCGTCTTCAGCGCGACGGTCTTCCCGCCCGTGTTCGGGCCGCTGATCACGAGCGCCCGTAGGTCGCCGAGGTCGAGGTCGATCGGGACGGCAGCGGCGGCGTCGAGCAGCGGGTGCCGCGCCGCGAGGAGGCGCACGTCGGCCCCGACGGCGACCGGGGCCCCGCGCCAGCCGCGCGAGAGCGTCGCGCAGGCGAGCGCGAGGTCGAGCCGCCCCGTCGCCTCGACGAGCGCGACGAGGGCCTCGGCCTCCCCGCCGACGAGGCCCGAGAGCTCGCGCAGGAGCCGCTCCACCTCCTCGCGCTCCTCCGCGACCGCCTCCGCGTGGCGGTTGTTCAGCTCGACGACCTCGAAGGGCTCGACGAACAGCGTCTGCCCCGAGCCGGACGCGTCGTGCACGATCCCCTTCACGCTCGAGCGCGAGCCCGCCTTGACGGCGAGGACGGGGCGGCCGCCGCGCTCGGTCACGAAGTCCTCCTGGAGGTGCGGCGCGAGCGCCGCAGAGCGCGAGAGCCGGCGCAGCGCCTCGGCCACGCGCTGGCGGCTGTCGCGCACCTCGCGGCGCAGCCGGCGCAGCAGCGGCGACGCCGTGTCGCGCAGGTCGGAGCCGTCGTCCTCCACCGCACGGCCGACCGTTTCGGAGAGGGATGCGAGAGCGGGATCGATCGCGGCCGCCACGTCTGCGAGGAGCGGCGCCGTCTCGGCATCCAGCGCGGCCCGCGCCCGCAGCCCACCCGCGACGGTGGCCGCGATCCGTGCGAGCGCGTCGGGTGCGAGCGCGCCGCCTCGCGCGGCGTGCGCGGCGGCCGCCCGGACATCGTGGATGCCGTGCAGCGGCGGCTCGTCCGCAGCGTCGAGCAGCGCGACCGCCTCCGCCGTCACGGCCTGCCGGCGCGCGACCTCCGCCGGCGCCGAAGAAGGCGTCAGAGCGCGCGCGAGCTCCTCCCCGCGCGGCGTCACCGTCGTCGCGGCGAGACGGCGGACGATGGCGTCGTACTCGAGTGCGGCGAGCGCTTCCGGCCTCACGCCGCGAGTGTAGGCAGGTCTCGTTTGGCACCGGCGGACGCCGTGAATACGCACGGCATGACCATTCGTGCGCTCACGGCGCTGCTCGCCGTCCTGCTCGCCATCGGCCTCTCCGCCTGCGGCGGCGACGACGCGGAGAGCATCCAGGAGACGATCGAGGCGGCTGCGACCGAGGTGGAGGACGCGCTCGGCGCCGCCCGGGACGAGGCGTCGGACGCGCTCTCGGACGCGCGCGAGTCGCTCGGCGACTCAGACGTCGACGACGACGTCTCCGAGGCGCTCGACGACGCCGAGTCGGCCCTGCGGGACGCGAAGGACGACGCCGACCTGGACCGTGCGCGCGAGCAGCTCACGGAGGCGCGGGACGAGGTCGCCGACGAGATCGACGACGCGTCGGGCGAAGCGAAGGAGAAGGGCGAGGATGCCCTGCGCGCGCTCGACCGCGCGATCGAGCGTATCGACCGCGAGCTCGAGGAGTAGGCCGAGGTCCGGCGGTAGGCCGGGCGAGGCGACCCCCGGCCGGCACGCGCACGTCTCCCTAGCCGGCTGCGGCCCCGGCGAGTTGGCCGCGCCGCGTCAGCGACGCCTGCGCCCTCTCGAGCTCCCGCAGCGTCTTCTGCTCCTGCGCGAGGTTCTCCTCGAGGCGCCGGACTGCGTCCTCCGCCCCGGCCGCCGGCGCGAGCGCGAGAAACCTCTCGTAGAGCGCGATCTCGTGGTGCTCCGTCTCGGTCGCGCCGCCGGGCAGCACGGCGTCCGGGAGATCGCCGGCCACGCGCTCGAGCAGCTTCCCGGACTGCTCGACGATGCCGTCGGCGGCGAAGGGGTGCGCCGTGCGTGTCCGCGCCGACTGCCTCGAGCGCCTGCTCGACGTTCCGGATCTGCCCCTCGCCTCGGGGAGATGCCGGGGGAACCCCGCTCCAGCTCGGGCATCCGACGCGCGCTGCTCATCGTCACGAGCATCGTGTGGATCTTCCGCTCGCCGGCGAGCGCCGTCCCGACCTGTACGCGAACGGCTCCTTCGCATCGGAGATCTGTGGCATCTGCCCTCCCTTGTCGGTGCCTCGTGGCTACCCCGGCGCGGCGGCGGAAACAACGGGCCGGCGGATCGTTTGGCGGCGCCCGGAGCGGGTAGACGCGGACGCCATGAGCGACAGCCAGCAGCAGTTCCCGCCGCAGGAGCAGGAGCACCAGCCGGGTCGGGAGACGGAGATGACGCCGCGGCCGGAGGCCGAGCGGCCGTCGTACCGCGGCAGCGGCAAGCTCGCCGGGAAGGTCGCACTCGTGACCGGCGGGGACAGCGGCATCGGCCGCGCCGTCGCGATCCTCTTCGCCCGTGAGGGCGCGGACGTCGCGATCGGCTACCTGGACGAGCACGAGGACGCGCGCGAGACGGTGCGCCTCGTGGAGGCGGAGGGCCGTCGCTGCCTGGCCGTGGCCGGGGACGTGGGCGACGAGGCGTTCTGCGGGACGCTCGTCGAGCGGGCGCTCGCCGAGTTCGGCCGGCTCGACTGCCTCGTGAACAACGCGGCCGAGCAGCACCCGCAGGAGTCGGTCGCGGCGATCGGCGCGGAGCAGCTGGAGCGGACCTTCCGGACGAACATCTTCGCCATGTTCTTCCTCGTCAAGGCGGCGCTGCCGCACCTGCGCGAGGGATCCACGATCGTGAACACGACGTCGGTGACGGCGTACAAGGGCAGCCCGCAGCTGCTCGACTACTCCTCCACGAAGGGCGCGATCGTGTCGTTCACCCGCTCGCTGGCGCTGCAACTCGTGGAGCGCGGGATTCGTGTGAACGCCGTCGCGCCCGGGCCGATCTGGACGCCGCTGATCCCGGCGACGTTCCCGAAGGACGCGGTCGAGACGTTCGGCTCGCAGGTGCCGATGGAGCGCGCGGGGCAGCC
>DASQNG010000179.1:0-3742 GCA_035645095.1 Gaiellaceae bacterium | reverse complement strand
GCACACGCCGGCGTTCGTCTCCTTCGCAGACGTCGATCGTGAGCTGCGCAGCGGGACTCTGTTCGGCAGGTGGGCGGATTCGAATCCTGCAGAGCTGGCTCGCTACGAGGAATACATGTCTGTCGCACCAGCCGGAGTGTCCGCTCCCGCAATGGTGACCCCCTTCGGTCGCGCGCTCGTGCTGGCGGCTTCGTTGGCCGCTCGCGGAGCATCGTCGCCCCCACGCGACGAGCCGGCGCGGTGAGAAGAGGGACGCGGGGGCCTACGATCCGCACGGGCTAAACGCCGGGTTGAGTGCCGGTAGGCTCCGCTCGTGCCGCGGCTGATCGACACGACCATCCGGCTGCTCTCCCAGGAGCCCCTCGCCGGGCGGATGCCGACGTCGGAGCTCCTCCGGCTCGCGGAGATCCTGGACGAAGGCGGTTTCGCCTGCCTCGAGGTGTCGGGCGGCGGCGTTTTCGACGCGGCGGTCCGGCGCGGCGTCGAGAGCCCGTGGGAGCGGATCCGAGCGCTCAAGGCGCGCACGACGACGCCGCTCGGGATCGCTCTGCGCGGGCGCTTCCTCGTCGGGTCGCGGCCCGTCGCGGGCGACTTCATCCGGCGCTTCGTCGCCTGCGCGGCCGAGAACGGGATCGATGTCTTCCGGCTGCACGACCCGCTGAACGACGTCTCCAATCTGCGCGAGGCGGGCGAGGCGATCATCGACGCGGGCCGCGAATTCTACGCCGGCCTCGTCTACAGCCCCGGCAGCCCCGTCCGCACGGATGCGATCGTGAACCAGGCGCGCGAGCTGGCGGAGCTCGGCGCAACGCGCGCGCTGATCCACGACCCGACCGGCGGGCTCGGCCCCCACGAGGCACACGAGCTCGTGACGCGCGTGGCGGAGGCGTCCGGCCTTCCCGTCGGCCTCTTCTGCCAGGGCTCCGGCGGCGTCGCTCTGGCCGCCGCGCTCGAAGCCGCGCGTGCCGGCGCCGACCTGATCGCGACCGCCGTCTACCCGATCGCGCTCACGCTGCACCGCGTCTCCGGCGAGTCGCTCGTGTCGGCCCTCGACGGGATGGGGTACGAGACCGGCGCCGCCGAGGACCGGCTGTGGCAGGCCTCCGACCTCGTCGACGAGCACATCGGCGACGAGCCCGTGGCGCCGCTCGTGCCGCGGCTCGCCGTCCGCGCCGCCGAGTACGACCTGCCAACCGGCCTTGTCGCCGCCCTCGACACGCACCTGCGCGCGCACGGCGCCGGCGACCGGCTGCTGGAGGTGATCGAGGAGCTGCAGCAGATCCGCGCCGAGACGGGCTTCCCTCCGCTCGCCGCGCCGATCGGGCAGATCCTCGCGTCGCAGGCCCTGATCCACGTCCTCGCCGCCCGCCGCTACGGCACCGTCGTCGACGAGTTCCGCGCGCTCGTGGAGGGCCGCTACGGGACGCCGCCCGCCGACGTCGACGGCACCGTCGCGCGCGCCGTCGCCCTCCTCACCGACGGCGTCCCGCTCGACGACGACCCGCCCTCCGCGGAAGACGTGCGGGCGGAGGCGGACGGGCTCGCCGCGAGCGAGGAGGAGCTCGTCCTGATCGCGCTCTTCGGCGAAGAGGCGGAGCCGCTCCTGCGGAACATCCGTGCGCGGCACACCCGCGACGAGACGCTCACGAGCGGGGTGGAGCAGTCGCGTGCGGAACGGATCCGGGAGATCGTGCGCATCGTCCAGGAGAGCGGCGTCGCCGAGGTCGAGATCGAGGACGAAGGGATGCGCGTCTCGGTCCGCAGGCGCGACGAGCAGGGGATGCAGATGCCGGTCGTCCCTTCCCTGGCAGACGAGGAGCCCGGCGAGCTCCCGGTCGTCCCGGCGGCCGCCCCCGGAATCGTGCGCATCGAGTCGCCGATGGTCGGCGTCTTCTACCGCCAGCCCGAGCCGGGCTCGCCGCCGTTCGTGGAGGTGGGCGACGTCGTCGCCGCCGGGCAGACGTTGTGCCTGCTCGAGGCGATGAAGCTCTTCAACGAGCTGAAGGCGGAGACGTCGGGGCGCGTCACCGCGGTCCACGTCGAGAGCGGGCAACCGGTCGAGTTCGGCCAGCTGCTGTTCGAGCTCGAGCCCATCGCCGCCCCGCCCCCCGTCTAGTGGCCGGGCGCTGATGTTCTCGCGCGTGCTCGTGGCGAACCGCGGCGAGATCGCGGTGCGCGTGATCCGCGCGCTGCACGAGCTGGGCGTCGAGGCGGTGGCGGTCTACTCGACCGCCGACCGCGACTCGCTGCACGTCCGCCTGGCAGACCGGGCCGTCTGCGTCGGCCCGCCCTCGGCGGCGGAGAGCTACCTGCGCATCCCGGCGATCGTCGCCGCCGCGGAGACGACAGGCTGTGAGGCGGTGCACCCCGGCTACGGCTTCCTCTCCGAGAACCCCACGTTCGTCCGAGCGTGCGAAGACAACGACCTCGTCTTCGTCGGACCGAGCGCGGAGGTGATGGAGCGGATGGGCGACAAGGCGCGGGCGAAGGCCGAGATGCGCCACGCCGGCGTCCCTCTCGTCCCCGGCACGGAGGGCGGGGCGTCGCTCGCCGGCGTCCGCAGCGCAGCGTCGGAGCTCGGCTACCCCGTGCTGCTGAAGGCGGTCGCCGGCGGCGGCGGCAAGGGGATGCGCCTGGTGCGCTCGCCCGGGGAGCTCGATGCCGCCTATTCCACCGCCCGCAGCGAGGCGGAGGCCGCCTTCGGCGACGGCACGCTGTACCTCGAGCAGGCGGTCGACCCGGCGCGACACGTCGAGATCCAGGTGCTCTGCGACCGCTCCGGCGGCGTCCTGACGCTGGGCGAGCGGGAGTGCTCGATCCAGCGCCGCCACCAGAAGCTCGTCGAGGAGTCACCGTCGCCGGCGCTGACACCGCAGACGCGGGAGGAGATGGAGGCCGCCACGGAGCGGGCCTGCCGGGCGATCGGCTACGAGAACGCCGGCACGTTCGAGTTCCTGCTCGGCGACGACGGACGCTTCCACTTCATCGAGCTGAATGCACGGCTGCAGGTGGAGCACCCGGTGAGCGAGCTCGTCACCGGCATCGACATCGTGCGCGAGCAACTGCAGGTCGCTGCCGGCGAGCCGCTGCGCTTGGCCGGCCGCGCCCCGCGACGCGGCCATGCTCTCGAGTTCCGCATCAACGCCGAGGACCCCACGCGCGACTTCGCGCCCGCGCCGGGGCGGATCGGCCGCTTCCGCCCACCGCTCGGTCCGGGCGTGCGGGTGGACACGTATCTGGAGGAGGGCGCTGCGATCTCGCCGTACTACGATTCGATGATCGCGAAGCTCGTCGTCTGGGCCGAGGACCGGCCGGCGGCGATCGCACGCGGCGTCCGCGCGCTGGAGGAGCTCGAGCTGGAGGGTGTGCCGACGACGCGGGAGCTCGCACTCGACGTGCTGGGGTCGGAGGGCTTCCGCGGCGGCGCCTACTCGACGCGCTTCCTCGAGGAGCACGCGCACGAGCTGCCGTCGCTCGCGTCGGCCGAGGTGGCCGCGTGAGCCCCGACGCGCACGAGATCGCGACCCCCGAGGGCACGATCCGGATCGAGCGCGACGCGCTGGCCGCGCTCGTCGTGACCGCGGCCGAGCTCGTCCAGGGAGCGCGCGTGCGCCGGCCGCGACGGGGGCTCGAGCTCGTCGTGGCAGACGGCCGTGCACACGTCTCGCTCGAGCTGGCGGTTCGGTACGGGACTGTGCTCCCGGAGCTCGCCGCCGCCGTGCAGCGGAGCGTCGGCCATGCC
>DASQNG010000178.1:0-10511 GCA_035645095.1 Gaiellaceae bacterium | reverse complement strand
CGGATCGTGACCGGCAGGCCCGCCATCGCCTCGAAGATCCCCTCGAAGTCGCCCTGCTGGACCGGCAGCAGCGCGTCGAGCGCGGCGCGCCGCCCCTCCTCGTCGGGCGCGAGGACCATCGCACGCACGAGGTGCAGCCGTGCGGCGTCGGCAAACATGTGCTCCGTCCGGCAGAGGCCGATTCCCTCGGCGCCGAACTCGCGCGCGCGGGCCGCGTCCTCCGGCGTGTCCGCGTTCGTGCGCACCTTGAGATGGCGCAGCTCGTCGGCCCAGCCGAGGATCGACGCGAAGTCCTCGTTGATCTGCGGCGGCACGAGCGGGACGGCGCCGACGATCACCTCGCCGGTGCCGCCGTTGATCGTGATCGTGTCGCCCTCGCGCAGCTCGTGCCCGGGTAGGCGCACGACTTTCGCCTGCGCGTCGACGTGGAGCGCTTCGCAGCCGGTGACGCAGGGCGTCCCCATCCCGCGTGCGACGACCGCCGCGTGCGACGTGAGGCCGCCGTGGGCGGTCAGGATCCCCTTCGCCTGCACCATCCCATGGAAGTCGTCCGGCGTCGTCTCCCAGCGCACGAGGATGACGCTCTCCCCCGCCTGCCCGCGTTCCTCGGCGGTGTCGGCGTCGAAGACGATAGCTCCGGACGCTGCGCCCGGCGAGGCGTTCAGCCCCTTCGCGACGACCTCCACGTCGGCCTTGGGGTCGATCATCGGGTGGAGCAGCTGGTCGAGCTGCGCCGGGTCGATCCGGGCGACCGCCTCCTCGCGGGAGATCACCCCCTCGTCGACCATCTCGACCGCGCACTTGAGCGCGGCCGCGGCGGTTCGCTTCGCCGTGCGAGTCTGGAGCAGGAAGAGCCTCCCGTCCTCGACGGTGAACTCGATGTCCTGCATGTCCCGGTAGTGCTCCTCGAGCCGGCGGAGGTTCTCGAGCAGCTCCTCGTACGCCTCCGGCAGCGTGTCCGCCATCCGCGCAAGCGGCTCAGGCGTCCGGATCCCCGCGACGACGTCCTCCCCCTGCGCGTTCTGCAGGAACTCACCGTAGACGCCGCTCTCGCCGGTCGAGGGATCGCGCGTGAAGCAGACGCCGGTTCCGGAGCTCGGGCCCTTGTTGCCGAAGACCATCTGGACGACGTTCACGGCGGTGCCGAGGTCGTCGGGGATCTCGTACGTGCGGCGGTAGACCTGGGCGCGCGGCGCGTTCCACGACTCGAACACCGCCTGCACCGCCCGCTCGAGCTGCGCCCGGGCGTCCTGCGGGAAGTCGGCGCCGCCCGTCTCCTCCCGGTAGATCCGCCGGAACGTCGCCACGAGCTCGCGCAGGTCGTCGGCCGAGAGCTCCACGTCCTGCTTCACGCCGCGCTCCTCCTTCAGCGCCGCGAGCGCCGACTCGAAGCGGTGCCCGTCGACGCCGTCCACCACCTCGCCGTACATCTGGATCAGCCGCCGGTAGGAGTCGTACGCGAAGCGCGGGTTGGCCGTGGAGGCCGCGAGCCCCTCGACGGCCTCGTCGCTCAGGCCGAGGTTCAGGATCGTGTCCATCATCCCCGGCATCGAGACCGCCGCGCCGGACCGAACGGAGACGAGGAGCGGGTCGTCGTGATCGCCGAAGCGCTTGCCGGAGTGGCGCTCGAGCGCGCCGATGTGCTCCACGATCTCGTCGCCGAGGCCCGCCGGCAGCGTGCCACCGCCGCTCATGTAGGCGCGGCAGGCGTCCGTCGTGATCGTGAACCCGCCGGGGACCGGGACGCCGAGTGCGGTCATCTCGGCGAGGCCGGCGCCCTTACCGCCGAGCAACTCGCGGCCGCCGCCGCCGGAGTCCTCCGCGAAGTCGTAGACGTAGCGCACGGAGGGCAGTTTTTCACACGCCGCCGCTGCGATACTCGGAGAGGTGGTCGGCCGGGTGCTGGCGATGGGCGGCTTCGAGCAGGGCAGGACGCAGCTCGTCGAGCTGCTGCTCGAGCTGACGGGGAAGCCGCGGCCGCGGCTCGTCTTCCTGCCGACGCCGGCAGCGGACGGCGAGGCCTGGATCGAGTTCGTCCGCGGCTTTGCGGGGACGAATTCGTGCGAGCTCGACGTGGTGACGCTCTTCGGCACCCCGGAGAAGTCGGCCGCACGCGTGGCGCGGGCGGACGCGGTGCTCGTCTCCGGTGGGAACACGGCGAACGCGCTGGCCGTCTGGCGTGTGCACGGCGTCGACCGGGCGCTGCGGGATGCCTGGGCAGGCGGCGCCGTCCTCGGCGGAGCGAGCGCGGGCGCGAACTGCTGGTTCGACGCGTCGGTGACGGACTCGTTCGGGCCGCAGCTCGCGCCGCTGCACGACGGCCTCGGCCTCCTCCCTGGAAGCTTCTGCCCACACTACGACGGCGAGGAGCTGCGGCGGCCGGTGTACACGGAACTCGTCCGCGGCGGCTTCCCCGCCGGCTATGCCGCGGACGACGACTGCGCCCTCCTCTTCGAGGGGACGGAGCTGCGCGAGGTGGTGGCGCAGCGGCAGGGCGCGCGCGCCTACCGCGTGACTGCCGACGGCGAGCAGCCGCTCGAGGCGCGGCTGCTGTGAGCGCCGCGCCGGGACGTAGCCTCGAGGCCCGATGAGGGAGGCGGCGCGACCGCGGCGGATCGCGGTCGTCGCGACGGCGAGCGGCTGCGGGAAGACGACCCTCGGCCGCACGCTCGCGCGGCGGCTCCGCGTCCCGTTCGTGGAGCTCGATGCCCTGCACCACGGGCCGGGCTGGACGGAGGCGAGCGCCGAGGAGCTGCACGCGAAGGTGGAGCCGCTGGTCGCCGAGGACTCGTGGGTGATCGACGGCGGCTACTGGGGAAAGCTCGGTGACCTCGTGCTCTCCAACGCCGAACTCGTCGTCTGGCTCGACCTTCCCGTCCGCGTCTGGCTGCCGCGGCTCGTGCGCCGCACCCTCGGCCGCGTCGTCCGGCGCGAGGAGCTCTGGAACGGCAACCGCGAGACGATCCGGAACGTCGTCTTCAGCCGCGACTCGCTCGTCCTGTACGCGCTGCGGAACCACAGGCGCCACCGCCGGGAGTACCCCCGCCGGCTCGCGTCCTACGCTGTCGTCCGGCTGCGCACCCAGAAGGAGGTCGACCGATGGCTCGCGACGTTCGCCTGACGAGCGCCGACCGCGTCCTCTTCCCCGAGGACGAGATCACGAAGGGCGACCTCTTCACGTACTACGGCGCCGTCGCGCCGGCCCTCCTCCCGCACCTGCGCGGCCGGCCGTTCACGATGAAGCGCTGGCGCGAGGGGATCGCAGGCGACTCCTTCTTCCAGAAGCAGGCGCCGAAGGGGATGCCCGGCTGGATCCCGACGCGCCGGTTTCGGACGCAGCCGCGCGAGGGCGGCACGCGGCTCGTGGACTTCCCGCTCGTGGAGTCGCGCGAGGCGCTCCTCTGGATGGTGCAGATGCACTGCATCGACATGAACGCGTGGTACTCGCGCGTCGACCGACCCGACCGTCCCGACTTCGTCCTCTTCGACCTCGACCCGCCCGATCAGGAGTTCGCGCTCTGCGTGCAGGCCGCCCACCTCGTCCGGGAGGCGCTCGACCGGCTCGAGCTGCGCTCTTACGTGAAGACGAGCGGCTCGGACGGGATCCACGTCGTCGTCCCGATCACCCGCCGCCACGGCTTCGCGGAGACGCACGCGTTCGCCGAGGCCGTCGCGAAGAGGCTCGCAGCCGAGCACCCGGGCGTCGTGACCACGGAGTGGCTGAAGCGGAAGCGCGAAGGCGTCCTCGTCGACTACCACCAGAACGGCGCAGGCAAGACGATCGCCTCCGTCTACTCGGTGCGGCCTCGGCCGGGCGCGCCGGTCTCGACGCCGCTCCGCTGGGACGAGCTCACGGAGGAGGTACGGCCCCGCGACTTCACGCGTGAGGTGGCGCTCCGGCGCGTGGCGGAGCACGGCGACCTCTTCGAGCCGGTGCTGCGCGGCGGCCAGACGCTCACGTCCGCCCGCCGGGCGCTCTCGGAGTAGCAGCCGGTCAGGTGGCGCGCGAGCGGCGCGAGCGCCACTCGGCCAGCCACGCCGCCGCGCGCAAGCCGAGCCAGAGCGGCGTCAGGAGGACGTAGAAGACGAAGTCAGCGGCGGCGAGGATCGTCAGCCACAGCGCCCAGCGCCACTTCGGCACGGGCGGCTTTCGCGGTGTCACGCGATGCCGGCTTCGCTGCGGCGCCGGTCGACGAGGCGCACGACCCGGTGCGCGGTCTCCTCGATCGAGAGCCCCGTGACGTCGACCACGGGGCAGCCGAGCCGGCGGTGCAGCGTCTCGGCCTCCTCCAGCTCCTCGTAGATTTCGAGCAGCTCGGCGTAGTGGCGGTTGACACCGCCCATGCCGCGGAGTCGCGTCGTTCGGATCTCGGCGAGACGCTCTGCGTCGATCGTGAGGCCGACGATCTTCGTCGGCTCGATCTCGAAGAGCTCCTGCGGCGGCTCGATCCCCTTCACGATCGGGACGTTCGCGACCTTGTGGCCGAGGTAGCCGAGGTAGATCGAGAGCGGCGTCTTCGACGTCCGCGACACGCCCACCAGCACGATGTCGGCTTCACGGAGGCCGCTGCCGACGCCGTCGTCGAACTTGACCGCGAACTCGATCGCCTCCATCCGCCGGAAGTACGCGGAGTTGAGCGGCGCCGGCGCTCCAGGCTGCATGCGCGCGGCCTGCCCGGAGACTCGGGCGATCGTCTCGATCGGGTAGCCGAGCAGGTCGCAGTGATCGACCTTCGCCTCGGTGCAGAGCGAGTGCATGCACTCGCGCAGCTCCCGGTCGACGAGCGTGTAGACCATCACCGCCGGGCGCCCCTTCGCGCGGCTGACGGCGAGCTGGAGGTGGTCGATCGTCTCCACCCGCGGGTGGCGGACCTCCTCGAACGGTTGCGCCGGGAACTGCGCCTCGAGCGCGAGCACGAGGCGGGCGGCCGTCTCCCCCGTCGAGTCGGAGACGATGTGCAGCTCGACGGGCTGTGTGCTCACGCTCACGCGGCTTCCTGCTCGTCGCTGCGGCAACGAGGCGGGGGGAGCAACTGGTCCACGTGCTCGGGGGCGAGGCGCGTCACCCGCGCGACGTTAGCCGCTGCGCGCGGCCGCCGGTGAGCGCGAGCAGGTCGCGCGGGTCGAGCTCGAGCTGGAGGCCGCGCCGGCCGCCGTTGACGACGACCGTCTCGTACCGGAGCGCCGACTCGTCGAGCAGCACCGGCAGCCGCCGCCGGCCGCCGAAGACCGACGTGCCGCCCTTCACGTAGCCGGTCAGCCGCTCCGCGGCCGCGGCGTCGACGAGCCGCGCGCGCTTCCCGAGCGCCTTCGGCTCGAGCCGCGCCGCCACCGGCACGACCGCGAAGAGCGGCGCACCGTCCACCTCGACGACGAGCGTCTTGAAGACGCGCTCGGGCGGCACGCCGAGCTTCTCGGCCGCCTCGAGGCCGAACGACCCCGCAGCCGGATCGAGCTCGTACTCGAGCAGCCGGTAGCGCACGCCGGCGGCGTGGAGCATCCGGACGGCGGGCGTGCTCACGTGGGTAGCCTCCCGCGCATGACGGACGTCGAACGGCAGGACGTGGTGACCATGGACAAGATCGTGTCACTCTGCCGCCGGCGCGGCTTCGTCTTCCCGGCGTCGGAGATCTACGGCGGCCTCGGCTCCTCGTACGACTACGGGCACTACGGCGTGCTCCTGAAGGAGAACGTCAAGAACCGCTGGCTGGAGGCGATGGTGCGGGAGCGCGAGGACATCGTGGCGCTCGACTCGTCGATCATCCTGCACCCGAAGGTGTGGGAGGCATCGGGCCACGTCGGCGGGTTCACCGACCCGCTCGTCGACTGCCGCTTCTGCAAGCGCCGCTTCCGCGCCGACCACCTCGGCGACCTGCAGTGCGGGCAGCGGCCGAGCAAACGACCGGGTGAGACGCCGGACTGCGACCTGACCGAGCCGCGCCAGTTCAACCTGATGTTCGAGACACGGGTCGGCGCCGTGGAGGAGACGGGGCAGCAGGTGTTCCTGCGTCCGGAGACGGCGCAAGGGATCTTCGTCAACTTCAAGAACGTCGCGCAGCTGGCGCGCCGGAAACCGCCCTTCGGGATCGCCCAGGTCGGGAAGTCGTTCCGCAACGAGATCACGCCCGGCAACTTCATCTTCCGCACGCTCGAGTTCGAGCAGCTGGAGATGGAGTTCTTCGTCCCGCCGGCAGAGGCGGGCGAGTGGTTCCGCTACTGGGTCGAAGCCCGACTCGACTGGCACGTCCGCTACGGGGTGCGCCGGAGCCGGCTGCGTGTGCGGCCGCACGACGCGGACGAGCTCTCCCACTACTCGAGCGAGACGAGCGACATCGAGTACCTCTACCCGATGGGCTGGTCGGAGCTGGAGGGTGTCGCCAACCGCGGTGACTTCGACCTGCGCCAGCACACGGAACACTCAGGCACGAAGCTCGAGTGGGTCGATCCCGGCACGGGTGAGCGGTTCGTGCCCCACGTGGTCGAGCCCGCCCTGGGGCTGAACCGGTCGCTGCTCACGTTCTTGATCGACGCCTACGACGAGGAGGTCGTGGCGGGCCGCGAACGTACCGTGCTCCGGCTTCACCCGCAGCTCGCGCCGGTGAAGGCGGCGGTGCTGCCGCTGATCGGCAAGAGCGCGGAGATGGTCGCCAAGGCGCGCTCGCTGCTCGAGGAGCTCCGGCGGGTCGCGATGGTGGAGTACGACGACAGCGGCGCGATCGGCCGCCGCTACCGCCGCCAGGACGAGATCGGGACACCGTTCGCGCTCACGATCGACGAGCAGACGCTCGAGGACGAGACGGTCACGATCCGCGATCGGGACTCACTCGCGCAGGAGCGGCTGCCGCTCCCGGGCGTCCGGGCCGCGCTGCTCGAGCGCCTCGAGCAGCCGTGGCAGGCACCGGCCGCGTAACGACCCCGTCCGCCCCGCTCCCTCGCGCGCTCGTGACGATGGGCGTCGCCGCGGCGCTCGCGGCCGTCGACCTGGCACACAAGGCGCTCGCCGACACGCCCGAGTGGGCCTATCACGTCCGCTCCCTCGAGTGGTACGTCCTGGCGGCCGCGGTCGTCGCCGGCTGCGTCTCGCTGGCCCGCGTCCCCTCCCTCGCGGTTGCGGCCACGGCCGGCGTCCTCGCGGGCGGTGCCGCGGGGAACGCCCTCTCGGGTGTCGCGTCGCGCCGCGGCGTCCCGAACCCGATCGTCGTCGTAGGCGACCGGCACGTGGTCGCGTTCAACCTCGCAGACGTCTTCACCGTCGGCGGGATCGCGCTCCTCGCCGTCGTGCTCGCTGCCGTCTCGATCCGTAACCGGCACCGGCTGCTGCCGCCGAGGCGGCTCTGGAGCACCCTCCGCGGGCGCGTGCGCCGCTGACCTGCCGGCCGGTTCGGGCACCCGGCGGGTGGGTACCCGGGACGCATGCTCCTTCGCGCCGCTCTCACGTTCGGCCTCGCGGCCGCCGTCGCGGCCGTCGACCTCGTACACAAGTGGGGGAACCCGACACCGGAGTGGGCGTACCACGTCCGGTCAGGGCAGTGGGTCGCGCTGATGGCGATTGTCGTCGTCGGCTGCGTCCTGCTGGCGCGGGTGCCCTCGTCCGAGATCGCCGTCGCCGCTGGGCTCGTCGCTGGTGCAGCCGCCGGAAACGGGATCTCGGCGCTCGTGTGGGGCGTCGGCGTGCCGAACCCGATCGTGTTCGAGGCCCCCGCCTACGTGATCGCCTTCAACCTCGCCGACGTCTTCGCCGTGAGCGGAATCCTGCTCCTCACGTCGCTCCTCCTCCAGCTGACGCTCGCCGGCCACGAACGGCTGCAGCCGGCCCGGGCACGAGCTCGTCCGCGCAGCCACGCCTGAGCCGCTCAGGCCGAGAGCGTGCGCAGCCGGAAGCCGCCCTGGTGCTCGTACGAGGCGGTGACGACGGCGAGCGCGTCGCGGGCGCCGCGATCGGTGAGACCGGTGTCGCCGGCGTCCGCGAGCGGCGCAGCCACGAGCGCACGGATCCCGAACAACCCATCGGGCGAGAGCGGGATCGCGCCGGCGCCGCACGCCCGGCAGACGGCGCCACCGGCCGCCGGTAGATAGGCCACGAGGTCGGCGTCGCCGCCGCACTCGACGCAGCTTCCGAGGTGCGGCAGGTACCCCGAGAGCCAGAGCAGCTTCAGTTGGAAGGAGAGCACGAGCGGGTCGAGCGCCGGCCGCACGGGCACGCGCGACGGCGTCTCGTCGAGCCGGTCGAGGAACCGCGTCAGCGCCGTGAAGGCTCGCTCGTTCGCCTCCTGCTCGGGAAAGAGCCGGAGCATCGCCTCTGCGCCGATCGTGCCGACCGCGAGCCGGTATGGATCCTCGCGCACGAGGTGGTGCGAGCGGACGAGCGACGCGCCGGTGACGGTGCCGAGCTCACCAGAGCCGCGGTGCAGGAGGAGCTCGACGTGGGAGAACGGCTCCAGCCGGGCGCCGAAGCGCGACTTCGTCTTCCGGATCCCCTTCGCGACGGCACCGACGCGACCGCGATCCGCCGTATACACGTGGAGGACGCGATCCGCCTCGCCGAGCCGGAACGAGCGGAGGACGACGGCCTCCGTCTTCGTCGTCCTCGCCACCCGCCGAGTGTAGAGCCGCCGCCGGAGCAACCGCGGGGGCGCCTCGTCCGTTGAAGACACGGACGATGTCGAAGGTGACGATCTTCACAGCCCGCTGGTGCGGCTACTGCACGCGGGCGAAGGCGCTGCTCGACGGGAAGGGCATTGCGTACGAGGAGGTCAACCTCGACGACGATCCGTCGTTCCGCCAGCGCCTCCACGACCTCACCGGCGGCTGGACGATCCCCCAGATCGTGATCGACGACGAGCCGATCGGCGGCTACACCGAGCTGTGGCGGCTCGATCGCTCCGGCTCGCTCGACGAGAAGCTCGCAGCCTGAGGGTTCAGAGACCGCCCGGCTGACAGCGGGGGCAGAACCACGTCCCGCGGCCGGCGACGCGGATCTTCGCGAGCTCGGTGCCGCAGCGGTCGCACGGCTCGCCGGAGCGGCCGTAGACCCGGAACTCTCGCTGCATGGCTCCGGTCGACCCGTCGGGGAGCCGGTAGTCCGAGAGCGTCGACCCCTGGCGCGCGATCCCGAGGTCGAGCGCACGGCGGATGCCGCGGTGCAGCCGGCGGAGCTCGTCCGCCTCCAGCGAGCCCGCCGGGCGAAGCGGGTGCAGGCGCGCGTACCAGAGCGCCTCGTCGACGTAGATGTTCCCGAGGCCCGCGACAGTCCGCTGGTCGAGCAGCGCCGCCTTCAGCGACGTGCGCCGCCCCGCGAGGCGCAGCCCTAACGCCGTCGCGGTGAAGCGCCCGAGCGGCTCGGCCCCAAGGCGCGCCGCGAGGTACGGCTCGAGCTCCCCCGGCTCGAGCAGCTGCCAGGTGCCGAATCGGCGAACGTCCCGGTAGGCGACCCGCGTCCCGTCGTCGAGCGTGAGGAGCGCGCGTCGGTGCGGCAGGTCGTCGGCCGGCTCGTGCAGCACGGTTCCGGTCATGCGGAGGTGGACGACGAGCGTCCGGCCGGACTCGAAGCGGACGAGCAGGTACTTGCCGCGGCGATCGACCGATCGGACGCGCTCGCCCTGCAGCTCGGCCGCGACCTCGAGCGGCTCGAGCGGCCGCACGAGGCGCGGATCGTCGATCTCGACCCGCTCGAGCGTCCGGCCCTCGAGGAGGGGCACGAGCCGCCGGCGCACGGTCTCGACCTCCGGCAGCTCAGGCACTGTCCTCCGCGTGCCCGGGCGGAGGCGGGAAGAAGTCGGGGTAGACGACGCGCCCGCGGACGCTCGCGTCGTAGGCCGCGAGCGGCAGGGCGAGCCAGGCCGCCTCGGGGATCCGCGGATCAGGTCGCTCGAGGCCGAGAGCCGTCGCCGAGCGGAAGCCGAAGCGCGGGTAGTACGACGGGATGCCTTCCACGAGCACGAGCGGCTCCCCGCGTTCGTCCGCCGCCGCCACCGCTGCGTTCACGAGGGCGCCGCCCACGCCGCTCCGCTGCCGGTCCGGCCTGACGCCGACAGGCCCGAGATTCAGGATCCGTCGCCCGCAGCCCTCCACGTCGAGCCCGGTCAGCAACGCGAAGCCGACGATCGCTCCGTCCTCCTCGGCCACGAACGTCAGCTCGGGCACGTAGCCGGCTGAGGCGCGCAGCCGCGTGGTGAACTCGGAGACGGCCGATTCCTGAAATGCGGCGTCAAGCAACCGGGCGATCTCCGTCTCGTCCTTCGGCCGCTCCTGTCGGATGGTGAGCGGCACCTACGCGACGACGTCCAGCACGATCGGGTGCGCGCGCGGCGCCCCGTCGCCGAGCTCGTACGCCGCGAGCACCTCCGCCGCAGCCTCCCCGGCGGCTGCCTCGTCGCGGGCATGCACCTCCGCGAGCACGTCGCCCTCGGCCACCTGCGTGCCGCGCTTCGCCCGGCAGACGACCCCGACGGCGTGGTCGATCTCGTCGTCCTTCACGCGCCGGCCCGCACCCAGGTGGAGTGCGGCGGAGC
>DASQNG010000177.1:0-3929 GCA_035645095.1 Gaiellaceae bacterium | reverse complement strand
GCGAGGTACTCCATCACGATGTAGGGCCGCCCCTCGTGCTCGCCGACGTCGAAGATCGTGACGGTGCTCGGTGCGTTCGAGAGCCGTGCAGCGGCGAGCGCCTCACGCGTGAACCGGCGGCGCGTCGAGTCGTCGTCCGCGTACGGCTCCGAGAGGACCTTGATCGCGACGACGCGGTCGAGGACGGTGTCCTCGGCGCGGTACACGGCGCCCATGCCGCCGCGCGCGATCAGCTCGGGATCGCGGTAGCGCTCGGGCAGGGAGCCAGACGACGCCACCGCTTCGGGGTGCCCGTGCCGCCGGGCCTGAAAACGCCTGCCCGCTCGTCAACATTCGGTTAGGGGGGCTTCGGGTCGGCCGATCTTCGGCTAGCCTCGACTGAGGTCAACATGCCGCGTCTCTCACTTCTCCTCGTCCTGGCGACGCTCCTGCTCGCGTCGCCCGCGGCGGGGCGGGGGGACGCGGCCGCGCCGGCCGCCGCGCAGCCGCCGGCCGTGACCGCGACGACGTTCTTCGTCAGCGGCAGAGGGTGGGGTCACGGCGTCGGCATGAGCCAGTACGGCGCGCTCGCCCTGGCGAGCGACGGCGTTACCCACGACCGGATCCTCACCCACTTCTACACCGGCGTCACGCTCGGGCCGGCGCCGGTCGCGCGCGTCAGGGTGCTCGTCGCGGAGGCGCAGCCGGCGATCACGGTCGCCTCCACGGTTCCGTTCCGCGTGCGCGACGTGTTCGGCAAGACCTACCCGCTCGACGCGGGCTCCGTTGCCCTCGGGTCGCGCCTCGAGCTGACCCTGAACGGCGCGCCGACGAAGCTCGTCGGTCCCGTCGTCCTGCTGCCCGGGGCGGCGCCCCTCACGCTCGGTCGGACGCCCTACCGCGGCCAGCTCGTCGTCTCCCTCGTCGCGGGGAAGCTCGACGTCGTGAACGACGTCGGCCTCGAGCAGTACCTCGCCGGCGTCGTGCCGCGGGAGATGCCCGCCTCGTGGCCTGCCGAGGCGCTGAAGGCGCAGGCCGTCGCCGCCCGCTCCTACGCGCTCGCGAACCGTGTCACCGGCCGCCCCTACGATCTCCACTCGGACGTCCGCAGCCAGGTCTACGGCGGCGTCGCGGCGGAGGACTCCCGCGCGACGGCTGCGATCGGCGCGACGGCGGGACAGGTGATGCTCTTCGGCGGCAGGGTCGTCAACGCGCTCTTCCACTCGACCTCCGGCGGCCGCACGGCCTCGGCCGCCGAGGTGTTCGGCGCGCAGGTGCCCTACCTCGTCCCGGTCGACGACCCGGGTAGTGCCCGTTCGCCGGTGCACGCGTGGGGGCCCGTCACCGTCACGGACATCGCGGTGCGGAAGGCGCTGAAGCTCGGCACGCCGGTCCGCTCGCTCCGGCTCGTGCGGTCGGAGTCGGGCCGTGTCGCCACCGCGGTGGTCGCGACCGCGGCCGGCGAGCGGACGTTCCGCGGCACGGAGCTGCGGAGCGCGCTCGGCCTCCGCTCCACCTGGATCACCGCGGTCCGGACGCTGTCGCTCACGCGACCGGGCGGGCCGGTCGTCCACGGAGCCCCTGTCACCGTCACGGGTCTCGCGACCGGCGCGCGGGACCTCGTCCTGGCGCAGCGCGTAGGCGGCACGTGGCAGCCGGTCGTGCGGCGCGCGGCCCCGGGAGCGCTGGCGACGACGCTGCGGCCGACGACGCCGCAGACGCTCCGGCTCTCGACCGGAAAGTTCGGCGGTCCGACGCTGCGCGTCCCGGTCGCGCCGCGGGTCACGGCGAAGCGTGCAGCCGCAGGGCTGGTCGGGGTGGTCGTGCCCGCCCGGACGGCCGTCCGGGTCGAGGTGCAGCGGCTCGACGGCGACACCTGGCGTCCTGCGCCGGAGGCCGCCGTCGCGCTCGAGGCCGACGGTCGCTTCCGCGCCGAGGGTGCTCTCGGCTCCGGCTCGTACCGCGTGCGGGTCGCTCCCGCCGCCGGCTACGCCCAGGGCCTCAGCGGCGTCGTCCGCGTCCCGTGAAGCGTATCGCCGCGACCGCCCCGCGGCGGTCGCTCGTGCTCGTCGCCACCGTCGTGGCAGCGCTCTCGGCGGCGGCGGCCGCCACGGCTGCGCCGTACGCACCGAACGACCCGCTCGCGCCGCGCCAGTGGCATCTCGCGGCGAGCCGCGCCTTCGACTTCTGGGAGTCGCTGCCGGCGCTCCGCCGCGTCCGCGTCGCCGTGATCGACTCCGGCGTCGACGGTGCCCACCCGGACCTGGCGGGGCGCGTGGTCGCGCACCGGAGCTTCGTCGGCGGCTCCGCGCTCGAGGACACGCAGGGCCACGGCACGTTCGTCGCCGGCCTGATCGCGGCGCAGACGGGGAACGGGCTCGGCATCGCCGGGATGGCGCCCTCGGCGGATCTCGTGATCGCGAAGGTGGTCGACGCCGACGGCACGATCGACGTGCTGCAGGAGGCGAAGGCGATCCGGTGGGCCGTCGACCGTGGCGCGCGGGTGATCAACATGAGCCTGGGCGGCCTGCGCGACCCGGGCCGCCCCGAGCGCGACACCTATGCGGCGGCCGAGGCCGCCGCGCTCGCGTACGCGAAGCGGCGCGGCGTCGTCGTGGTGGCCTCGGTCGGGAACTCCGACGCCGCGCCGCGCCAGCCGTGGCCGTACGCCAGCTACCCCGCGGCGCTCCCCCACGTGCTGGGCGTCGCCGCGGTGGCCCGCGACGGGTCGGTGCCGCGGTTCTCGAACCGCGACCGCATCCACACCGACCTCGCCGCGCCCGGCCAGGCGCTGCTCTCCACGGTGCCGCTCGCACTCACCGCACAGTTCCGCGACTGCGCCGAGCAGGGGTACTCGAGCTGCGCAGCGGCCGACGTGCGCGCCGGGGAGGGCACGTCGTTCGCCGCGGCGCAGGTGAGCGCCGCGGCGGCCGTGATCCTCGCGACGCACCCGCACCTCCGGCCGGAGCAGGTGACCGGCCTGCTGACGCGGACGGCCGCGGACGCCACGCGCGCCACCGGCTGTGGCGTCTGCACGCTCGGCCGCGACGACGCAACGGGGTGGGGCCGCCTCGACGTGGCGGCCGCGCTGCGCGACGCGGCGGCGCGGCGGCTGCCGCCGCGCGACGCGTACGAGCCGAACGACGGCGCGGGCGAGCAGGCCTTCAAGGTCTGGGGCCGGGCGACGAGGCGGCTCGCGGCCACGCTGGACTACTGGGACGATCGCAACGACGTCTACGCAGTCCGCCTCGTGCGCGGGCAGGCGCTCTTCGCGAGCCTCCGCGGCACCGCCGGGACGAACGCCGAGCTGGTGCTCCGGGAGCCGGGTGGTGAATGGCGCGTGGACGGCAAGGCGCGCGCCATACGGCGAGCCGCGCGACCGGGGCCCGACCAGTACCTCGCGTACCGCGCTCAGCGCACCGGCTGGCACTTCGTGCAGGTGAGGCTCGGCACCCCCGGCGCCGGCCGCTACGGGCTGGCGCTCGTCAAGGAGTAGCCGCCGCTACTGGTTCTCGAGCAGCTCCTCGTCCGGCACGTCACGGAGCCGCCGGGCCGGGTTCCCGACGACGAGCGCCCGCGGCTCGACGTCGCGGGTGACGACGGCGCCGGCGCCCACAAACGCCTCCTCGCCGATCTCGACCCCGGGGCACAAGATTGCGCCGCCGCCGATGCGTGCGCCGCGCCGGATCGTCGGGCCCTTCAGCAGCGCGAGGCGTCGCTCGGTGCGGCCCATGAAGTTGTCGTTCGTCGTCACGACGCACGGCGCGATGAAGACATCCTCCTCGACGGTCGTGTAGGCCGTGACGTAGGCATCGGCCTGGATCTTGGTGCGGGCGCCGACGCTCGTGTCGTTCTCGACGAGCGACCCGCGCCCGACGACGACGTCGTCGCCGATCGACACGCGCTCGCGCACGCAGGACTGGTCACCGAGGATCACTCGCGACCCGACC
>DASQNG010000176.1:0-3741 GCA_035645095.1 Gaiellaceae bacterium | reverse complement strand
TCGAGACGGACCCCTTCTCGCGCTGAGGGCCGCAGGGCTCGCCCGGGCCCTCCCGGCGCGCCTTCAGTGGGCGCGGTGCCGGGAGTGGAGCACACGCGCTGCGGCGACGGCGCATCGCCCGCCCGGACGTTCGGGCAGATGCCCCATCGGAGGGATGCCACCAGTCGTCGGTCGGAGGCACCATGCGGAGGCCGGTTCTCCCCCTCATCCCCTCCCGGCACTGCGGCGCCCGCCATCTGCAAACAGACGGTGGGCGCTTCGCATTTCGGGGCCCGTTCGCCGGTCAGCGCTTCGCGCGCAGCGCGAGCATGATCGAGCGGAAGACCTGGAACGACGGCTTGCGCTCGCCGGTCGCGCTGACGAGGCCCGACTGCCAGCGCGCCGGGTCGGGCTCGTCCTGCAGCAGGAACCAGAGCAGCAGGTCGATCCGCGGGTGGGCGCGCGCGAGCGCGTACGCCTGACGCATGTAGGCCGCCTGAACCCGTCTCGAAACGCCGAAGAGCGTGTCCTCGGGCAGCGTCTGGTAGCCGTACTCCGTCAGCCAGACGCGCTTGGAGCGACCGTAGAGCCGCGTCAGTTCGGTGACGAGGGCTTCGATGTTCCCGAGCGTCACCCCGCCCCGCTCCGGCGGCGGCGTCGACGGGGTCTCCTTCGGGTGCCCGTAGTACGGTTGGTGCGCCCAGGCGTCGAAGCCGCGCATGCCGGCCCTCTTCGTCGCGCGCATGAACGCGAGCGGCGACACGGACGGCCGTTGCACGTACGGGTTGTTGTTGCCGCGGGCAGACGTCACGCCGCACGCGATCCGGCGGCCGGGGAGCAACGCCGCGCGGATCCCGTCGACGACCGCGTTACAGATGCGCGCGTAGTCGGCCGCGCTCTGGATCACCCAATTCCCGCCGACGCGCCGCCACTGCGGGATGAGGCCGATCTGGAGGTTCGGCTCGTTCCACGCCGTCCAGAGCTTCACCGCCGGGATCCGCCGGCCGTCGTCGCGGCGGAAGGCGCCGCTGTAGCGCGTTGCGGCCGCGTAGGCGAACTCGCGGAGCTGCTCCGCGTCGCGCGGCGCCCGCGTCGGGAGCTGGCCTCCGTTCGCCCACGGAGGCGTGCCGAAGATCGTGAACAGGACCTCGGTGCCCACGGCGGTCGCGTCGAGCACGATCCGGTCGTACAGCCGCCAGTCGTAGGCCGGGTCATCCGGGTCGGTCGGCTCGACAGGCTTCCGCCGCGCGACGCCGAGCCTCCCGCCCCAGTTCAGGTGGACACGCAGGATCTGCGTCCGGAGCTCGCCGAGCACCGGGTAGAACTCCGCCGGCTCGTGCCAGTAGGCGCCGCCGCTGTCGACGATGCCGCCGCGAAGCGTGGGCGACGCGGTCGCGGCTCCCGCGCAGCACACGGCGATGACGGCTGCGACGGCGGCCGAGGCGACGCGCCGCAGCACGTTGGAACTCACAGTGTCAAGCCTGCATCCGCGACGTATGGGCTTCGCGTGGGATCTGTGAAGATTCCGTGCGCTCGCTAGGCTGGTGCGGCCGCGGAGAGGTGTCCGAGCGGCCGAAGGAGCGCGACTGGAAATCGCGTACGCGTCGAAAGGCGTGTCGCGGGTTCAAATCCCGCCCTCTCCGCCTCCCGTCCGACGAGCGGGCCCTGCTTGCTTGGGTTCGCTCGGCGACCGCCACGAGCCGTGGCTCGGCTACTCGCCGGCGACGTACGCCGCGACGTCGCGGATCTGCTGCTCGTCGAGCCGGTCGCCGAACGCCGGCATGGCGCCGCGGCCGTTCGTGACCACCTCGACCGCCTCCTCCACCGACGGCTCCGCCTCGTCGAGGTTCGGGCCGACCTGCCCCGAGGACCCGGCGGCCTCGAACGTGTGGCAGGTGCCGCAGCCGTTCGCCTCGTACACCTCGGCGCCGGCCTCCGCGTCACCGCCCTGGTTACCGTCCTCGCCCCCGCCGGTCTCGCCGCCCGTGTCCGTTCCGCCGGTATCCGTTCCGCCGGTGTCGGTCCCCCCGCCCGTCTCGGTCGGCTGCGTCTCGGCGCCGCCGGTGTCGGTAACGGCGTGCGTCTCCGCGGCCTCGTGACCCGCCGCGCCCTCCTCCTCCTTGGCGAAGACGACGACGCCGGCGACGGTCGCCACGAAGAGCGCCACGGCGACGCCGATGAAGGCGCCGAGCCGCTCGCCGGGGAAGTCCGGGTTGCGTCGCGGGAACCAGAACGAGACTGCGAGCGCGAAGAGGATGAAGAGCGCGGTGACGAGGCCGAGGCCGACCTTGCCCTCGTTCGTGATCGCGACCAGCACGGGCCGGAAGCTACCACGGCGTCCGGGTACGGTCTCGGCCATGACACCCGACGAGCGGCTCGAGCGCTACGCACGGCTGGCGGTGGAGGTGGGGCTCAATCTCGGGCCCGGACAGACGCTGTGGCTGCAGGCCGACCTCGCGCACGCGCCGCTCGCACGCGCGATCGCGCGCCGGGCGTACGAGGTCGGGGCACGCTACGTCGACGTCGACTACAACGACGCGCACGTCCGTCGCGAGCGGATCCGGAATGCCCGCGAGGAAACGCTCGACTGGACGCCGCCGTGGTCGCTCGCGAAGATCGATCACATCGCGGAGACGCACGGCGCCGTCCTGCAGATCAGCGGCGACCCGGAGCCCGAACTCCTCGCCGACCTCGACGGCAGGCGGGTCGGGAAGACACGCGCGAAGCTGCTCAGCGAGCGCTACCTCGCGACGATGAACCGGCGGCTGATGAACTGGACGATCATCGCCTACCCGAACGAGGGCTGGGCGCAAGCGATCTTCGGCGAGCAGGACGTCGAGCGCCTGTGGCAGGCGGTGGCGACGGCGATCCGGCTGGACGAGCCCGACCCTGTGGCGGCGTGGCAGGCGCACATGGACACCCTCGTCGCGCGGGCCGCGCTCCTGAACGAGCGGCGCTTCGACGCCCTCCGCTTTCGCGGCCCCGGCACCGACCTGACCGTCGGCCTGACCGAGCGCACCCGCTGGCTGACGGCTGCCGACGAGACGGTGGACGGCCGCCGTCACGTCGTCAACATGCCGACGGAGGAGGTCTTCACGAGTCCCGACCGCCGGCGCACCGAGGGCGTAGTCCGCTCAACGACGCCGCTCGCCCTCGCCGGCACCCTCGTCCGCGACCTCGAGCTCCGCTTCGAAGGCGGGCGCGTCGTCCACGTGGACGCGTCGACGGGCGCCGACGTCGTGCGCGAGCAGATGCAGACGGACGAGGGCGCCACGTTCCTCGGCGAGGTCGCACTCGTCGACGGCGACTCGCGCGTCGGCAGGACCGGGATCGTCTTCCTAGATACGCTCTTCGACGAGAACGCGACCTGCCACGTCGCCTACGGCGCCGGCTTCCGCGATGCGATCGACGGTGTGGACGGTCTGTCGCAGGAGGAGCTTGCCGCGCACGGGTTCAACGAGTCGTCGATGCACACGGACTTCATGATCGGCGGGCCCGACGTCGAGGTGGACGGGCTCGAGCGCCGCGGCGGCGCGGTGCCGCTCCTGCGCGGCGAGGTCTGGCAGCTCGCTAGCGCCTGAGGAGATGCGCCCGGCCACGCGCTCCGTCGTCGAACCGCTTCCCCGGGGGGCGTTCGCGTCGCCGGCTCCGGTCAGGCGGAGCCGCGGCACCTGAGAGGGAATCCTTAGCGCTGCTTCCTTCCGGACCTGACGCGGTTCGGATGCTCCCAGTGCGCGGAACCTGACCCTCGACACCACGTGC
>DASQNG010000175.1:0-19319 GCA_035645095.1 Gaiellaceae bacterium | reverse complement strand
TGGCTGCGGCTCTCGGGGTCGCTGCGCGTCACGAGGATGCACCAGTGCGCGATGTGGGCGAAGGACGACCACACCTTCTGGCCGTTCACGACGAAGTGGTCGCCGTCGAGCCGCGCGGACGTGCGGACGGCCGACAGGTCGGAGCCGGCGCCGGGCTCCGAGAAGCCCTGGCACCAGATCTCCTCGGTCGAGAGGATCCTCTCCAGGTAGCGCGCCTTCTGCTCCTCGGTGCCGTGCGCGATGATCGTCGGGCCGGCCATGCCGAGGCCGATCACGCCGAGGTGCGGCGGCGCCTCGGCCCGCGCCATCTCCTCGAGGAAGATCGCCTGGTGGCTGTACGGCGCGCCGGAGCCGCCGTACTCGCGCGGCCACGTCAGGCCCGCGTAGCCGGCCTCGTGCAGCTTGCGGCTCCACTCGCGCCCTGCCTCCTCGAAGCGGCCGCCACGGATCTCGCCGGTCAGGTTCGCGTCGAGCCAGCCGCGCAGCTCGCTCCGGAACGCAGCCTCCTCGGGCGTGTCGCGCAGGTCCACGACCCGACTCTAAACCGTCGGCGCCCGCCGCTCACGGCGAGAGAAACCGCAGCACCGCCTCGTTGAACTCCCGTGGCCGCTCCAGGAAGAGGAGATGGCCGGTGCCGGGGAACGTGACGAGCTCCGTGTGCGGGATCCGGCGGGCGAGGTGGAGCCCGTTCTCGTAGGGGACGATCCGGTCCGCGTCACCGTGCAGGACGAGCGTCGGCGCCTCGATCCGCTCGAGCGGCGAGACGCGGCCGACGAAGCCCCAGCACGCGTCGTACTGCGCCCGCCACGCCTCCATCGGCGTCGGGAACTCGAGCCGCGCGGCGAGCAGATCCTCCAGCTCCTCCGGATGCTCGTCCGCCCAC
This sequence comes from Gaiellaceae bacterium, assembly GCA_035645095.1. GTDB lineage: Bacteria > Actinomycetota > Thermoleophilia > Gaiellales > Gaiellaceae > Gaiellasilicea. Next base: position 18,436 of record DASQNG010000175.1, on the reverse strand, counting down.
CCCGGTGCGAACGAGAGATGCATCGTCGCGCGGGCGAACTCCGGCGTCGGCAGGTGCGCGTGCGCCTCCCACTCGTCGGTCGTCGCCTTCGGCGTCGTCACGTTCTCCGGGCCGCCGCTGCCCGTGCAGCCGAGCACGAGGCGCTCGACGAGCTCGGGATGCCGCAGCGCCAGCGTCTGCGCGATGTAGCCGCCCATCGAGATGCCGAGGACGTGTGCGCGCCGCCCCTGGAGGACGCCGACCGCGTCGTCGGCGAGCCCCTCGATCGAGTACGGGCCGGGTGTCTTCTCGGAGCGGCCGGCGCCGCGGTTGTCGAACGCGATCACCCGGAAGCGCTCGGAGAACGGCCCGAGCTGGTGGCGCCACGCCCAGGTCGCGTAGCCGAGCCCCTGGATCAGGAGGAGCGGGAAGCCCTCGCCGTGCTCTTCGACGTACAGGCTCATGCGACGAGGGAGCAGTCCGCGTCGCGCGCCACCGGGACGCCGGCGAGCGCGCAGGTCAGGTCGAGCTCGGCCGCGAGCTGCCGGATCACCGCCTCGACGCCCGCCTGCCCGCCGACGGCGAGCCCGTAGACGTATGGCCGCCCGAGCAGGACGGCGTCCGCGCCGAGCGCGAGCGCCTTCAGGACGTCGCTGCCGCGGCGGATGCCGCTGTCCAGCAGCAGCGGCGTCTCCACGCCGACGGCCTCGCGCACCTCCGGGAGCGCGTCGAGGGACGCGACCGCCCCGTCCACCTGCCGGCCGCCGTGGTTCGAGACGACGATCCCGTCGACGCCGTGCTCGAGCGCGGTGCGCGCGTCGTCGCCGCGGAGCACCCCCTTGACGAGGAGCGGCAAGTCGGTCCGCGCCCGCAGCCACGCGAGGTCGTCCCACGTGAGGCCGAGGTTCGGGAACGTCGCTAGCGCGAGCAGCGACGCCGTCCGCACGTCCTCCTCGGGCGGCGCCTCGAGGCGGCTGCGGAAGGCGGGGTCGGAGAAGAACTGCGCGAGGCCCTCGCCGCCGAGGAACGGCAGGTAGCCGTTCCGAAGGTCGCGGTCGCGCCACCCGAGGGTGAGCGTGTCGAGCGTGACGACGATCGCGCAGTACCCCGCCGCGGCGGCGCGGTCGACGAGCGACCCGGCGAGCTCGCGGTCGGCGAACCAGTAGAGCTGGAACCAGCGGGCGGCTTCCGGTGCCGCGGTCGCCACGTCCTCCAGCGATGTCGAGGCCGCGCTCGAGAGCAGGAGCGGCACGCCGGTCGCGGCGGCCGCACGCGCGACCGCCCGCTCCGCCTCCGGGTGGACGATCGAGAGCACGCCGACCGGGGCGAGCAGGAACGGCACCGGCGAGCGGAGGCCCAGCACCTCCACCGAGATGTCGCGCTCCGCCGTCCCGACGAGCATCCGCGGCCGCAGGCGCCGGCGCTCGAACGCCTCCAGGTTCGCGCGCAGCGTCGCCTCCGACCCCGCACCGCCGGCGACGTAGTCGAACGGGCCCGGCTCGAGCGTCTCCCGCGCCCGCGTCTCCCACTCCTCCGCCGAGACGGGCCACTCGGAGCCGCCGGCGAGGTAGATCGCGTTCTGGACCTGGCTTCCGGGCTCGATCACGTGCAGACTCTCGCCCATGACGGCGGTCGCGCTCAACCCCGACCTGCTCGAGCGCGTCGCCGAGCGGCGCGCCGAGGTGCGCGCGTTCATGGAAGAGCACGTCTACCCGGCCGAGCCGGCGCTCGCCCGGGAGGACGAGGCCGCGGACGCGCTCGTCGCGGCCTTACGGGCGAAGGCCAAGGACGCGGGCATCTGGGCGCCGCACTTGCCTGCGGAGGCCGGCGGCAGTGGCTCGGGCTTCATCGAGTACGCGCTCCTGAACGAGGAGATCGGCCGCTCGACGTGGGCGCAGCTCGTCTTCAACTGCCAGGCACCGGACGCGGGGAACGGCGAGATCCTGCACCTCTTCGGCACCGACGAGCAGAAGGAGCGCTTCCTGCGTCCGCTCGTCGAGGGGACGCAGCGCTCGTTCTTCTCGATGACCGAGCCCGAGGTGTCCGGCGCCGACCCGACGCTGCTCCGCACTCGCGCCGTTGCCGACGGCGACGCGTGGGTGATCGACGGTCACAAGTGGTTCTCGTCCTCCGCCGAGGGCGCAGCCTTCGGGATCGTGATGGCGGTGACCGACCCGGAGGCGCCGCCGCACCGGCGGATGAGCCAGATCCTGGTGCCGGCGGACACGCCGGGGGTCGAGGTCGTGCGGCCGGTGCCGGTGCTCGGGCACCGCGGCCGCGGCTGGTCGACGCACTGCGAGGTGCGCTACACCGGCGTTCGCGTGCCGCTCGCGAACGTGCTCGGCGATCCGGGCGACGGGTTCCGGATCGCGCAGAAGCGCCTCGGCCCGGGGCGGATCCACCACGTGATGCGGTGGCTCGGGCAGATGCAGCGGGCCTTCGAGCTGATGTGCTCCTACTCGCTGGAGCGTCAGGCCTTCGGCGGTCCGCTCGCCGAGAAGCAGACGGTGCAGAATTGGATCGCCGACTCGGCGGCCGAGATCCAGGCGTGCCGGCTGATGACGCTCGACGCGGCGCGCAAGCTCGACGAGGGCGACGAGGCGCGGGTCGAGGTCTCCCTGATCAAGTTCTACGCGGCACGGGTGCTGCACGACGTGATCGACCGCGCGATCCAGACGCACGGGGCGCGCGGGCTCACCGACGAGACCCCGCTCGGGCACATGTATGCGATGGCGCGCGGCGCGCGGATCTACGATGGCCCCGACGAGGTGCACCGGATGGTCGTCTCCCGCCGGATCCTGAAGGAGTTCAGGGACGGCGGCGTGTACCGCTTCTCCTAGCCCCGCCGCGCGCCGGTGACCCGGCGGGACTGCGGGGCCGCGCTGCCGGAGACCTCCGCCCCGTCTGGGATGGTCCTCCCGTGAGCTCTCCCGGCTTTCTGCGGCTCGCTGCCGTGGCCGGGCTCCTCACCGGCCCCGGTGCTCGTCGCCGCTGTGGGTCGCCGCCGCCCTCGTGCAGCCCGATTCTTGAGACGGGCAACGCTGATCACCGTCCGGCGCCTGCTCGTGCTACTCGGCCAGCGAGACCCCAGCGCATCCGCTCGTTTGGGCCGCGTCCCGTGCGCCGTCTTGCGCCGGCGCGGTCCTTCTGGTACCCGCCACGAGGCCGTCTCCGAGACCGGCAATGCCGCTGGCAGGGCGGCGCCCGGCGCCGGCTCGCGCTACTCGGCCGCGAGTTCGCGCTTGCGCTGCAGCTCGGGCGGGATCGTGACGACCTTCCAGACGAGCCCGAGCCGACGCATCAGCCGGATCACGAGCCCGCCGAGGTCGAGCTCCCAGGGCTTCAGGCCGTGGAACGCTGACGACGGGAATGCGTGGTGGTTGTGGTGCCAGGACTCGCCGAGCGAGATCCACGAGAGCCACCAGACGTTCCGCGACTCGTCCTTCACCCGGAAGCGGCGTGACCCCACGAAGTGGCAGACGGAGTTCACTGACCACGTGATGTGGTGGAGCAGGAAGATCCGGATCAGCCCGCCCCAGAAGAGCGCCTGCAGCCCTGCGCCGACGGTGCCGCCCCAGAGGTAGCCGGCGAAGAAGGGGAGCGCGAGCGAGAGGCCGACCCAGAGGCCGAAGAGCTGCGAGATCCGCACCATGCCCCGGTCCGCCATCAGGTCCTTCGCGTACTTCGTCCACTCGGCCCGACCGACGTTCCGGAAGAGCCAGCCGACGTGCGCGTGCCACAGCCCGGCCAGCTTGCCGCGGAGACCCGGCTCGAATCCGGCGTGCGGGGAGTGCGGGTCGCCGTCGCGGTCGGCGAAGTTGTGGTGCTTGCGGTGGTCGGACACCCAGCGGATCACCGGCCCCTGCACGGCCATCGAGCCCAGGACGGCGAGCCCGTAGCGGATCGGCCGGTACGTCTCGTACGCGCGGTGCGTGAAGAGCCGGTGGAACCCGATCGAGATGCCGAGGCAGGTGAGAAGGTAGCCGACGACGAGAATCGTCACGTCGCGCCACGTGATCAGGCTCCCCCAGAGGAAGAAGATGGAGGCGACGAAGCCGGCGAACGGGAGCGCGACGCCGATCAGGTTCGTGACCTTCTGGCTGGTCGGCAGCTCGTGCACCTGCTCCTGCTCGGGCGTGGCGGTGGCGGTGCTCACGTGATGGCTTCCTCGACTGTGGCGGCGGACGGCAAACGTTCGGCCGGGGGAGGGTAGCGGCTCCCGCTCCGCATGGCACGCTCGCCCGCACGTGCTTAGGCTACGCGGGCGGTGGCCCTCCTCTCGCTGCGGAACGTGACCCGGCGCTTCGGCGGCGTCGTCGCCCTCGACGGGGTCTCCTTCGACGTCGAGGAGGGGCAGATCGCCGGGCTGATCGGCCCGAACGGCGCCGGCAAGACGACGGCGTTCAACGTCATCACCCGGCTGTACACGCCGAACGAAGGCGAGGTCGTCTTCGCCGGGCGAAACCTTCTGAAGACGCCGGTGCACGGCATCGTCCGGCAGGGCATCGCCCGCACGTTCCAGAACGTCGAGCTCTTCCGGACGATGACGGTGCTGGACAACGTGCTCGTCGGCGCGCACACCGGCGGCCGCGACCGAGCGCGGGAGGCGCACGAGGCGATCGACTACGTCGGGCTTGGGACGCTCGCCGGCCGCCCGGTGGCCGGCCTGCCGTTCGGGACGTTGAAGCGGGTCGAGCTCGCACGGGCCCTCGTCTCCCGGCCGAAGCTGCTGCTCCTCGACGAGCCTGCGGGCGGGCTCAACCACGAGGAGGTCGAGGAGCTCGGCCGCTTCATCCAGCAGGTGCGGGAGGACTACGACCTGACGGTGCTGCTGGTCGAGCACCACATGAACCTCGTGATGGGGATCTCGGACCACGTCGAGGTGCTGAACTTCGGCCGCAAGATCGCGTCGGGGACCCCGGCGGAGGTGCGTGCCGACCCCGCCGTGATCGAGGCGTACCTCGGCACCGACGACGACGGCTCCGCCGAGCGGGAGGCGCGGCAGGCGCGCGAGACCGCGCCGTTGCCCGAGGTGCCTGCGGAGCTGCCGGCACCGCCGCCGCCCCCACTGCCGCCGGCGGTCGACGAGGAGCGCGATGGCGCTGCTTGAGCTGCACGACGTCGAGGCGCGCTACGGCCCCGTCCGCGCGCTCGGCGGCGTCTCGCTGGAGGTCGGCGAGGGGGAGATCGTGGCCGTCCTGGGCGCCAACGGCGCCGGCAAGACGACGACGCTGCGTGCGATCTCCGGCACGGTCCGGCGCACGGGCCGGATCCTGCTCGGAGGGACGAACCTCGCCCGCCGCGGCCCGGAGACGGTCGCGCGGCTCGGCGTCGCGCACGTGCCGGAGGGGCGCGGCACCTTCGCCGAGCTGACGGTGGAGGAGAACCTGCGCCTCGGCGGCTACACGCGCCGCGGCTCCCTCGACGACGACGTCAGGCGCATGGGCGAGTGGTTCCCGTGGATCGAGGCGCGGCGCGACCAGCACGCGGGGACGCTCTCCGGCGGCGAGCAGCAGATGCTCGCCCTCGCGCGCGCGCTGATGAGCCGTCCGAAGCTGCTCCTGCTCGACGAGCCGTCGCTGGGGCTCGCGCCGCTCGTCACCCGTGAGATCTTCCGCATCGTGCGCGAGCTGAACGAGCGGGACGGCCTCGCGGTGCTCGTCGTGGAGCAGAACGCGGCGATCGCGCTCGACGTCGCGCAGCGCGCCTACGTGCTCGAGGTCGGAGAGGTGGCAGTGTCGGGGCCGAGCGACGACCTCGCCCGCAACGAATCCGTCCGTCGCAGCTACCTGGGGTACTAGCGGATGGCGCAGTTCTTTCAGCAGGTGGTCTCGGGGCTCGCGTCCGGCGCGATCTACGCGGCGCTCGCGCTCGCGCTCGTGCTGATCCACCGAGCGACCGGGGTGATCAACTTCGCGCAGGGCGAGATGGCGATGTTCTCGACCTACATCGCGTGGACGCTGACGGCGAACCACGGGTGGTCCTACTGGCCCGCGTTCGCGGCCACGATCGTGCTCTCGTTCATCGGCGGCCTGGCGGTGCAGCGGACGGTGATCCGGCCGATCGAGCGCGCGCCCATCCTGACGATCGTGATCGTGACGATCGGGCTCGTCCTGATCTTCAACGGGCTCGCCGGCTGGATCTGGAGCGCCGAGGTGCGCGCGTTCCCGAGTGCGTTCCCGAACGAGACGATCCTCGTCGGTGGCGTGGCGATCTCGGTGCAGGACCTCGGGACGATCGGCGTCGTGCTCGCGCTCGTGCTCGCGCTGTGGGCGTTCTTCCAGTTCACGAAGGTCGGTCTTGCGATGCGCGCATCGGCGCTCAACCCCGATGCGAGCCGCCTCGTCGGCGTCCGGGTCGGCTGGATGCTCGGGATCGGCTGGGGGCTCGCCGCGGCGCTCGGTGCCGTCGCCGGGATGCTCGCCGCGCCGACCGTCTTCCTCGACCCGACGATGATGCAGGCGCTCCTCATCTACGCGTTCGCCGCCGCGGTGCTCGGCGGGATCGACTCCCCGTTCGGCGCGGTCGCCGGGGGGCTCATGCTCGGCGTCGGGCTGAACCTGCTCGGCTCCTACATCGACTTCGTCGGCGCCGACCTGCGGCTGCCTGCGGCGCTCCTGATCATCCTCGTCGTCCTGCTCGTCAAGCCGGAGGGCCTCTTCGGCAAGCCGGTCGCGAGGCGCGTGTGACGAGGCCCGCCCGCAGCGAGCTCGTCAAGATCGTGCTGTTCCTTGTCGCGGCGGCCGCCATCCTGTTCCTGCCGCGCTTCGTCAGCGACTTCCGTGCGCAGCAGTTCGCGTACGTCGGCATCTACCTGATCGCGCTGCTCGGGTTGAACATCCTCACCGGGTTCACGGGCCAGATCTCGCTGGGCCACGGCGCGTACATGGCGATCGGCGGGTATACGACCGCGATCCTGATCTCCGACCAGGGCCTCGAGATCGGCGGCCACGTCTTCTCCGGTGACCTCCAGGACGTCTGGACGATCCCGATCGCTGGCGTCGTCGCAGGGATCTTCGGCTTCCTCTTCGGCTTCCCGGCGCTCCGGCTCGCGGGCCTCTACCTCGCGCTCGCGACCTTCGCGGTCGCGGTCGCGACGCCGGCCGTGATCCGGAAGTTCGAGAGCTTCACCGGCGGCGGCCCCGGGATCAACCTCTTCGACTCGCCGCGGCTGACGGGCGTGGGGGGCACCGACCCCGAGACGTTCGAGGAGACCCCCGCGGGCGTGTCGATCGGCCCGTTCGACATCCCGACCTTCAACGAGTGGCTCTACTACCTGAGCTGGGGGATCGCCCTGGGGATGTTCGCGCTCGCGTGGTTCATGCTCCGCGGCCGCTTCGGCCGCGCCCTCCGCGCCGTCCGCGACAGCGAGCTCGCCGCCGCGTCGGCCGGCGTCAGCCTGGCGCGCTACAAGACCCTGGCGTTCGGGATCAGCGCCTTCTACGCCGGCGTCGCCGGGTCGCTGCTCGGGATCGCGACGACGTTCGTGAACCCGGAGACATTCCCCATCACGCTCTCCATCTTCCTCCTCGTCGGCGTCGTCGTCGGCGGCCTCGGGTCGCTCTGGCCGCTCGTCTTCGGCGCAGTCTTCATCCAGTTCCTGCCACTCTGGGCGCAGTCGATCTCGAAATCGCCCGGGGCGCCGGCCGTCGTCTACGGCGTGATCCTGATCGCCGTGATGCTCCTGCTGCCGATGGGCGCCGCCGGTCTGATCCGCCGGGTCACCTGGCTCGCGTCGCGGCTCACCACCCGCGCGTAGCCGCGGGGTGAGGTCGCGGCGGCGGACCGTCGTTAGGGTGCGCCCATGGCGGCCGACCTGCTCGACGCGTCGCTCGACGAGCTGCTCGCGGCCGCACGCGAGCGGCGCCGCGGCGGCGGGCTCGTCACCTACTCGCCGAAGGTCTTCGTCCCGCTGACGACGCTGTGCCGCGACGTCTGCGGCTATTGCACCTTCGCGCGGCCGCCGCGCCGCGGCGAGCGGGCCTACCTCAGGGAGGACGAGGTGCTTGCGATCGCGCGCGCCGGCGCCGCCGCCGGCTGCACCGAGGCCCTCTTCACGCTCGGCGACAAGCCGGAACTGCGCTACGAGGTCGCCCGCCGCGAGTTGCGCACGCTCGACTGCGCGACGACCGTGGAGTACCTCGCCCGCGTGGCGCGGCGGGTGCTCGACGAGACCGGGCTGCTGCCGCACCTGAATCCCGGCGTCCTCACCAGCGACGAGCTTGCGTTGCTGCGGCCGGTGTCGGCGTCGATGGGGATCATGCTCGAGACGACGGCGGAGCGGCTCTCGGCGAAGGGCGGGCCGCATTGGGCCTCGCCCGACAAGCTGCCGGCGCTCCGGCTGGAGACGATCGCCGCCGCGGGCGAACTGCGCATCCCGTTCACGAGCGGGATCCTGATCGGCATCGGCGAAACGCGGGCGGAGCGCCTCGACGCGCTCGCGGCCCTCGCGCGCGCCCACGCCGAGGGCGGGCATCTGCAGGAGGTGATCGTCCAGAACTTCCGGGCGAAGCCGGGCACCCGGATGGCGTCGCACCCGGAGCCGGAGCAGTCGGAGCACCTGTGGACGATCGCGGCGGCGCGGCTCCTGCTCCCGGACGACGTCGCCGTGCAGGCGCCGCCGAACCTCGCCGACGACTTCCCGCTCCTCCTCGACGCCGGCATCGACGACTGGGGCGGTGTCTCCCCCGTCACGATCGACCACGTCAACCCGGAGGCGCCTTGGCCCGCGCGCGAGCGGCTCGCCGCGGCGACGCGCTCTCGTGGGCTCGAGCTCGCCCCACGGCTCCCCGTGTACCCGCGCTACCTGACCGCGGAGTGGCTCGACGTCGCGGTGCTGCCGGCCGCGCTGCGCGCCGCCGACGCGCTCGGACTGGCGCGGGAGGATGTGTGGCACGCCGGCGAGGCGCGGCCGGCGCCGTTCGTCGTCCGCCGCAACGCGCTGCCGGTGGACACGAGCGACGGGCTCGAGGAGGAGGAGCTCGTCCGCCTGTTCCGGGCGCGCGGCGAGGAGCGGCAGCGCGTCTTCGCCGCCGCCGACAGGCTCCGCCGCGAGGTCTGCGGCGACGCGGTCACCTACGTCGTGACGCGGAACGTCCAGTACACGAACGTCTGCTACTTCCGCTGCGGCTTCTGCGCCTTCTCGAAGGGGAAGCTCGCGGCGAACCTGCGCGGGGCGCCGTACCTCGTCCCGCACGGGGAGATCGTGCGGCGGGCGCGCGAGGCGTGGGAGCGGGGGGCGACCGAGATCTGCCTCCAGGGCGGGATCCACCCGGCGTTCACCGGCGACTACTACGCGTCGGTGGTGACGGCGATCCGGGACGCCGTGCCGGGGCTCCACGTGCACGCGTTCTCGGCGCTCGAGGTGTGGCAGGGAGCCGCGACGCTCGGCCTCGAGCTGGAGCCGTATCTGACACGGCTGCGCGACCTCGGCCTCGGCTCCCTGCCTGGCACCGCGGCGGAGATCCTCGACGACGAGGTGCGGGCGGCGATCTGCCCCGACAAGCTGACGACAGCGCAGTGGCTTGCGGTGCACGAGGCGGCGCACCGGGTTGGGCTGCGCTCGAACGTGACGATGATGTTCGGACACGTCGAGGCGCCGCGGCACTGGGCGAGGCACCTCCTGCGCGCGAAGGAGCAGCAGCGCCGGTCGGGCGGCTTCACGGAGTTCGTGCCGCTCCCGTTCGTGCACATGGAGGCGCCGATGTGGCTGCAGGGGCGCGCACGATCCGGGCCGACGTGGGGCGAGACGCTGCTCGTGCACGCCGTCGCCCGCCTCGCGCTCCACCCCGAGATCACGAACGTGCAGGCGTCGTGGGTGAAGCTCGGGCCGGCCGGCGTCGGCGAGGTGCTCCGCGCCGGTGTGAACGACCTCGGCGGCACGCTCATGAACGAGTCCATCTCCCGCTCGGCCGGCGCCGCGCACGGTCAGGAGCTGTCGCCGGAGGGGATGGAGGCGCTGATCCGCGCGAACGGTCGCGTCCCGCGGCAGCGCACGACCCTCTACGGCGACGCGCCGGCCGAGCGTTGCGCCGCCTCGTTCGGCGCGCCGCCGCTCGCCCCGCGCGTCGACCCGCACGTCCGCGACGCGAACCTGAAGCGCCCCGCCCGCCTCGTCCGGCCCGGCCTCACAGCGTCGCCGGCGAGGTAGTGGCTCGGAGCGCCAGCTCGGCTGCGGAAGCGGCGGGTGCGGGCTCCGAGAGCGAGGCGCCTGTGTCAGTGGCGAAGTGCCACTAGCGCCTCGACCGCAGGAGGATCGGGAGCTCGCGCAGGAGCGACGGGATCCGGCGGCGTGCACCGGACAGAGCCGTCTCGAGCGCGTCCGGGGTGTCGTCGCCGTGGACGCCTTTGCCGTGGCCGACGAGGACGTGCCGCGGCTCGAGCCCGCGCAGAGACCGCGGCGGCGTCAGTCGGAGCAGCGGGTGCACGCCGAGCCGCTCGTCGGCGACGCGGAAGTAGTGCCGGATCGTCCCCAGGGCATCGGCGGTCACGAGGACGCGCTGCTCCGGCCACCAGAGCGCGGTCTCGCGCCAGAAGCGCCGTCGCACGACCGGAAGGAAGACGAACGGTGCCCCATCGACGTGAGTGGGCACGACGTGCAGCGGGACACCGAGCCGTCGTGCCCAGCCTTCGCTCTCGCGGGTGTGCCGGTCGAGCAGCTGGAGCACGCCGGCCGGCTCGCCGAGTGCGCGGACCCGTTCCTCGATCGGGTCGCCGTCCGCTCCCGTCGCCGCGATCGGGTCGAGGAGCCAGACCCTGCCGCCCGCGGCGAGCGCATGCGAGCACCGGCGCAGGCGCGCGACCTCGATCCAGCCGAACCCGACGTCGAGCTCGTCGACGAAGCGGATGCTCACGGCGTCTCCGCGAGCTGCGCGAACGCCTGCTCGAACACGTCCTCCGGCTGCGCCCCCAGCACGAGCAGGCGTCGGTCGAGCACGAACGCGGGGACGGCGTTCGCGCCGAGAGAGACGGCGTCGCGGGTGGAGGCGAGCACGCGGTCAACGTACACATCGGTGGCGAGCACCTCCTCGACCTGCGGCGGCGGCAGCCCGACCTCCGCCGCGAGGCGCCGCAGGACGTCGCGGTCGCCGAGATCCTGCGCCTCGGCCCAGTACGCGTCCATCAACCGGTCGTGCGTGACCGCGTGCAGGCCCAGGTCCCGGGCCAGCTCGGTCAGCGCGAGTGCCTTCCGCGAGTTCGGCACCACCTCCGGATGCGGCTCGTACGGGAGCCCGCGCGCCTCGAGGAACGAGCGGACGTGGTCGGTCATCCCGGGGCCGTAGCGAGCGAGCAGCTGTGCGCGCGGTAGCCCCTCCGGCGGGTACTCCGGGTGGAGGTCGAACGGGAGCCAGGTCACCTCGGCGCCGAACCGGCGCTCGAGCCACGCGGCCGTCGGCTGCGCCGCGCGGCAGAAGGGTCAGATGTAGTCGCTCCAGATGGCGACGGTGTGCTCGCTCATCCGTCGAGACTCACCGCCTGGCGAAGCGTGAAACGCCCGCGCCAGAGCGCGCTGCCGGCGACGGCGCCTTCGCAGCCGAGGTCGCGCAGCGTCCGCAGGTCGTCGAGCGACGCGACCCCTCCGGCGGCGACGACCGGCAGCCCGACGGCGAGGACCTCCTCGAGCAGCGGGAGGTCCGGCCCCGCGAGCGTCCCGTCGCGGCGCGTGCTCGTGACGAGGAGCCGGCGGATGCCGGCCTCGGCGCACGCGCGAGCAAGCTGTACGGGCGACGACGCCTCGCTGCGAGTCCAGCCCTCCACGACGACGCGCCCGTCGCGCGCGTCGACCGCGACGGCGATCCGTTCGCCGAAGCGGCTCGCCGCCCGGCCGAGGAAGCCGGGGTCGAGCGCGGCGGTGCCGACGAGCGCCCGCGCGGCGCCGGCATCGAGTGCGGCGGCGACCGCGTCGAGGGTGCGCAGCCCGCCGCCGACCTGCAGCGGGACGTCGGTCGCGGCGGCGACGCGCCGCACGAGCCGGAGGGAGGCCGCGGAGCCGAACGCGCCGTCGAGGTCGACGAGGTGGAGCCACTCGGCTCCGTCTGCGGCGAAGCAGAGCGCCGCCTCGACGGGGTCGCCGCCCTCGACCGTCACCCGTTCCCGCCGTCCCTGCTCGAGCCGGACGACGCGGCCGTCGAGGACGTCGACAGCAGGGTAGACGGTGAGCTTGCGTGCTAACACGCTAACACGCTAACATGACGGCCGTGACCAGCGTCCTCCCCCAGTCGGCGCGTGACGTCGAGCCCCTGCCGGGGCTCGACGCGCTCGCCGACGCCGTCGTCGCGCTGCGCGGGCCGGACGAGGTGAAGCGGTTCCTGCGCGACCTCTGCACGCTCCCGGAGCTCGAGGCGCTCGCGCACCGCTGGCAGACGGTGCGGCTGCTCGACGAGGGCGTGTCGTACGTCGAGATCGCGGAGCGCGTGCCGACGAGCACCGCGACCGTCACGCGCGTCGCCCAGTGGCTGCGCCACGGCACGGGCGGCTACCGGATCGCGCTCGAGCGCATCCGGCCGAAGCGGAAGCGCGGCTGACGTGCACCGGAACGGGTTCACGCGGGCCGGCGCGAACGGCCGGCTCACCCTCGCCGTCCCCTCGAAGGGCCGGATGGCTGAGCCGGCGCAGCGGCTCTGCGCCGACGCCGGCCTCTCCTTCGAGGCGTCGGAGCGCGCGCTGCTCGTGCCGTGCGCGAATGCCGCCGTCGACCTTCTCCTCGTCCGCGCGCACGACATCCCCGAGTACGTGCAGGACGGGGTCGTGGACCTCGGCATCACGGGTGCGAACCTCGTCGCCGAGACGGAGGCGGACGTGCTCGTGCTCGCGGAGCTCGGGTTCGCGCACTGTCGGCTCGCGGCTGCAGTCCCGGAGGACGCGCCGCAGCAGGACGTCATGTCTCTGGACGGGCTCCGGGTCGCGACGGCCTACCCCGTCTCGACCCGCACGTGCCTCGCGCGCGTCGGGGTGGAGGCGCAGCTCGTCCCGATCTCGGGTTCCGTCGAGGCGGCGCCGCGGCTCGGCCTCGCGGACGCCGTCGTCGACCTCGTCTCGACCGGCTCGACCGCGAGCGCGAACGGGCTGCGGCTCGTAGGGACGCTGCTCGAGTCGCAGGCGGTGCTGGTGGGCAGCAGCCGGGCGCTCGACGGCAAGCGCGAGCTGGTCGAGCGCCTGCAGCTGATGCTCGGCGGCGTCGTGGCCGCGCGCCGGCGCCGCTACCTGATGATGAACGCGCCCGAGTCGGCGCTGCCCGCGATCCGCGAGCTCCTGCCGAGCATGGGGGCACCCTCCGTCGTCTCGCTCGCCGCCGAGGGCGAGATCGCCGTGCACGCGGCCGTCGAGGCCGACGACCTGTGGAACCTGCTCTCGCCCCTGAAGGCCGCGGGTGCCTCGTCGATCCTCGTGCTGCCGGTCGAGCGGCTCGTCCCGTGAGAGGCGCCGGCCTCGAGGAGGTGCTGCCGCGGGTGGCGGAGATCGTGGCGGACGTGCGCGCGCGTGGTGACGCCGCGGTGGCGGAGTGGACGGAGCGGCTCGACGGCGAGCGGCAGGAGCTGCGTGTATCGACGGAGCGGCTCGCGGCGGCGCGGCTGCCGGAGGACGTGCTCGCGGCGGTGCGGGCGCTGGCGGGGGCGGTGCGAACGTTCTCGCTGCCGCAGCGGCCGCCGGATACGTCGGTCGAGGCGGTACCCGGAGTGCGGGCCGCGCGGCGCTGGCGGCCGCTCTCCTCGGTCGGCGTCTACGTCCCGGGCGGCCGCGCCGCCTATCCGTCGTCGCTCGTGATGGCAGCAGTCCCGGCTCAGGTCGCTGGCGTGCCCCGAATCGCCGTCGTCACGCCGATGCCGTCGGAGGCGACGCTCGCGACTGCGGCCGCGCTCGGCCTCGACGAGGTGTACGCGGTCGGCGGGGCGCAGGCCGTCGCGGCGCTCGCCTACGGGACGGAGACGATCGCGCGCGTCGACAAGGTCGTTGGGCCGGGTAACCGCTACGTCACCGCGGCCAAGCTGCTCGTCTCGAGCACGTGCGGGATCGACCTGCCCGCCGGGCCGAGCGAGGTGGTCGTGGTGGCCGATGCGACCGCCACGGCCGAGCGCTGCGCCGCCGACCTGCTCGCGCAGGCGGAGCACGGCCCGGACAGCGAGGCGATCCTGCTCTCGCTCGACCGGGAGCTGACGAGACGGGTGGGCGACCTCGTCCGCGACGCGCCGAACGTGGTCGTGCGCGACGTCGGCTCGCTGGACGAAGCACTCGCGGCGGCCGACGACTACGCGCCCGAGCACCTCGAGCTCTGGGTCGACGGCGCCGAGGCTGCGGCGGAGCGTGTCGCGAACGCCGGCACGGTCTTCGTGCGCACCGCGGCAGTCGTCGGCGACTACGCGGCGGGCGCGACCCACGTGCTGCCGACGGGCGGCCTCGCGCGCGGGAGCGGAGGGATCGGCCTCGAGACGTTCCTGAAGCCCGTGCAGTACGTGACTGCGAGCGACGAGGGGCTGCGCGCCGCGCGCGCCCTCGCGCTCCCGCTCGCGCGCGTCGAGGGCTTCCCGCGCCACGCGGCGGCGCTGGAGGCGCTGTGAGGCCGCGCCCGCTGCCGGACGAGTACGCCGCCTACGCGTGGGCGCCGACCGCCGCCGACGTGGCGGCGCGCCACGGCCTGCGTCCCGAGCAGGTGCTGCGCTTCGACCAGAACACGCCGCCCCTCCCGGGCGTGCCGCAGGTTCCCCTCGGTGAGAGCTTCGCCCGCCTGAACGAATACCCGGAGGGGAGCTACCGTGACCTGCGCGAGGCCGCTGCCTCCTACTGCGGCGTGACGCCCGAGCAGGTGGTCGTGGGTGCTGGCGCGGACGACCTGATCGCCCTGTGTGCGCGCGCGTACCTCGGGCCGGGCCGCCGCGCCGCGTGGACGCCGCCGACCTATGTCGTGTACCGGCTCGTCACCCTGCTCGAAGGGGCCGAGTTGACCGACGATCCGACCGGCGCCGACCTGATCTGGGTGTGCAACCCGAACAACCCCACCGGCGAGCTGCGCCGGCAGGAGGAGATCGGCGCGCTGGCGGCCGCGCATCCCGACGCCGCGGTCGTCGTGGACGAGGCCTACCACGAGTTCGCCGGCGTCACGTGCGTGCCGTTGCTCGAGGAGCACCGCAACCTCGTCGTCCTGCGGACGCTGTCGAAGGCCTTCGGCTTCGCCTCGCTCCGGGTCGGCTACGCGCTCGCCGCGCCGGCGGTCGCCGCCGAGCTCGAGCTCCGCCGCGCGCCCGCGAGCGTCAGCGGCCCGGCGGCGGCGATCGCCGCGGCGGCCCTCCGCGAGCCTCGGCTCGACGTCCGGCCCACGCTCGCGGAGCGCGAGCGCGTCCGCGGCGCGCTCACGGCGGCCGGGTACGAGGCGCCGCCGACCGCGACCAACTTCGTCTGGATCCCGACCGACGAGCCGCTGGGCGAGCGGCTCGAGACGCAGGGTCTCGTCGTCCGCGTCTTCGCCGGCGGGATCCGCGTGACGCTGCGGCTCCCGCGAGAGAACGACGTGCTGCTGCGCGCGCTCGGCGTGAAGGCGCCGGAAGTGCCGGGCCGCACCGCCTTCGTGTCCCGCGTGAGCACGGAGACGGCACTGCGGCTCTCGCTCGACCTCGACGACGCCGCGCCAGCCCGCGTCGCGACGGGTATCGGCTTCCTCGACCACCTGCTCACACTGGCCGCCTTCCACGCCGGCTTCGGCCTCGAGCTGCTCGCGGGCGGCGACCTCGACGTCGACGCCCATCACACGGTCGAGGATTGCCTCGCAACGCTCGGCGAGGCGCTCGCGCAGGCGCTCGGCTCGCGCGACGGCATCGCGCGCTACGGCGACGCGACGGTGCCGATGGACGAGGCGCGTGCGGTCGTCGCCGTCGACCTGGTGCGCCGACCGCACGCGGAGATCGCTCTCGCGTTCACCGGCGACCGCGTCGGCGGGCTCCCGCTCTCGCTGCTGCGCCACGCGCTCGAGCGGCTCGCGCTCGCCGGCGGCTTCACCCTGCACCTCACCGCCTCCGGCGCCGACGACCATCACGTCGCCGAGGCCGCGTTCAAGGCGCTCGGGCGGGCACTGGGTGCCGCCTGCGCGCCCGCTGCCGCTGGCGTCCGCTCGACGAAGGGGCTCGCGTGAGGGTCGTTCTCGCCGACCACGGCGCCGGCAACGTCCGCAGCGTCGCGGCGGCCTTCGGCCGGGCGGGCGCGACCGTCGCCCTCTCGACCGACCCCGGGGAGGTGACCGAGGCGCAGCTCGTCGTCGTCGCCGGCGTCGGCCACGTCCGTAGCGCCGCCCGCGGGCTCGGTGCGCTGGCAGGCGCGCTGCGGACGCGCGCCGAGCGCGACCGGCCGACGCTCGGGATCTGCGTCGGCCTTCAGCTCCTCTTCGACGAGAGCGAGGAGGGCGGCAGCGGCCTCGGGCTCCTGCGCGGGCCGGTGCGGCGGCTGCGGGCGCGCCTGGTTCCGCACATGGGCTGGAACGACCTCGGCGTGGTGCGCGCCTCGCCCCTCCTCGGGGGGCTCGACGGCGCCGACGTCTACTTCGCGCACAGCTACGCGGCGGAGCCGCGGGACGACGTCGCGACGGCCCTCGTCGAGCACGGCAGTCCGCTCGTCGCCGCGGTCGAGGCCGGCCCGCTCGCGGGTGTGCAGTTCCATCCGGAGCGGAGCGGCGCGGCCGGCGCACGCTTCCTCCGCAACACCCTGGCGTGGGCCGGCGGATGGTGAAGAAGCGCGTGATCCCGTGCCTGGATGTGGCCGGCGGCCGCGTCGTCAAGGGGGTCCGGTTTCAGCAGCTGCGCGACGTCGGCGACCCGGTCGAGCTCGCGGAGCGGTACTCGGAGCTCGGCGCGGACGAGCTCGTCTTCCTCGACGTCGCGGCGACGGTGGAGGGGCGGAGCCCGCTCTCGCTCGTCGAGCGCGCGGCGGAGCGGCTCGAGATCCCGTTCACCGTCGGCGGCGGCATCGGCGGCCGCGACGACGCGCAGACGCTCCTCCGCGCCGGCGCGGACAAGGTCGCGGTGAACCGGGCCGCCGTCGACACGCCCGAGCTCCTGACGGAGCTCGCGGACGAGTTCGGCAGCCAGGCCGTCGTCTGCGCGATCGACGCGCGCGGCGGCGAGGTCGTCACGCACGGCGGCAAGCGCCCGCGCGGCCTCGCTGCCGCGGCGTGGGCGTGCGAGGCGGTGCGCCGGGGCGCGGGGGAGCTGCTCCTCACCTCGATCGACGCGGACGGGACGCGGGACGGCTACGACCTCGAGCTGACCGCGGCGGTTGCGGCAGCCGTCGGTGTCCCTCTGATCGCCTCCGGCGGCGCCGGCGAGGCGGCGCATCTCGCGCAGGCGTTCCGCGCGGGCGCCGCGGCGGCGCTCGTCGCGTCGATCGTGCACGAGCGGCCGGAGCGGCTACCGGAGCTGAAGCAGGAGCTGAGGGAGGCCGGATGGAGCGTCCGGAGCTGACCCCCGCGATCGTCCAGGACGCCTCGAGCGGCCGCGTGCTGATGCTCGCGTGGATGGACGACGAGGCGCAACGGCTGACGCGGGAGACCGGCGAGGCGTGGTTCTGGAGCCGCTCCCGCGGCCGCCTCTGGCGCAAGGGCGAGACGTCCGGGAACACACTGGCGGTCGAGGAGCTGCGCGACGATTGCGACGGCGACGCGCTGCTGCTGCGCGTGCATCCGGCCGGCCCCGCGTGCCACACCGGCGCCGCCTCCTGCTTCGCGCCGTGGCTCTGGCGCCGGATCAAGGAGCGCGAGGCGGACCGGCCGGAGGGTTCGTACGCCGTCTCCCTCCTCGACGACCCACGCCGCGCCGCGCGCAAGGTGGGGGAGGAGGGGCTCGAGGCGGCGCTCGCCGGCGCGGGGGAGTCCGACGAGCGCGTCGTCGAGGAGGCGGCGGATCTCGTCTTCCACCTCTACGTGCTGCTCGCGGCGCGCGGACTCGGCCCCGAGGACGTCGAGGCCGAGCTCGCGCGCCGCGTCTCCGCCTAGCTACGAGGAGGGGATCAGCACCCGGTCGATCACGTGGATGATCCCGTTCGTCGCCCGGATGTCGGTCTTCATGACCCTCGCGCCGTCGACGCGGACCGTCTTACCGGTGACGCGGATCTTCACCGACGGGCCGGCGAGCGTCCTCGCCGAGCGGAGGGACACCACCTTGGTGGCCGGCCCTTGGCCCTCGACGACGTGGTACAGGAGGACGCGCTTCAGGAGCGCCTTATCGTTTCGGAGCTTCGTCAGCGTCGCCTTCGGCACCTGCTTGAAGGCGGCGTCCGTCGGGGCGAAGACGGTCAGCTTGCCGGGGCCGGAGAGGGCGCCGACGAGCCCGGCCTGCTTCGCGAGCGTGAGCAGCGTGGTGAAGCCGCCGGCGGCCTGCGCCGTGCCGACGATGTTCCGCTTCGGGGTCGTGGTCGTCTCTGCCGGGGCGGCGAGGGCGGTCGCCGGGACGGCGAACGCGAGAGCGACGACGAATGCGAT